>JBFGWM010000291.1:0-1669 GCA_041588495.1 Pseudomonadales bacterium | reverse complement strand
GGGCCGGATCTGCGTCTGGGTGGAGGACTCCGGGTGCGGCATTCCGCCGGAAAGCATTGATACCGTATTTCTGCCGTTCCGCCAGGTGGATGACTCGATTACCCGCGTAAAGGGTGGCACGGGTCTCGGGCTGGCGATCTGCCGCGAACTGGCGGGCATGATGGGCGGCGAGGTGGGGGTGTCCAGTGTGCTTGGCGAGGGTTCCCGTTTCTGGTTCGAGGTGACCCTGCCCCTGGCCAGGGGGCGACCGAAGAATGCGGGTTTGCTGGGCGAGGAGTTTCTCGAGGGTGCCGAAAATATTCCCAACCTGTCATTGGCCAAATCCGTGGAATCCGGGAATTTCGAGCACATCATCCCGGTCGGTACCCGGGTACTCCTGGCGGAGGACAACACCGTAAACCAGATGGTCTGTTGCCGGATGCTGGAGCGGCTGAACTGCCTGGTGGAGGTCGCGGTTGA
Organism: Pseudomonadales bacterium; assembly: GCA_041588495.1. Classification (GTDB taxonomy): domain Bacteria; phylum Pseudomonadota; class Gammaproteobacteria; order Pseudomonadales; family JBFGWM01; genus JBFGWM01. Next base: position 1,210 of record JBFGWM010000291.1, on the reverse strand, counting down.
CGGCAAGAAGGCCGTGGAGATGTGGTCCTTGGGCCGCTACGACGTGATCCTGATGGACTATCACATGCCGGTCATGGATGGAATCGAGGCCACCGCGCATATCCGCCGGGCCGAGCACACCGTGGAGCGGCGCATTCCGATCATTGCGCTGACCGCTGACGTCAAGGAGGAGACGCGTGATGCCTGCATGGCTGCAGGAATGGACGGGTTCATGAGCAAACCCATCAAGCTTGAGCCGTTGGCAAGGGCGCTTTGCGCCGCCCTCGAGACCGCGGAGTCGTTAGCCCCAGATGACAATTCCCGGTAGGTTATTGCAACGCAACGGACGGGGCCGAATGTAACCGCAGTAGCCCGTCCAGGATCCCGTTGTCACTCCTTATTCACGTCCAGTTCCAGTTCCTCGAAAAAGCGGTTCACGAAGCGGACGTTCGTGGCGGTGCGGGCGATCTGGTCCCAGATCTTCATGCGCTGTTCTTCACTGATCAGGGATTTGCGGGAAAACGGAATGAAATAGGATTTGGACTTGACTGCCGGTTGATGGATCCGGAGCTTGTTATGGTGGGACTCCATCTCGTTGATCTTCTCGGCGAGCGATTCGAACCCCACGATCACGCCCTGCTCGCTTTGCATCAGGGCGCGGTACATGGTGAGCGGGTTCTTGTCCTGGTACACCTTGTGTCCCGCCTGCTCAAGGTCCGCCACGATGGAGTATCCCAGCACCGCCCGCACCGGTTCCGGTAACTTCTCCAGGTTGCCGTCGAACTGAAAGGGATTGTTGGCTGCCGTGATGACGACGTAACTCGCGATGCCGATCTGCCACTTGGAAAACCTCCCCGGTCCGGCGTCCGGAGGGTAGTGCAGATAGGCGTTGCGCTCGTCCGAGTAGGACGCGCTGGCAATGGCGTCGACCTTGCCTTGTTCGGAGTAGAGCAGGCACCGCTTCCAGGGCCGTGCCTGGAACTCGTACTCGATGTCGAGCTCGCGCAGTGCGTTTTCGACGATGCTGATATGGAGTCCCCGGGGTTGGTCGTCCTTGATCCAGATGTAGGGAAACCAGTAGGCGTTGTCCGTGCAGATCTTCAGGGGCTCGGCGGCCTGCACGTTCGAAACCGCAAGCAGGGCCAGCAGTACTGTGGTGGAGCGCATGGGCGTGCCTTATCAGTGTTCATATGAATTTTGACTCACCACCGGGCGAATGCAAACCCGCCTG
>JBFGWM010000290.1:0-1849 GCA_041588495.1 Pseudomonadales bacterium | reverse complement strand
CGTTGCAGGTGCGCTTTGAACACCCCACTCCCGCCTACGCGGCCGAGTATGCTCGCGTCTTCGGTTGCGAGGCCGTGTTCGATTGCACGGAGACCTCCGTGGTGCTGCCGCGCGCCCTGCTGGAAGCCGAGCAGGCCCATGCCAGTCGCGAGTTGTTCGGCGTGCTCCAGGCCCAGGCGGACCGGATGCTGGCGCAACTCGAGTCGCGGGGTTTCGCCGACCGGGTCCGCGAACTCATCCTCGGCCAGTACGGCGGCATTCGTCCCGACGCCGCGACCGTGGCCGCACGGTTTCACATCAGCGTGCGAACCCTCAACCGGCGCCTGCGGGCGGAAGGTACCGGCTACCGGGAGGTTGCGGATGCCGCCGCCTTCGAAAAGGCGCGCCAGCGCCTGGCCGACCCCGGGGCCGGCATCCAGGAAATCGCCTACGAGCTGGGTTTCTCGGAACCCAGCGCCTTTCACCGCGCGTTCCGCCGCTGGGCGGGCGTGTCTCCCCAGAAATACCGTCTCGGGCTGCTCGTGGTGCACTGAGAGCAGGCCTTTGGCCGGAAATGTCAATTGATTGACTGATCCGGTCACTGTCCGGTGCGTCCTGCCGGGGCACAATGATCAGCGTCTAAACACCCATGGCCCACGAGGAGAGTCATCATGCAAAGAACTGCCGACCAATGGTTTGACGCTTACGGTGAGAGTCACCAGAACCCGCTGAACAAGGCCATCCACTGGATCATGGTCCCCCTGATCTACATGAGCATCATGGGCATGCTGTGGGACGTGCCGGTGCCCGCCGCGCTCGCCGCGGTCCCCTACGCCAACTTCGCCAGCCTGGGTATCCTGGTGGCGCTGGCCTTTTACTTCCGCATGTCCCTGACCATCGGTCTCGGGATGCTTGGATTCAGCGTGCTGAACATCGCCCTCATACAGGGCTACGAGGCCCTGTCGCTGGGGCCGGTGTGGGTTGTCTCGCTGGCGGTGTTCGTGGTGGCCTGGATCTTCCAGTTCGCGGGGCACAAGGTCGAGGGCGCCAAGCCGTCGTTCTTCGAGGACCTGCAGTTCCTGCTGGTCGGGCCGGCCTGGCTGCTGGGATTCATCTACCGCAGAACCGGCATTCCCTACTGAAGCGTTGTGACCGCACGGGGCGGGTCCGGCGTGCCGGATCCGCCACCTGCCGTGGCGGCGACCTCAGCGTGAATGATCGTATTCGTTCCAGGCATCCACGCCGAGATAGCCCACCAGTTCCCCGGTGTCGCGTTCGAGGACAATGAACGCCCAGTCGAAACTGGTGCTCTCCAGGGGCAAAAACAGCATTGATTCGAGATCATGGAATTGCCGTTTGAAATGCTCCCATCGCGCGAGCGTTTCCGGGTCACGTGGTGATATTCCTGTCGGGTCCAGTGCCTTCTCTCGAATTGCTTCCATATGATTTTCGATTGGCCGGTATCGTTCGGACAACTTCTGATAGTTGATGTTGTTGAACAGGAACTCAACGGCCTCCTCCCTCGTTTGCGCAGGCAGCGCATAGGCGAGGAACGGATAGTTGAGTGAATCCAGATCAAAATACTCGGCAGGCAGTTTGTCCCGATCCAGCTTCGACGCTGGAATCACCTCGAAGCGGTCTCCAGCGAAAACCAACGCGGCAGGACGTTGCTGGTAGATCGTGTAGCCGCCGTATGCGAGGGCGACAACCTGCGCGAGCGCCACCATCGCGATGTCGAATTTCACCCCGCGCTTGCCCGGGACAACCAGCAGGAAGGTCAGGACGGGACCCAGAATCGCATCGACCGGCACGAGGATGCGCAGCGCCTCGTAGACGTCCTCGAGGCGGAAAAAGATCTCCGGGTACCAGT
>JBFGWM010000289.1:0-1969 GCA_041588495.1 Pseudomonadales bacterium | reverse complement strand
GAACCGGTCATTGGCAAGGGACGCAAGAACTGGGAACACCGCCTGGTGATGGGTGGCCAGTACACGTTCCGCGACTTCGGCGTCCTCGACGACTGGGTGCTGTCCGCGAACCTGAGCCGGACCGTGAATCATTCCAACGGTGACGTCTTCGAATTCGACCGCACCGAGTGGAGCCTGAGCGCCAGTCGCAAGTTCAAGTAGGCTGGCGCCGTCCCTGACTGTACTTTCGTACACTTCAGCCGGATGCCGCACACGGCTTACACTGGAAGGGTAATGCGGGATTCCGCCCGCTGGCGGGACTCGGCAAAATTTGAACTGGCAGGCAATAAAATGAATCAAATCAGATGGATGGCAATCGCGTGCAGTCTTTTGGCCGGCAGCATTGCGCATGCCGATGACCTGCAGTCCTGGGGTGCGTGGGAAAACCCGCCGGCAGCCGGTTCCACCCCGCCCTGGTCACAGGGACTGGACCTGGATGTCGATGGGTCTGACTTCGACGGCGGCGCCACCTCCGAACTCAGCTACGTGGAAACGGACGCCAACGATCCCGGCGGCGTGTACAGCCGGGGTATCGGCCCGCTCCTGAACCTGGGGCTCAGCCCGACGGACCTCGCCAACGCACTGAACGACGTGGCAACGACGGTTGGGGACACTATTGATAACGCGGTCGGTATCGTCATCGGCAACCTGCCTCCCTGAGCAGGCTTCACCCCAGACCTGAAAAAGCCCGGCACCCGCCGGGCTTTTTCGTGTTTCAGGCACGCTCCAACAACTCGATCATGTACCCGTCCGGGTCGCGGACGAATGCCAGTACCGGCCCGCCCTGGGACATCGGACCCGGTTCGCGGGCAATCTCCCCGCCACGCGAACGGATCTTTGCGCACGCGGCGTGGATATCGTCCACGCCCAGCGCGATGTGACCAAACCCGTCGCCGATCTCGTAGTGCTCGGTGTCCCAGTTGTGGGTGAGCTCGATCACCGCACCCTCGCTCTCAGGGCCGTAGCCGACGAAGACCAGGGTATAACGACCGTCGGGCGAGTCCTCGCGCCGCAACAACTGCATGTCGAGAACCCCGGTATAAAACGCGATCGAACGCTTGAGGTCGGTCACGCGGATCATGGTGTGCAGGATACGCAGGGTCAGGACTCCGCCCCGGGACCCGGGGAACCGCGTGTCAGTTCGCGACCGGAGGCCAGCATGTCCGCGACTTCCACGGCCGTCAGCGGTGACGCGAAGTAAAAACCCTGGACCCAGTCGCAGCGCTTGCGACGCAGGAAATTCAACTGCTCCTCGTTCTCCACGCCCTCGGCGATCACGCGGATGCCGAGACTGCGCGCCATGGCGATCACGCTGCGCACGATGACAGCGTCGCGCCCCTCGGGATCGAGGTCGGCGATGAAACTGCGGTCGATCTTCAGGGCATCGAAGTCGAGGTGACGGAAGTTGCGCAGCGATGAATAACTGGCGCCGAGGTCATCCAGCGCGATGCGCACGCCGCTTGCCGCGAGTTCGCGGAGCACATCGATGCAGTCCGGCAGGCTGCTGGCCAGCGCACGTTCCGTGAGATCGAGTTGCAGGCTGGCCGCGGGCACCCCGGTGTCACGCAGCACACAGCGCACGTCGTGGAGGAAATCGGGCCTGAGGAGGTGGGAGGCGGCGATGTTCACGGTCAGCAGCAGGTCATCGGCGGACCCGGCCTGCCCGGTCCAGCCGGCATAATCCGCGCAGGCCTGCTCCAGCACCCAGGTATTGATCTTCGCAATCACCCCGATGTCCTCCGCAACCTGCATGAACTCCTCGGGCGGTATGGTGCCGTGTTCGGGATGCTCCCAGCGGATCAGCGCCTCCAGCCCCATCACCCTTTCGCTGCGGATGTCGACCAGCGGCAGGTAGCGAAGCACGAACTCGCCCCGCTCGAGCGCGTGGTGGAGGCCGGTCTCGATGCGCATGCGCTCCACGTTCTGGCGG
>JBFGWM010000288.1:0-2139 GCA_041588495.1 Pseudomonadales bacterium | reverse complement strand
TCGCCCATGCCGATCACCTCCCGACCCGGAAGCCGGTCGCCCTGCGCGGTTCGCGCCTGCAACGCATTTTGGGCATGTCCGTGGACACGGCCACGATCGAGGACATCTTCGGGCGCATGGGATTCGGCGTCGAAACCGATGGCGCCGACCAATGGACAATCACACCGCCGGGCTGGCGCTTTGATATCGAGCGCGAAGAGGATCTCGTGGAAGAGGTCGCGCGGGTGCACGGCTATAACCGGCTGCCATCCACGCTGCCGGCCGGCGAACGGCGTCCCCGCCAGGTCACCGAGGACCGCCTGTCGCAGCGCGCCGTACGCGGCCACCTGGTTGCACGGGGCTACCGCGAGGCGATCACCTACAGCTTCGTCGAACCTGGCCTGCAGCAGCGTGCCGAACCACAGGTCACCGCGTTGCCCCTCAGCAACCCGATCTCCAGCGACATGGCGGTGATGCGCACCACGCTGCTGCCGGGCCTGCTCAAGGCGGTGCAGTTCAACCAGCACCGGCAGAGCGGCCGCGTGCGGCTGTTCGAATCCGGCCTGTGCTTCCTGCCCGGCCCCGAGTCCCTGGTCCAGGTGCGGCGCATGGGACTGGTGATGGCCGGTTCACGACACCCGGAGCACTGGTCCGGCAACCCGGAACCCGTGGATTACTTCGACCTCAAGGGCGACCTCGAAAGCCTGTTCGCGATGACCGGGGAGGCGGATGCCTTCGCCTTCGAAGCGGCGACGCACCCGGCGCTGCACCCGGGGCAGGGCGCACGCATCCTGCGCAATCACCAGCCCGCCGGATGGATCGGGGCCGTTCACCCCGGCCTGCTGGCCGACCTCGATCTGGACGGCCCGGTATTCTTTGCCGAGATCGATGACGAGTCCCTGGTGGCCGCCCACCGCCCCGAATTCAGCGAACTGTCCCGCTTTCCGGAGGTGCGCCGCGATCTCGCCTTCGTGGTGGACCGCGAGGTCCCGGCAGGCGATTTGCGGGCGGCGGTGGCCAACGCGGCCGGGGCCTGCCTGCAAAACCTCGTGCTTTTCGACGTTTATCAGGGGAAAGGTATTGATCCTGCTAGAAAAAGCATTGCATTGGGCTTGACCTTACAGCATCCATCGCACACTCTTAATGAGGATGAGGTGAAGGGGATCGTCGATTGCGTGGTCCGCACCCTCGAAACCGAGTACGGCGCCAGCCTGAGATCCTGAAGTACCGGGACCCTGAATTATGAGTGCACTCACGAAGGCCCAGATGGCGGAACGCCTGTTCGAGGAGCTGGGCCTGAACAAGCGCGAGGCCCGCGAACTGGTCGAGGCGTTCTTCGAGGAACTGCGCGAGGCCCTGCATCACCAGGAGCAGGTCAAGCTGTCCGGATTCGGCAACTTCGACCTGCGCGACAAGCGTGAACGTCCGGGGCGCAACCCCAAGACCGGCGAAGAAATCCCCATCACCGCGCGTCGCGTGGTGACCTTCAGGCCGGGCCAGAAGCTCAAGGCCCGGGTGGAAGCGTATGCTGGAACCAAGCAATAACAACGAACTGCCGCCCATCCCGGGCAAGAAGTACTTCACCATCGGTGAGGTCGCGGACCTGTGTGCCGTGAAATCCCACGTGCTGCGCTACTGGGAACAGGAGTTTCCCCAGTTGCGCCCGGTGAAACGCCGCGGCAACCGTCGCTATTACCAACGCCAGGACGTCCTCACCATTCGCCAGATCCGCAACCTGCTCTACGAGCAGGGCTTCACCATCGGCGGGGCGCGCCAGCAACTCTCCGGCGAACACGCGGCCGAGGACACCACCCAGGCGCGTCAGGTTATCCGCCAGACCCTCGTCGAACTGGAAGAAATCCTGGCCGTATTGCGCAGTTAGGCCCCTCGCGCCCTTCATTCCGCCGCCCGTTTTCGCTATCATCTGCCGCCCACGGGCGTCGTGTGCAACTGCACGACTCCCAACCCGGCCGGTTTGACCATCACGTCGAACATTGCCACCCGGAAGTACCGTCGGGGCGTAGCGCAGCCTGGTAGCGCACCACACTGGGGGTGTGGTGGTCGCAGGTTCAAATCCTGCCGTCCCGACCAATTTCCCTGTCCACGAATCCGAATCCCGCGCAAGCCGATTTCCGTTGCAGACTCCAGTCCCGGGGTGAC
>JBFGWM010000287.1:0-2211 GCA_041588495.1 Pseudomonadales bacterium | reverse complement strand
ACCGTTGGAATGATTCACGGTCCGGCTCAGGTTCGCGGACAGCACCCAGTCGTCGAGGACGCCGAAGTCGCGGAACGTGTACTGGCCACCCATCACCAGGCGGTGTTCCCAGTTCTTGCGTCCCTTGCCAATGACCGGTTCATTGCCCTCGTAGTCGGTTTCCTTGAAGCTGTAGCGCCCGTGCAGGCCGTACTGGCCGGGAAGCTTGACCCGCGTGCCGAGAAACACTTCCTGGACGTCATGCTCCCGGTTCTCCGCTTCGGCGTGCTGGTCGTAGGCGCGCAGCCCGGCGAGGAACGCCACGCGGTCATCCATGAAAAGCTGTGCGTAGCTCAGTCCGGCGCCGAAGCGCATGCCCTCGCGACCCTCGTTGGTTCCGCCGAAGTATTCGCGGTGCTGCACGATGCCGTCGATGGTGAATTCGCCGAAATCGGTGATCCGGGTGTAGGAGGGGTTCAGGCTGCCAAACCATGCCAGTGGGTCGTCGCTCTGGCGCAACCATTCCAGGCGGGCGTTCAGCTTGGCGCGCCACGCCTTGGTCACGAACACCGCGGGGCCGGTGCTGATACTGGCGACATCGACGTTGAAATCCTTCTCGTCCTGGTAATGCTTGCGGAACAATGAAAGCTGGGTCTGCCACAGGAGTTGCCCCGCCCGCTCACCGACCTGGAGGCTGCCGGGGAACGTGTAGGTGTGGCTGAGGCGCGCGGCAATGGTTGCGAACGCGTCAGTTTCTTCCGTGACTCCCGGGGGGAGGGGCGTGGCTGCCGCCGGTTGGTCGATGATGTCCGAACTCGGGCCCTGATTGACGTTGTCGTCCTCGCCCGCACCGAAAGCGAACTCGTAGACGAGTCGATGCTCGTTGGCTTCCGCCTGCCGGCGCCGGGTTGCGATGAGTTGCAGGAAATTCTCGATGTTGGCGCGCACCGCGTCCGGGGTGTCGGGTTCGGCGAGAACCTCCTGGGCCAGGCGCTCGGCCTCCTCGAAGATCAGCGCACGGTAATAGGCAACGGCCAGTTCGATCTTCGCCCGGTGTGACTTTGGCGAGGCAGCGAGGATGCCGTGCAGCGACTCAATCGCCTTGTAGAGATTGCCGGCGTCGCGTTCAATGAGGGCCGCATTGAATGCCTCGACCTGCGTGCCGTCTTCGGCTGCATGTGCCACCTGTACACTGGCGAGCATTGTGCCGGTTAGGATGATGCCGTTGCGGACAATTCCTGTTCCGAGTCCCATCTTGGTTGAGGTCCCCTTCCGTGGCAGGCAGCATGCCTGCCATCCAAGCATAGTTTCCGGTGGGCGTGGCGCAAACCGTTTCGCGGTCCCTAGAGTGCGGACACGCTTGTGGGTTAGGCTATATTTGGACAATCATGAAGCCGGACACTGCCCCGGCAAGTGCGGAACCGAACCGATGCGCAAACACCCCCCCCGCCACGAAAAACGCCGGCACCTGCTTTTCTACCTCCGGGTATACGAGGTCGGTAGCGAAGATGTGTTGGGGTATCTCGTGGATGTCTCCGATGATGGGCTGATGCTCATGTCTGACAAGGAAATCGAGACGGACCGGGAATACAGTCTGCGAGTCCACCTGCTGGACCCCGTGGACGGGAAGCAGGACCTCCATCTGGAGGCGCGCTGCCTGTGGTGCAAGCACTCCGTCAATACGGACATCTTCGATGCCGGTTTCCACGTGGAAAAGGTGGAACCGGACGTGCTCGAAACCATCCGCCACGTAATCGATGAACTCGGGTTCCAGGATTAGCGCCGACCCTTGCGGGCTGGCGCCGGTCCGGATCACGGCGGCGTTTTTTCGCGGTACTCGCACAGGTCACTGATCACGCAGTCCGGACACCGCGGCTTGCGCGCGGTGCACGTGTACCTGCCATGCAGGATCAGCCAGTGGTGGGCGTCGCGGCGGAATTCCCGGGGCACCAGTCGCAGTAACCTCTTCTCCACTTCCAGCACGGTCTTGCCGGGGGCGATCCGGGTACGGTTCGAAACCCGGAAGATGTGGGTGTCGACGGCGATGGTGGGTTCGCCGAACGCGGTGTTGAGGATCACGTTGGCGGTCTTGCGGCCGACGCCGGGCAGGGCCTCGAGGGAGGCGCGGTCACGGGGCACCTCGCCGCCGTGTTGTTCCACCAGGATCGCGCAGGTCCTGATGATGTTGGCGGCCTTGGTGTTGAACAGGCCGATGGTCTGGATATGCCGTTT
>JBFGWM010000286.1:0-2262 GCA_041588495.1 Pseudomonadales bacterium | reverse complement strand
CCCCGGAAGCCGAGCGCAGCCCATGTTCGATTGGCTTGATATTCACTTTCTCGGCGATGCCGGGTTGCCCGGGGCCATCGTCCTCGAGGCCAGTCACAATACCGGACTGGTCATTCTCTCCTTCATCATCGCGGTTTTCGCGTCATTCACGGCCATCGTTGCCGAGCGGCGTTCCGAGGCTTCCGGCGAGGGCTTCGCGCGCGCGGCCTGGATGCTGCTTTGCGCTGTTGCCCTGGGTTGCGGCGTCTGGTCGATGCATTTCATCGGGATGCTGGCTTACGAGATCCCGGTGCTGGTGTTGTATGAGTGGATACCCACCCTGGGCTCGCTGGTCATTGCCGTCGCGACCTCGTATGCCGCCATTGCCCTGGTCAACCGGGGCCGCAGGCCGTTGATCGAGATCCCCCTCGGTGGCGCGCTGATGGGACTGGGCATCGTGTTCATGCACTACGTGGGCATGTCCGCCATGCGCTCCGGTGTCGCGGTCGTCTACGAGGGCAGTTTCTTCATGCGCTCGGTGGCGTTCGCCATCGTGGCGGCGACCGCGGCCCTGGCCCTCGTCCGTTACGCGCGCAGCGAGCAGAGGCTGCGCGAATTCGTGATTCAGGTCCTGGCGGCCTTGCTCATGGGCGGCGCCATGGTGGGCATGCATTTCACCGCGATTGCCGGGACCGTGCTGCACACCCAGGTGGGCATTTCGCAGTTGCCCGCCGCGGTGGGCGTCAACGTGGCCCTCGCGGTGGCCATATCCGCGGTGATCATCGCGATCATGCTGTCCGCGGTGATCGTGGGACGCCTCGGGCGCAAGCTGTCCGAGGAGGAGGAACTCCTGCAGAGAACCGTGTTCCATTACGACCGGATCATCGAGAACGTGCCGGACGGCATCGTGATCGTGAACGGCACCGGGTCCATCCAGAAATGCAACCGTGCGGCGCGCCGCCTGTTCGAATTGGGCGAGGACCTTGGCGGGATGCCGAGGATCACCGACCTGGTGCCGCGTTTCTCGACTTTCCTGGCCGGCCAGGCGGAGTTGCCGTCGCCCCAGTTCCTGGAGATGGAGGCGCGCAGCAGCCTGGGCCGCGAGTTTCCGGTGGAGATCAGCGTGTCGGAGGTCGACGACGAGAACAACGACTGCCTGGTGCTGGTCACCCGCGACGTATCCGCGCGCAAGCGGGTCGAAAATCACATCCGCAAACTGCTGGAGGAAAACAAGCGACTCGCCGCCACCGACATGCTCACCGGGTTGCCCAACCGGCGCTACCTGCTGGAGGCCATCAACAAGGAACTCAGCCGCTGTAAACGTTACGGACATGACCTCTCGATCCTGGTCATCGACATCGACTTCTTCAAGCAGATCAATGACACCTTCGGCCACTCCAGCGGCGACGACGCGCTCAAGGTGATGGCGCGGATCATCCGCGAGATCGCGCGGGGATCGGACCTGTTCTGCCGGTTTGGTGGTGAGGAGTTCCTGGTGGCCCTGCCGGAGACCAGCGCGGTGCAGGCGGGCCGGGTGGCCGAACGTCTCCGCGAGCGCCTGGAGAACACCGTGATCAAGACGGTGCGCGAGGAGGACCTGCGCATGACCTGCAGCGTGGGCGTGGCGCAGTGGTTCCCGGGGGACCTGTTCGACGACACCCTGGCGGCGGGCGACCGTGCCCTGTACCAGGCAAAGCGCAACGGCCGCAACCAGGTGGTGGTGGCCGATCGCGAGTACCGCGTGCAGGATCCCGCGGACCGCCGGCGCAAGCCCGAGGAAAAAGCGGCTGCCCTCGAATCCGACGGCAAGGTCATCCCCTTCGGCAAACAACCCCCGAAGACCCCGCCCACCTGAAGCGCTGATCCCGCTTGACTGCCCGCCGGCACCCCGGAATAATAGCGCCCCTCCATCAAGGGGCCCGTAGCTCAGTTGGATAGAGTGTCTGGCTACGAACCAGAAGGTCGGGAGTTCGAATCTCTCCGGGCCCGCCAAACACAGAAAAACCCGCCGCATGGCGGGTTTTTTTGTGTTTTCCGGCCTGGGGGTTTGATGAGAACTCCTGGCCCGGGCACAGGCCCGGGCGAGTTCGAGCGAGCGTAGCGGTGCGAAGCAAAAAAACTCACGTTTGTGCGGGATGAATGATCACGAGTTGCTGCCCGCCGCATCGGATGTTGGTTGTCGAAGTCAGGGCTAGTGTAATACTGTACACCCGGTTACCCACGTTTCTTGCTGTTTCGATGGAAATTCGATGTTCCTTTCCGCAATCGGAATATTGCGGATTG
>JBFGWM010000285.1:0-2273 GCA_041588495.1 Pseudomonadales bacterium | reverse complement strand
CCGATTTCGTTATCCCTGTATGCCCCAATGATCAGGCAATGGCGCAGTGCCCACTTGCAGAGACAGGTCTCCAGCAATTCCAGGCTGGTGGTATCTGCCCATTGCAGATCGTCGAGGAACAGCACCAGAGGGTGTTCCTTGTCCGCGAACACACGTACGAACTCGATCAGCGTTCTGCGGAAACGGTTCTGATTTTCGATCGGGTCCAGTTCCTGCACCGGCTCGACCGCTCCCAGTAAATCGGTCAGGCCCGGGATTACTGCCGCGACCACCGCGGCATTCGGACCCAGGGCGTCGAGGATGCGTTTTCGCCAGGTCTTGCGTTGTGCCGGATCCATGACCTGCACGCGGCTGAATTGCTGGGCAAACGCGCCAATGAAGGCCTGGAACGGATAGGTGTGCTGGAACTGGTCAAACTTACTCGAAAGCAGAATCCCGTCGCTGCTGATGATGGTTTCTTCGACCTCCCCGACCAGGGAGGTCTTGCCTGCACCGGCGTGACCGGTCAATAGCACCAGGCGGCAGTCACCGCGCGCGATGGCGTGGAAGTTCTCCCGCAGTCGATCAATCTCGGTGGCGCGACCATAAAGCTTGTCTGGAATGGAGAATCCGGCGGATACATCCATGCGACCCAGTGTGAAGGTGTGAACCGAACCGGTTTCGTGGATTTGCCTGAGACAGGTGTCGATGTCATGCATCAGCCCGACGCCGGTCTGGTAGCGGTTTTCCGGGAGCTTGGACAGCAGTCGGTCGACCAGCAGGGATACCATCTCGGGTACGTTTGGTCGAATGACGTGCAATGCCGGGGCGCTGGCCGTGATGATCTCGGTGAGCACGGAGACCGGGTCGTCGGAGGCGTAGGGCAGTTCGCCGGTGAATAACCAGTACAGCAGCACGCCCATCGAGTAGTAGTCGGAGCGGTGGTCCACCTTGCGGTTCAGGCGCCCGGTCTGCTCCGGCGACATGAACACGAGGTCGCCCGTGAGCTGGTTCCAGCGCTTGTCGGAGCGCGCCACGAGTTGGGTTGCATGGTGCAGCCCATCCAGGTGGACCTGGCCGATACGGGAACGCCAGCGCACATTATGCGGGGACAGTGCGCGGTGTATCAGTCCTTCGCCGTGCAGTTCATCCAGGGACCTGGCCAGGGCAAAGGCGATTTCCAGGATATCTGTCGTTTGCAGGACGCGACGGGCTGACCATTCCGCCAGGGAGAACGCCTGGTCGCGCTCCAGCACCATGACCGGCTGCTGCGGATCGTCGATGAATGCCAAAAGGTTGGCGACCACGCTGGTCTGCGCCAGGGCCCTGCGTACCCCGAGTTCCCGGTGGAATTGGGCGAGTGCGCGGGCGCCGTGAAAGTCGGGGCTGAGCTGGTGCAGGGTGACCGGTCGTCCGTCCGCCTCCCGCACAGCGTCGAATACCAGGCAGTCGCCATTGCGGCCCACTGTGCGTTCGATGGAGTAACCGTCGAAGATCGGTGCCGTTTCCCCGGTGTCCGCCATTGCTCCCATGATCTCCCACCCCGTTCAAGAGACCGACCGGTAAGTTAATATATAAGCATATTTTCGGATGGGGTGCATCTGACACTCGGAAACGCCGCGTGTTATTGCCGGTAAACTGCGCTGCAACAGTAACTTACGGGCGCATGCGCGTTCCGGGGGTAGCGCGGGGAGGGCCTGTGGCCGGGAGGGACGTATGCCGTCAGGCGAACCCGCCGAAAACCAGCACGAACTGCGCGAAACCGGCCATGAAACCGAGGGCGCAGCCGACCAGGATCAGCTTGAGCTCATCTTCCTGGAAAGCGGGGCGCAGAAGTTCCTGGAACTCGACGGATGGTAGTTCGGCCATACGGTCACCGAGAAGTTTCGCGAGCAGGGAACTGCGGCCCTCGATGAACTTGGGATCCTCCATGGTGTCGGGATAGATCTCAAGAACCTTCTCCGCAGTGGCCTCGCGCAGGTTGGCGAAGCTCTCCGGGCCGACCGCGGCCTGGATCAGCGGCTTGATGAGGCCGATGGCCTCGTCGACCACCGGGCGCATGTGGCGGCTGACAATGGCCCGGGTCTGGTCGCCGCGGGCGCCGTAGAGGAGGTGGTTCATGATCTTTTCGACGGTCAGCACCTCGGTGGCGAACAGGCCGCCGGACTTGGCCGAAATTTCCTTCTGCCGCTTGAGGAACAGGCCGTGGAAGGTGAACGGGCCCACCTTGCGCGCTTCCACCGGTTCGAAAATCAGCTTGAGGGCGATCCAGTTGGTGGCATAGCCAACGAGGG
>JBFGWM010000284.1:0-2324 GCA_041588495.1 Pseudomonadales bacterium | reverse complement strand
GGGATGTGGCCCTCGCCCGCGAACAGGCCGGAAGTGGGGTCGAGACCGATCCACCCGGCGCCCGGAATGTAGACCTCGGCCCAGGCGTGCAGGTCGGTGAAGTCCTGGCTGGGGCCGGAAGGACCGTCGAGGGAGGGCACGTCCGCGGTCAGCTGCACCAGGTACCCGGAGACGAACCGCGCGGCCAGCCCGAAGTGACGCAGGATCTGCACCAGCAGCCAGCCGCTGTCGCGGCACGAGCCGGAGCGTTTCTCCAGGGTCGTCTCGCAGGACTGCACCCCGGGTTCCATGCGCACCGTGTAATCGATGTGTTCGAACAGCAGGCGGTTGAGGTCGACCAGGAAGAACACCGAATTCTCGTTGCTGTCCGGAATCGTCTTCAGCCACTTTTTCAGCAGCGGGCCGTCCTCGCGCACCTTGAGGTAGGGCAGCAGTTCCTCGCGCAGTTCCGGCGTGTATTCAAACGGAAACGACCCGGCATACTCCTCGACGAAAAAGTCGAAGGGGTTGATGATCGTCATGTTGGCGACCAGGTCGACCTCGACGACCAGTTCGCGGGCCTTCTCCGGGAACACCACCCGTGCCATGTAATTGCCGAACGGGTCCTGCTGCCAGTTGATGAAGTGCTCGTCGGGCTCGATGCGCAGGGAGTAGGACTCGATCGGCGTGCGCGAGTGCACCGCGGGACGCAGGCGGAACACGTGAGGCGACAGCTTGACAGGCTTGTCGAAGCGGTAGCGGGTGTGATGGTGTAGTGCGACCCTGATGCTCATTTTGTTTGTTTGTCCGGTTTCAGGAGGAGGGGGGTTCCCAGGGGAAGCGCGGCAGCATGTTGAACGCGGTGCGCAGGCCTTCGGCCCACTGTGTCCGCATGCCGGTGAAAAACGCGTCCTCGGTGGTGTATTGCAGTTTCTCCTGCGGCTCCACCTTCAGGCTGCCGCGTCGGTAGATCAGCAGGTCCACGGGCGGCCCGACGGTGAGGTTACTCTTCATCGTGGAATCGATGGAGACCAGGGCACAGCGGGCGCAGTCCTCGAGGCTGGTGCGCGGAGTGACGATCCGGTCCAGGATCGGCTTGCCGTACTTGATCTCGCCGATCTGGAAGAACGGGCTCCCCGGCGACGGTCCGATGTAGTTCCCCTCCGGGTACACGAGGTAGATCTCGTGGTCATCGCCACTGACCTGTCCGCCCAGCACGAAGGTGGCCTCCATGGTGCTGCCGCTGTCGGGGGTCTTTTTCTGCACCTGCCGGCTCACGCTGCCCAGGTAGGTGGCAGCCTCCTCCATGTTGGCCATGGTGGCCAGCGACGTTCTTCCGTCGGTGCCTTCCAGGTCCTGGCGCAGGTGTCGCACCACGCCCTGTGTGGTGGCCAGGTTGCCACTGGACAACAATACGTACACGTACGCGCCTGGAGCCTCGAACAGGTGCATTTTCGGATACGCGTTCACGTTGTCGACGCCGGCGTTGGTCCTCGAGTCGGAGGCAAACACCAGCCCGTCGTCGACCTGGATGGCGAGACAGTAGGTCATGGGGGTTCCGGTCCCGGTTGAGTCCGTCAGTTTAATAGAAGGGCGCCGGATGCGGCCAACGCTATCGTCGCACGCGTGGAGTTGGCAGCGGGGCCGGGAGTGTATATAGTTGCCACATGGACGAAATATCACCAATTCAGGCCGTTCCCGGTTTCGGGCCCGCTTCGCGGGTTGCCCGGGGTTTCGCGCGCCCGTCCGCTGCACCGCTTTCCCTGCGACTGCTTCTGCCGTAAGGCAGATACTCAACCCCCCATTCCAGTTTTGTACAGTCGTTGTCGGGATCTCCGGATCACTGACATAATTCCTGCTAAACGTTTTCGGAGCAGACGAAAATGAGTGAACCAACGCGATTGGTCATCTTTGATACGACCTTGCGTGACGGAGAACAGAGTCCGGGCGCCTCCATGACCCGGGACGAGAAGGTGCGCATCGCCAAGGCCCTGGAGCGCATGCGCGTCGACGTGATCGAGGCCGGCTTCGCGATCGCCAGTCCGGGCGATTTCGAGGCGGTGAAGGCGGTGGCCGAGGCGGTGCGGGACAGCACCGTGTGCAGCCTGGCGCGCGCCCTCGACAAGGACATCGACCGCGCCGCGGAGGCGATCCGGCCGGCGGCGTCGGGACGCATCCACACGTTCATCGCCACCTCGCCGATCCACATGGAGCACAAGTTGCGGCAGACGCCCGACCAGGTGCTCGAACAGGCCGTGCACGCGGTGAAGCGTGCGCGCAGTCATACCGACGACGTGGAGTTCTCCTGCGAGGACGCCGGGCGCTCGGAAATCGATTTCCTGTGC
>JBFGWM010000283.1:0-2395 GCA_041588495.1 Pseudomonadales bacterium | reverse complement strand
CGCCACCGAACTGGCCTCCGACCTGCGCCTGCTCAACGTGTTTCCGCAGCTCACCACCACCGAGCTCAACAGGGTGGCGGGCATGGTGATTAACCTCGCGGTCTATTACATTCCGGACATTCTCGACCTGCCGCCCGGCCAGCCGCAGACGGCCGCCGAGATGGCCGACGACCTCAAGAAGCAGTTGATGATCCTGTTGCTCGGCGCCGGGCGATGGAACGCGGAGGGGGGCAAAAGCTAGTCTCCAACGGGCGCTCCTGTCCAACCATTAGGTTTATTAATGCTTGAAATTCAGTAATTTTTACGACTTTCCGGACGCCGGAATCCGGGTATAGTCCATGCTCCCGATGACATGGCCGCCGCTGAAGTCCGACATGGAACCGCACCTGCTCCACCCCGACCCGCGGGCGATCCGCGAATTGCGTGACCTGTTCACGGAGCGCCTCGTGCGTACCCGCCGTACCGGTGTCGAAGTGGAAGCGCGCGCGTACCGGCAGGCCCTGCGGGACCTCCACGAGCAGTTCACCGACCTGCTCTCGCCCCGGGTCAGGCCCGGATTTTTCGACCGAGCGGTCCTCCGCTGGCATCCCGATCCGGTATAATCCCCACTTTAAACCTGCTGGATGCCGGGAATGCCGATGCGTTTCCCGAAGGCCCTGCTCGCCGTTCTGGCCCTGCACAGCCCGCTCGTCGCGGGCGACTGTCCGCTCGTGGATGCGGGCCTGGAGGCGTTGGGCGCGGCCCGGGCCACCTGCGCTGCAGAACTCGACGGCGACGGTTCCGACCTGGCTGTCTGCAAGCGCTTCGAGGGTGAACTCGCGAGACTGCAGGAACTGATGAACGATCCTGCGACTCGTCACCGCCTGACCTTTGCCGGTTATATCAGCGCCCACGAGACGCTGATCGAGGCGCTGGCATTCCAGTCGCGCCTGCTGGATCACAAGTTGCGTCGCGGCCGCTGAGTGCTCCGCGGGGCGAACGAGGACAACGGAGTATGCAACACAAGTTTTTCCCGGCCCTGTTCGCGGCCCTGGTCTGCGCGCTGGCCCTGCTCGCGACCCCGGTTCACGCGGAGGCCAACAGCCCGGACCACCTGATCCGCGATGCGGTGACGGCGTTCAAGAAAAACCTGCGCAATATTCGCGGGAAGTCCATCGAGGAACGCCAGGCGCTGGCCCGGAAGCACATTGACGAACATGTCACGCCGAACACCGATTTTCGCCTGATGGCGGAGCGCATCTTTGCCGACCACTGGGACGAGATCCAGGCCCGTGGCCTGGTGGAGGAGGCCGTGGGCAAGGTGCGTTCGATCTACCTGCGCATCCAGGTGAATGCCCTCGCCAACTACAGCAACCAACGCATCCGCGTGTTCACCGCGGATGTGAAAGGGGAGTTCGCGCGGGTGCACATGAAGGTCGACGCGTTCAAGACCTTCACCATCGACGTCTACCTGCAACTGCGCGAGGACGGTCACTGGAAGATTTACGACATGGCGGTGATCGGCGCTTCGTTCGTGGATGCCATGAAACGGGGCTTCGGGCTGATTATCGCCGAGAAAGGCGTCGATGGCGCTCTGGTGGACGACTCCTTCCGCATGGAGGGTGAAACGTGATCACCCGGTCTGCCCGGCAGGTCCGGGTGCCGGTTCATGCGCGACCCGCGAACGCGGTATTACGGGAACCAGCGGACGGATTCCAGGTTATCAACGAAAGTGCTGCAGTGCTGACGGTCTCCCGGGAGTGGGACGTCCGGCGGTCTGTGGTCGAGTACGAATCCAGATGATCATTCCGAGTCAGAAAATGCTTGCGCGGTTCCTGGCCGCCGCGGTGACGATTCTCATGTTTGCCACCACGCCGGCGTTCGCGGTCGCGGAGGATGCGAGCGCGCTCCCCAAGCCCAGTCCGGACAAGCTGATCCGCGATGCGGTCAAGTCGTTCAAGAAGAACCTGCGCAATATCCGCGGCAAGTCCCTGCAGGAACGTATCGTCCAGGCCCGGAAACACATCGACGAGCATGTCACGCCTCACACCGATTTTCGCCTGATGACCGAGCGGGTGTTTGCCGACCACTGGGAGGACATCGAGCGTGAGGGCCTGGTCGACGTGGCCATATCGCGGATCCGCGCCGAGTACCTGCGTATCCAGGTGAATGCCATCGCCAAGTTCAAGCGACGTCGCATCCGCGTTTTCGATGCAAAGATCGAGGGTGAATATGCGCGTGTGCACGTCACCATCCGGGCCATGAAAACCGTTACTGTCGATGTCTTCCTGCACCTGCGCGAGGACGGTCACTGGAAAATCTACGACATGGCCATCATCGGTTCATCGTTCGTGGAATCCATGAAGAGTGGTTATGGCGATCTCATCGCGGAGCATGGACTCAAGGTCGCCCTGCT
>JBFGWM010000282.1:0-2421 GCA_041588495.1 Pseudomonadales bacterium | reverse complement strand
GTTGGGTTATGACTTGCTATATTTATGATATTATCCGGTCCGGTTGAGTCGGCACTGCGTCCAGGAGAGGGGCGTAGTGCCGCATAAGCGAGAAAACGGCATGATAAAACAAAGAACGTTAAAAAATGTGATCCGGGCGACCGGCGTCGGCCTGCATACTGGCGAAAAGGTCTACCTGACGCTTCGCCCGGCGCCGATCGATTGCGGGATCGTCTTTTGCAGAACCGACCTTGATCCGATCGCGGAAATTCCGGCTCGGGCCGAAAACGTCGGGGATACCACACTGTCCACGGCACTGGTCAAGGGGGATGTGCGGGTATCCACGGTGGAGCACCTGCTGTCCGCAATGGCAGGGCTGGGTATCGACAATGCATTCATCGATGTCAGCGCACCCGAAGTGCCCATCATGGATGGCAGTGCGGGCCCCTTCGTTTTTCTGATCCAGTCCGCCGGAATCGAGGAGCAGAACGCGCACAAGAAGTTCATCCGGATTCGCAAGCCGGTTGAGGTACGTGACGGCGACAAGGTCGCCCGCTTTGAGCCCTTCGACGGTTTCAAGGTGTCCTTCCGCATCGAATTTGATCACCCGGTTTTCGAAGGACGAACACAGGATGCCTCGGTGGACTTTTCGAGCACTTCGTTCGTCAAGGAGGTGTCTCGCGCGCGGACTTTCGGTTTCATGCATGAGATCGAATACCTGCGCTCACAGAACCTGGCATTGGGCGGGAGCGTCGATAACGCAATCGTCGTGGATGAGTACCGGATCCTGAACGAGGACGGCCTGCGGTACGAAGACGAGTTCGTGAAGCACAAGATTCTGGACGCGATTGGTGACCTTTACCTGCTGGGCAACAGCCTGATTGGCGAATTCAAGGGGTTCAAGTCAGGTCATGCACTGAACAACATGCTGTTGCGTGAGCTGATCAAGCAGGAGGAGTGCTGGGAGGTGGTCACGTTTGACGATGCAGAGCAGGCGCCGATCTCCTACATAAAGCCCATACTCGCCAACTGAGCCGCGCGCCGGTGACCGGTCTGCGCGGCCATTTATGTACGCGCCCGGCTGGCGAGTTTCTCCAGGGCGCGGCGTAACTCCGGGTCCTGAATGCCGCGGGAGGCCTCCCGGATAACCTGGCCGGCGGTTGCAGTCAGGCGCGGGTGCCGGAGGCGGCGTTGTGTGTTGTCGGGGAAAGTCGGTCGGGGCCGGACCTGGAAGCGAACGCGACGGACCGGGGTGGCGGAGCGATCCTGATTGAGTTTGGCAAGGAGCTTGGGTTGCGCATAGCGAGCCCGTGTCAGCCAGCAGGCGTCGTCGAAGGTGAGTACCGCGACGTCGCCCTCCACGCTGGCTGAAACCAGGTGGGTCGCTGACGTGAAGTCCAGCGCCTCATCGGCAAGGGAAAGCAGTAGCTTGCGTTCCCGGTATTGGCGCAGCAATCTGCGCATACCATGACCGCGGCCGGAAGCCGCCGGTGCAGTGAGGCGGACAGCGGCGGGGCGCGGGAAGCGAATCGACCGATTGAGCATTATCTGTAAAAACAACTACATTGAAATCAATGAATTGGTAAATGGACTGTACGCCGGCGCGGGCTGCAGGTCATGCATAGAGAGTAGTCGGGTATGGACATACTGATCGTCAGCGGAAAGTACGGTAGCACACGCCGATTCCATCTGGGACGGAAGGCGATGGCAGCGACCCTGCTGACCGTGGTGCTGGGGCTGGGCGGTATCTTCCTGGGCGGCTATCTGCTGGCCCCGGGGCAGGGGCGTGCGGTGCAGCCGGAACTGGCAGACTGGCAGGCGGAACTGGATCGCCAGCGGGATTTGATTGCGTCATCCCGTGATCATGCCCGCCAGGAAATTGATGCACTCACGGTGCGTCTCGGTGAATTGCAGGCCCGCCTGCTGCGCATCGACGCGTTGGGTGAGCAACTGGCCCGGGTGGCAAACCTCGAGGCCGACGAATTCGATTTCGGCCAGGTGCCGCCGCTGGGTGGGCCGGAGCAGGAATTGTCGGGCGAAACCTTCCGCGAGCCTGGCTTCCTGGAAGCATTGAGTGCGCTGTCCGAGCAGATTGACCGGCGAGAACAGCAACTGGAAGTGATCAGTATGCTCATGGGCAAGCAGGACCTGCAGCGGGATGTGTTCGTAACCGGACGTCCGATCCGCAAGGGCTGGATATCCTCCCGCTACGGTCGGCGTACCGATCCCTTCACCGGCCGCCGGGCCTGGCATGCCGGCTTCGACTTTGCGGGCAAGAGAGGCTCGGAAATCGTGTCGGTGGCTGCCGGCGTTGTGACCTGGTCAGAAAAGCGCAGTGGCTATGGCCTGATGGTGGAAGTGAATCATGGCGGAGGCTACACCACGCGCTATGCACACAATCTGCGCAACCTGGTGAAGGTTGGCGACGTGGTTCGCAAGGGC
>JBFGWM010000281.1:0-2545 GCA_041588495.1 Pseudomonadales bacterium | reverse complement strand
TGGACGGCGACCAAGGCCATCATGAGTCGTAGCGCCCGGGTATTGATGGAAGGCTGGGTGCGGGTGCCGGACGCCGTGCTGGAAACAGCCGGGCAGCATTGATCGCGGTCCTGTCCGCGCCCGGTCATCCAGACAGCGATTCCGTGGATTCCGCGTGGCACACGAAGATATCAGCTCACCCTTAGAAGCCGGACCCGCCCCTGAGGGCGATCCCACGGAGGTGCGGACCCTGGCACTTCGCCATCTCGACGCCTGCCGTATCCGCGCGCCGGGTTTCATTGATGCGCACTATTCCCTGCGCGGCGCGTTTCTCCTGAACCGCCTCGCCTGGGGTCGCGACATGCTGGTCGCGCCCGTGAATTTCCTGATGGTGGTGCCCAACTTCCTGGTGCGCCTGCTGGCGATTTTCTTCGAGGCCTGTGGCGCCCGGCGGCCGGCGCGCTGGTTGCTGGGGCTGCACCTGGGTCTCCGGACGCGCGTCCAGTCGCGCCTGCGTCGTGACCTGGAGCGGGAACTGCTCGATCTCGACGCCGCCGAACCTGAAACACCGGATCCGGTGCGCGACAGGGTCCGTGAAGCGGCTCGCGATCCGGTTTCCGTTTACCTGAACACGCGCAGCGTCGCCGGTGACATCACCGCCGGAACCGCGGCGGCATTTTTCGGCCTCGTGGTGTTCCACCAGTTCACCCCGGGGAGCGTCTCCGCGGGTGCCGCGGTGGCCCACAGGATTGCCACCGAGCAGGCTGTCGCCGACTTCATGTTCGGAGAATTTCTCGGCCGTGCGTGGTACAGCGCCTTCCCCGTCGAGCCCTCAGCGGGCATGGTCGTGTACTCGGTGCTTGCAACGATCCTGGTGCTTGCGGTTTTTTCCGCGTTCTCGGGGATGATTCATGACCCGGTGCAGCGATGGCTCGGCATCCACGGGCGCCGCGTGCGCGGACTGCTGGACGCGATCGAGGAGTCCCTGTGCAGCGAGCGACCCCGCGGTTTCCGACCCCGGGACACGTTTGTCGGGCGCATTTACGACGTGCTCGACTGGATCAAGGGCCTGTTCTCTTTCTGATTGCGCCGCGGGTGGCCGGGATTGTGCTCCCGCGTCGGTAATGCCAGCATGCGCGGATGCCGCGCTCAGCTCATTCAACCCGGCCTCCGCCTGCCGAATCCGACCATCCCGGGTCCGCCCGCGCGGAGACCCGCACCGAGTGGTCGGCCGTGGGGCGGCTGCTTCCCTACCTTTGGGAGTTCCGGCGTCGCGTCGGCGTGGCGATGGTACTGCTGCTGGCCGCCAAGCTGGCCAACGTGGCGCTGCCCTACATGCTCAAGCTGATCGTCGACAGCCTCGACGCCGACGATCCGGCGCTGCTGGTCCTGCCGCTTTCGCTGCTGTTGGGTTATGGCGCCCTGCGCTTTGCGACCATCGCGTTCGGAGAGTTGCGGGACCTGGTGTTCGGGCGGGTCACCGAGAACGCCATGCGCCAGGTTGCGCTGGGCGTGTTCCGGCACCTGCATCAACTCGATCTCGATTTTCACCTGACGCGCCGCACGGGCGGGTTGTCCCGGGACATCGAGCGTGGGGTCGGGGGCATCCGCTTCCTGCTCCGTTTCATGCTGTTCAACATCATTCCCACGCTGCTCGAGATCGGCCTAGTGGCGGCGATCCTGCTGTTCGCCTTCGGCGGGGAGTTCGCGATCATCATCGTGGTGGCGGTGGTGCTCTATGTTGCCTTCTCCATCGTGGTCACCGAGTGGCGCACGGCACAGGTGCGCCTGATGAACCGGCTCGACTCCAGGGCCAACACGCGGGCGGTCGATTCGTTGCTGAACTACGAGACCGTGAAGTATTTTGGCAACGAGGATTTCGAGGCCGCCGAGTACGATCGCAACCTTGCCGCGTGGCAGACGGCGATGATGCGCAACCGGGTTTCCCTCGCCACGCTGAACGGCGGCCAGGCCCTGATCATCGCCACCGCGGTGACGGGCATGATGGTGCTCGCTGCGCAGCACGTCGTCGCAGGCAGCATGACCATCGGCGACCTGGTGATGGTCAATGCCTACATGATCCAGTTGTTCGTGCCGCTGAACTTTCTTGGTTTCGTGTACCGCGAGATCAAGCAGGCCCTGGCCGACATGAGCCGCATGTTCGGCCTTCTGGATCGCCATGCCGGGATCGCTGACGCGCCCGACGCCGGAGAGCTTCGTGGCGGACCGGTCTCGGTGGCGTTCGAAGATGTCCGTTTTGGATACCGGCCGGATCGCGAGATTCTCCGCGGCGTCAGTTTTCACGTTCCCGCAGGCCGTTCTGTCGCCGTGGTCGGTGCCAGCGGCGCGGGCAAGTCGACCATCGCGCGCCTGTTGTTCCGTTATTACGACGTGACCGACGGCGCGATCCGCGTGGATGGTCGCGACCTGCGTGAACTGACCCAGGACAGCCTGCGCGCCAACATCGGCGTGGTGCCCCAGGATACCGTCCTGTTCAACGACACGATCCAGTACAACATCGCTTATGGCCGGCCCGGGGCGAGCCAGGCGGAGATCGATGCTGCCG
>JBFGWM010000280.1:0-2718 GCA_041588495.1 Pseudomonadales bacterium | reverse complement strand
GCCTGGGGACCACCCGCAACGTCGATGCCCAGGCCGGCAAGGTGCCCGGCCAGCAGTTCGCCCAGGTGACCGGGGTCCGCCTTCATCATGTACTGCTGGTTCAACCACTGCAGTTTCTCGGGGTTGAACGTGGAGGCGGCGCGGTTGACCCTGCCAATGTCGAAATGCTCGATCAACTCGTCGATGCTGAAGATCTCCTGGTCCCCGTGGGACCAGCCGAGACGCACGAGGTAGTTGAGCAGCGCACCGGGCAAATATCCGTCCTCGCGGTACTGCAGCACGCTCACCGCGCCGTGGCGCTTGGAGAGGCGTTGGCCATCCGCGCCCAGGATCATCGGCACGTGGGCATACTCGGGCAACGGCGCGTCGAGGGCGCGCAGGATATTGATCTGGCGCGGCGTGTTGTTGATGTGGTCGTCACCACGGATCACCTGGGTGACGCCCATGTCATGGTCGTCGACCACCACGGTCAGGTTGTAGGTGGGCATGCCGTCCGAGCGCGCGAGCACCAGGTCGTCGAGTTCGGCATTGGCGACCTCGATGCGCCCGCGCACCAGGTCGTCGAACGCCACGCTGCCTTCCTGCGGGTTGCGCAGGCGGACCACGAAGGGCTCTGTGCAATCCTCCCCGAGGCCACGATCACGGCAATGGCCGTCGTAGCGGGGCTTGAGCCCCTGCTCCTGTTGTTTCGCGCGAATCTCGTCGAGACGTTCCCGGGAACAGGTGCACCGATAGGCGTGACCGGCCTCGAGCAGGCGGTCGATGATCTCCCGGTAACGGTCCATGCGCAGGGTCTGGTAGTGCGGACCCTCGTCGTACTCCAGTCCCAGCCATTCCATGCCGTCGAGGATGGCCTGGATGGAGGCGTCCGTGGAGCGCTCGCGGTCGGTGTCCTCGATGCGCAGGATGAAGCGTCCGCCGTGTTTGCGGGCATGCAACCAGGAATACAGCGCGGTGCGCGCACCGCCGACGTGGAGGTAGCCGGTGGGACTCGGCGCGAAGCGGGTGACGACGGTCATGCGGGAATGTTCCGGGCAGCGGGAAAGGCGGCAATTCTACCATCCCGGCACACCGCGCGCCCGGCAGGCACCGGGCGCACGACGAGGACCCCGCCCCGCTACAGGTAGACGCCCCGCATGATCGCCGAGAACGCGACCTGCTCCATGCTCGGTTCCGCCTGTTCGCCCTTCCTGCCCTTTGCCGCCGCCGAATCCGGGAACATCCGGTAGCTGGTGTTCATGATGATCTCGGTGGCCTTGGGCGCGACCACGTACAGCCCGGCGCCGAACAGGCCGAGCTTGGTGGCGATGCGCTTGCGCTTGTAGACCAGCGCCTCCGCCACCAGTTCGGCCGCCTCCTCCGGGCTCAGGGTCGGCACGTTGTCGTAGATCTTCGTCGGCCCGATCATCGGCGTGCGCACCAGCGGCATGTTGATCGAGGTGAACGCGATCTGCTGGTCGGAGAACTCCGCCGCCGCGCAGCGCGAGAACGCATCGAGGGCCGCTTTCGAGGCGACGTAGGCCGAGAAGCGCGGCGCATTGGTCAAGACCCCGATGGAGGAGATGTTGACGATGTGGCCGAAACGACGCTTCTCCATCATGGGCAGGAAGCCCATGGTCAGGCGCAGGCAGCCGAAGTAATTGAGCTGCATGGTGCGCTCGAAGTCATGGAAGCGGTCGTAGGAGAGGCTGATCGAACGCCGGATCGAGCGCCCGGCGTTGTTGACCAGCACATCGACGTGTCCGTGATCCTTGAGCACCGCCTCCACCAGCCGGTCGCAGTCCTCGAGATCCGAGACGTCACAGGTGTAGATGAACGCATCACCGCCCGCGGCCTCGATCTCGGCAGCGGTCTCCTCCAGCTTCTCCGCGGTGCGCGCCACGATCATCACCCGCGCCCCGGCCTCCGCCAGCATCAATGCTGTCGCCTTGCCGATCCCCGAGGACGCGCCGGTCACCACCACGTTGCGCCCGGCAACCACGCCGGCGAGGCTGCGGTCGACGTACAGGTCCGGATCCAGCTTGCGCTCCCAGTAGTCCCACACCGGGGCGGCGTAGGACTCCAGCGGCGGGCAGGAAATCCCGCTGCCCGAGAGTTCGCGCAATGTATCGCGGCAATCGAATTTCGTCGGGTAGTTCACGAACTTGAGGATCGAACGGGGAATACCGGCCTGCTTCAACAGGACATCGCTGATCCGCCGCACCGGGGGCAGCGAGGCCACCGTGGAGCGCACCATCGGCGGGATGATGCCGAACATGCGCGCGTCCACGCGCATGCCGAACTGCGGCGCATGGGCCGCCCGCGCGAAGATGTTGAGCACCTCGCCGACCTTGTGCGGTTTTGGATCGGTGAGGTGGAAACAACGTCCGTCGAGGCCCTCCTTGTGGGCCAGATGGTCGAGGGCTGCCGAGACGTAGTCCACCGGGACAATGTTCATGCGGCCGCCTTCCAGGCCCGCCAGCGGCACCCACTGCGGGAAGATGCTGCGCAACTTCTGGATGAACTTGAACGTGTAATAGGGGCCGTCGATCTTGTCGATCTCGCCGGTCTCCGAGTGGCCGACCACCATGCCCGGGCGGTAGATGCGGTACGGAATCGTGCACTCGCTGCGCACCATGCCCTCGGACTCGTGCTTGGTCCGGAAGTAGGGATGGTCGAGGCCCTTCGCCTCCTCGAACATGTCCTCGGTGAAGGTGCCCTTGAACAGGCCCGCGGCGG
>JBFGWM010000279.1:0-2777 GCA_041588495.1 Pseudomonadales bacterium | reverse complement strand
TACGCCGAGGGGCGTGGCGTGGACGCCGACCCCGGCAAGGCGTTCAAGCTGCTCGATCACGTGGCCGTGCACGGCGACGGACGCGAGAAGTACGTGGCGATCGCCAACCTGGGAATCTACTACCTGCGTGGCATCGGGGTTCCACCGGACCCGGCGCGGGCCGCGAAGTACCTGGAGACGGCGGTATCCAACGGGATCGAGGAGGCCCGCCCCTACCTGGATCAGCTGACCCGCCCCGTCGACTAGGATGTGGGCAAGTTCATGGATTTACTGGATATTTCTTAATATTTCGACAATATTGGAAATATGGAAAGTATATCCGCTGATCGGGGCCTCGCGGCAGTCGCACAGTTCGCGGCCCTCGCCCACGAGACCCGCCTGGCGATCTTCCGCCTGCTGGTCGCCGCGGGAAACCCGGGGCGACCGGCCGGCGAGATCGCCGGGATGCTGGACCTGCCCCCGGCCACCCTGTCCTTTCACCTGCGCAACCTGAAACAGGCGGGGCTGGTGACCTGTCGGCGCGAGGGCCGCTCGCTGATCTATCGCGCCGATCTGCTCGCGATCAATGCGCTGATCGCGTACCTCACGGAAAACTGCTGTGCCGGAACGGACTGCGGGGTTCCTACACTGACTGAATGCCTGTCCTGAACCCGGAGGACCACTTCCGTGAAACCGCGCATTCTTTTCCTGTGTACCGGTAACTCCTGTCGCAGCCAGATGGCGGAGGGCTGGGGTCGCCGGCTCGCCGGTGACCGCTACGAGTTCTGTTCCGCGGGGCTCGAGGCCCATGGCCTGAATCCCCACGCGGTGCGGGTCATGGCGGAGGCCGGGGTGGATATCTCGACGCATCGCTCGCAGACCCTGGAGGAGATCGACGCAGCGGGCATTGATTGCGTGGTCACGGTGTGCGGGCACGCGGAGGAGACCTGCCCGGTTTTTCCAGGACCCGTGAAGCGGGTCCACGTCGGCTTCGACGATCCGCCAAAACTTGCGGCAAATGCCGCGAGCGAGGAGGAGGCCCTGGGGCATTATCGTCGTGTCCGCGATGAGATTCGGGATTTCGTTGCGCGTATCGACGAGAGCCTTCCGGAACTGGATGGGGGTCGGACGCAATGAACAGCGAACTTGCCCGTCGCTGCGCGGCCGAGATGCTGGGCACTTTCATGCTGGTGTTCGCCGGAACCGGCGCGATCGTGATCAACGACGTCACCGGTGGTGCCATCACCCACGTCGGCATCGCCTTCACCTTCGGGCTTACCGTGCTCTCGGTGATCTATGCCTTTGGCGACCATTCCGGCGCCCACATCAATCCGGCGGTCACCACCGCGTTCTGGATCGCGGGCCGGTTTCCAGGTCGCGAAGTGCTTCCCTATGCTGTCGCGCAGTGCGTGGGTGCAGCGCTTGCCTCGCTGATCCTGCGCCTGATGTTCGCCGGGCACGCGACCCTGGGCGCCACACTTCCGGCCGGCCCGGTGCTGCAGTCGGCGGTGCTGGAGTTCATCATGACCTGGTGGCTGATGGTGGTGATCCTCTCGGTCGCCGACGGTGCCCGGGAAAAAGGCATCGTTGCGGGACTGGTCATCGGCTCGGTGGTTACCCTGGAGGCCATGTTCGGCGGCCCGATATCCGGCGCGTCCATGAATCCTGCGCGGTCCCTGGGACCGGCGCTGGTCTCCGGCCAGTTGCAGCACCTGTGGGTCTACCTGGTGGCGCCGGTTGCCGGCGCGGCCCTCGCGGTATTCACCTGTCGATGGGTGCAGGGCGACGCATGCTGCCAGCCCGGAACGGACCGTGACCTGAAGGAGACGGGCCCGGAATGACCCGGGCCCGCCACGTTCAGAACTTCGCGGTCACCATGAACCACCATTTCAGGGTGTCATTGTCGAGGGTGTCGGTCGCGGACGGGTCGTCACCCGAGTAGCGGGCGAACTTCACCATCGCCGATACGTTCTTGCGAACCGTGTGGGCAAGCACGGCATTCCACTCCTTCCCGTAATCCCGGCTCGTGGCCTCGGAGTCGAAGTCGTGGTAGGTGACCATGAGCCTGGTCTTGTCCCCGAACTTGCGTACCAGGGTCGCACGCCGGTCCTCGATGCCCGTGGCGGGCGTGGCCAGGAAGCGGTCGGCGAAGCCGAGGAACTTGTGCCCGGTCGCCAGTGGCGTGGTGAACGCCATTCCGGCTCCGGAACGGCTGCCTTCCAGCACCTCGTAACCGAGCTTGGCGACCCACGGCCCGTGGGCGAGGCCGGCCTCGAGATCATGGAAATCGGCCTTGTAGTCGGTCGTGTTGTCGCCATGGTCGCGCTGCTGCGCGTATTCCGCCGTGTACAGGAATTTCCACTGCTCGTTGAGCGGCTTCGCGCCGGTGAGGCGCACGCCATAGGTCTTGCTGGACAAGGCCGGAGCGTCCTCGGTGTCGATCAGGTACCCGTACGCGCTGAGGGTTGCCCCGGGAATGCCCGTGTAGGCGACGTTCAGCAGTTCCGTGCTCGATTCCAGGTCCTCGTCAGGCGTACCGTTGTCCGGTCCGAAGATCCGGTTCACGGTGTTCACGTGGCTGAGGGTGATCGTGGTGTCGGGCAGCGACTTGTTGATGAGGGTCACTGCGTCGAAAGTCTGCTCGTTCTGGCGCCAGGCGACGCCACCGACGAAGCGCTGGTTGTCGAAGTTGATGCGCTGGCGTCCGACCCTCAACGTGGTGTCCGCCAACCCGGTCCAGTCGATATAGACCTGGTTGACCTCGAAGCCGTTGGGATCGGCGACCGTCGGATACTGGG
>JBFGWM010000278.1:0-2792 GCA_041588495.1 Pseudomonadales bacterium | reverse complement strand
GCTCGTCTCCCTCCAGAGCGTACTCGACTGCCCGGTCGCCAGTTTTCACCGGGCATTGTTTTGGATTCCCGTGATAGGACGAAACGGCGTCTTATCCATGAAATCGCCGCCTGATGCAGTGCCCCGAACCGGGCGGATTCGGTAGAATTGCCCACGACGCGGGAGACGTTGTGATGCCACCACGCCGCAGCAACATTCATTTTTCGAATTTCACTGACTAAACTGTTTCTTCACGGACTGCGAATCAGCGTTTTACCGGCCCGGCCGGTCTAAGGATTACGGTATGAACCCATGCATTCGAATCATCAGCGTGCTGCTCTCGCTGGGCATGGCCGGGACGGCCCAGGCCGGCAATGACCCGGTCGATCCCTGGGAGGGGTTCAACCGCAAGATGTTCGCCTTCAACGAGGTGGTAGACCGCAACGTGCTGAAACCGGCTGCCGAGGTGTACGACGACTACGTGCCCGGCCCGGTGGACCACATGATCAGCAACTTTTTCAGCAACCTGAACGACATCACGGTGATGCTGAACAACGGCGCGCAGGGCAAGTGGATGGACGCCGGATCGGACGCGGTGCGCATCAGCATGAACACCACCTTCGGCATGTTCGGACTGTTCGACTTCGCCACGCCGTTCGGTTTCCCGAAGCACGAAGAGGACTTCGGCCAGACGCTGGGGGTCTGGGGCATGGACAGCGGCCCCTACCTGGTGCTGCCCATCTTCGGGCCGCGCAACGTGCGTGACACCGGCGGGCTGGTGGTGGACACCTTCACGGATCCGGTCACCTACGTCGACGACCAGGGCACCCAGTTCGCGGCGCGGTTCGTCAGCGCGGTGGACTTCCGGGCCGGCCTGCTGGCGGCCGAGGAACTCATCATCGGCGACAAGTACGTGTTCATGCGCGACACCTACCTGCAGCGTCGTGATTACCTCATCAACGACGGCGTGATCGACGATCCGTTCGCGGATGGCGGGTTCTGAGCGACCGGATGTAAGGCGGAAGCCTTACCTGCAACCCCCAGAAAAACCAGGCATTCCGGCCGCAAAAAGGGCGTTGCGGCGGTCGCCGCAACGCCCTTGCATTGTCAGCGGGGTGTCAGGCCTTGATGCCCTGGATTTTCAGTCCCAGTTCGAAGCCGCCTGCGCGCGGCAGCACGCGGGTCACCTCGACCGTGGCTTCCAGCGAGCCGAGATCGAGATCCGGCCGCGAAGACGGCACGGAAACATCGTAGGTGTCCCCGGCCCGCACTTCCGTGTCGGACTCGACCAGCATGCCGGTACCGCTCAGGTCCTTGCAGACCGCCTGGATGGTATCGCCGGAATGGCTGTGGGTGAGGGTGATGGGTATATCCATCTGCATGCGGAGGAA
Organism: Pseudomonadales bacterium; assembly: GCA_041588495.1. GTDB lineage: Bacteria > Pseudomonadota > Gammaproteobacteria > Pseudomonadales > JBFGWM01 > JBFGWM01. The sequence continues at coordinate 1,422 of JBFGWM010000278.1, read as the reverse complement.
ATCCCTTTTCTCCTCGTGGCGCGTTCTTTCCAGAACGTACATAGGCTGTCGCTCCCTGATAGTGGTGGATCCGTCCGTGATCCGGCCCGGTATTCCGCACCGGCCACCACTTATGTATAAACTTCATGCAACCGGCTGTCAAAGTTGGCAAAACGGGCAGTCAAGCCACCCTGTGGCATCAGAAGTACCAGGTCGCGATACCCGGCACGGGCCGGCGGACGGGGATACAGCCTGCCGCCCAACTGGGCTAGAATCGCGCCTCCCGAAAACCGGTTGGTTGGAAGCATGCAGGCGCAGGCGGCCGAAGAGGCCAGCGAGACCCCCACCCGCATCCTCGTCGTGGATGATGAGTCCTTCGTGCGCCTGTCCCTCGTGGCCTACCTGGAGGACAGCGGCTACGAGGTGACCGAGGCGGTCGACGGCGAGGACGGCCTGGCCAAGTTCCGGAAGGTCCGGCCCGATCTCGTGCTGTGCGACCTGCGCATGCCGCGGCTGGACGGACTCGCCCTGCTGCAGCGCGCGCAGGAGATCGACCCGCTGGTGCCGATCATCGTGGTGTCCGGCGCCGGTGTCATCTCCGACGTCGTTGAGGCCCTGCGGCTCGGCGCCAGCGACTACCTGATCAAGCCCATCGTCGACCTGGAGGTGCTGGAGCATGCGGTCAACCGGAGCCTGGAGCGGGCCCGGCTGCGGCAGGAGAACCAGCGTTACCGCGAGGAACTCGAGGAGGCCAACCGGGAACTGGCGCGCAGCCTGGAGGTGTTGCGCCTCGACCAGCAGGCGGGCCGCGAGGTGCAGCGCAACATGCTGCCTAGCCAGCGCCTGGCCTTCGGCCCGTACACCTTCACGCACCGCGTCATCCCCTCGCTTTACCTGAGCGGTGATTTCGTCGATTATTTCGCGCTGTCCGAGCGGTTCCTGATGTTCTACATCGCGGACGTGTCCGGCCACGGTGCCTCGTCCGCCTTCGTCACGGTGCTGCTGAAGAACCTGAGCTACGAACTGCTGCGGCAGACCGGCGAGAACCTGGACGAAACCCGCCTGATGCCCTCGCGCATTCTCAATCGCATCAACGATGTGCTGCTGCAGGTGCGCATGGAAAAACACATGACGACCTTCCTGGGCATCCTCGACCGGCGCGAACAGGAGCTTCGCTACGCGGTCGGCGGTCATTACCCCTACCCCTTCCTGCGCGTGGATGGTGAAGTGGAGATGCTCGAGGAGAAGGGCCTGCCGGTGGGCCTGTTCGAGCAGGTGAAATACGAGGATCGCCGCATCCCGCTGAAAGGCGAGTTCTTTCTCTCGCTTTTCTCGGACGGCGTGATGGAAGTGCTGGAGGGACCGGATCTCTCCGCCAAGGAAAAACAACTGCGGCGCGCCTGCGCCACGGCGCAGGATGCCGAATCGCTGGCCGAGGCGCTG
>JBFGWM010000277.1:0-2851 GCA_041588495.1 Pseudomonadales bacterium | reverse complement strand
GCGCGGCAGTACGTATCGGTCATACAGGTTCATGAAGAACTCCCGCGTGGTCCGGGCCCGGCGCCGCCCGGGGCCACCCCTTGACGGCCATCAGGCGGTTCACTTTACTACGCTCTCACACGGCCTTGAAGCAGACACGGGCGGACCCTTGGAACGATCCGAAGCCATCAACGGCTCCCTGCTCGGTACCGCCGCAGGCGATGCGATCGGCCTGCCCTTCGAGGGGGTCAGCGCGCGCCGCGCGCAGCGCCTGTTCGGCGGACCCGGCCGTCATCACTTCCTGTTCGGCCACGGCATGGTGTCCGATGATACCGAGCACGCGGCGATGGTGGCGCAATGCGTGATCGAGTCCCACGAGGACGTCGAGCGCTTCACGCGCCGCCTGGGCTGGCGCTTCCGGTTGTGGTTTCTCGGTCTCCCCGCCGGCATCGGCCTGGCCACGCTCCGCGCCTGCCTGAAACTGATGATCGGCTTTCCGCCGCGACATAGCGGGGTGTGGTCCGCCGGCAACGGCCCGGCCATGCGCGCACCCCTGCTGGGCGTGCTGTTCGGTGACCAGCCGGACCTGATGCGCACCTTCGTGGAAGCGTCCACGCGCATCACCCACCGCGACCCCAAGGCCTTTTACGGCGCCCTCGCGGTGGCCCTGGCCGCCTGGCAGTCCACCGGCGACGATCCGGTGAACGGCGGCGTCTACCTGGCGGCACTGCATGCCCTGCTGGTCGAGGACTACGATGCCCAGGAACTGCTCGGCCTGCTCAACGAGGTCGAATCCAGCGTGGCCAGTGGCGAGACCACGGCGCAGTTCGCCGCGGCGCACGGACTGGAGCGTGGCATCACCGGCTACGTGTATCACACGGTCCCGGTGGTGATTCATGCCTGGCTGCGCAACGCCGACGACTTCGGGGCCGGCATCGACGAGATCATCCGTCTCGGCGGTGATACCGATACCACCGCGGCGATCCTCGGGGGGATTCTCGGCGCGCGCTGCGGCTCCGCCGGCATTCCCGATCACTGGCTAAAGGGCATCGCCGACTTTCCCCGCTCGGTGAAGTGGCTGCGGCGCCTTGCCGGCGTCCTGGCCGGAACCATGGAAAACCGGGTTTCAGGCAAGGCGCCACGACTGCCGGTCAGCGGCATCGCGGTGCGCAACCTGTTGTTCACGGTGGTGGTGCTGCTGCACGGTTTCCGCCGCCTGCTGCCGCCCTACTGACAGTTTTTTTCATCCCCGTCACACAGGCGGCCGGTGCGACGCAGGCGGCGCACGGTGACCCATCGATACCAGGCCTCCACCGCCGGCCGCACCACGGGCAGGCCGACCAGCCAGGCCAGCGGGCGCATCGCCGGGACCTGGCGCCACAGCACCATGAACGCCGCCACGCCCTTCACCAGGCGGCCGTCCGCGTAACGCAGGTGGAGTTCCAGCAGGGCCCGTCGCGGATCGATACCTTCGGCGCGGATCTCTTCCTCGCGGCCCACGATGTCGACCCAGCGCACCCGGTTGTCACGGTCGAAACGCTGGTACCAGCGCATCTCCCGCACGCAGCGGGGGCAGCCGCCGTCGTAATAAACCGTGTACGCACCGCTCATTGTCGAACCCCGACCTCTTTCCCCAACATATCATCCGGGCGCCCCGCCGTAACGGGGATGCTCAACCCGGAATCGCGCCGCGGAAGGATGCCTCGCCGAGGACTCTCTGGTACCAGGAAAGCAGGTGAACCAGGCCGTCGAGGGGGTAATTCACCTGGTCCTTGTACACGAGGAAAGACGCCACCGAGAAGTCTGCCAGGGTGAGCGCGGAACCCGCCAGGTAATCGCGTTTCTCGAGATGCCGGTTGAGAATCGCGGCGAGGGGGACCAGTTGCTTCTCGCCCCTGCGCACCTCGTCCTCGTCGGGCGCGCCCAACCCCAGGAGGCGGCTCTTGAACAGGCGTTCCCAGAGGATTGCTCCGCAGGCCGGGCCCCAGTGGGCGGTCTGCCAGAACTGCCAGCGGGACACGTCGGCGCGCTGTTGCGGATCACGCGGCAGCAACTCGCTCCCCGAACGGTCGGCAAGGTACTGGAGAATCGCGTTCGATTCCCAGAGGGTGAAATCACCATCGACCAGCACCGGGATGCGCCCGTTCGGGTTGATCTCCAGGAACTCGGTCCGGCGCTGTTCGCCAGCGGCCAGGTCGACCTCGACAATCTCGACGTCGAGTTCCAGATGGCGGATCAGCGCGAGCACCTTGATGGCGTTCGGAGACGCCGGAAACGTGTAGAACTGCATGCCTCGACTCCTCTGGTTCCCGTCAAGACCGGGTGTCCGGGGTACCCTGACTAGGGTAGGCGAAACCCGCCGGGTACCCGCCCCAATGTGGGCTATAGTTCAATTATTGATCACCAACCACGCTGGGGTGGACGCCATGAGTACCTTCGTGATGATGGGTCGCTATGCCATCGACTCGCTCAAGGACGTGAGCGCCGGTCGCACCGAGGACGCCATCAAGGTCATCACCGAGCTGGGCGGCGAGGTGCGCGCCATGTACGCGCTGCTGGGCGACATCGACATCCTGTTCATCGTGGACCTTCCGGGCAACGAGGAGGCGGTGAAGGCCTCCCTGCTGCTCAGCACCCTGACCGGCATTGGCTTCTCGACCGCGCCGGCCATCGAGGTGCCCGAGTTCGACCGCCTCGCCACGTCCTGAGGATTTGCCCGGGGCGTTTGGCCCACACCGGACACCTGCGGTTCCCCGGCGACACGGCGCGAAACCACGTCCGCGTGTTCTGCGCGCGCCCCTGCGCGGGGGGCGGCGCGGATCTCATGGTGTATTCTTTTGCGTGCCCGGCAATGCGACCCATCCGGAGACGG
>JBFGWM010000276.1:0-2866 GCA_041588495.1 Pseudomonadales bacterium | reverse complement strand
GCATCTGGCCGACCCCGGTCAAGGTTGTGCTGTGTATCCTGATTTTTGCCGGTGTAGTGGCGCTTGGCTATTACCTGCATCTCAAGGAACTGCAGGCAAGCCTGGAAAAGGTGCGGGGCCAGGAGCAGAGCCTGCGGGCCGAGTTCGAGAAAAAAGCCGGGCAGGCCGCGAACCTTGACGCCTATCGCCAGCAGATCAAGGACATGGACAAGACATTCGGCGCGTTGCTCCGCCAGCTGCCGGGTGACACGGAAGTTCCCGGATTACTTGAAGATATCACCCATACCGGTCTTGGTAGTGGTTTGGACTTTCAGTCGATCCAACTCAAGAGCGAACAGTCAAGGGAGTTCTACGTCGAACTGCCGATCGACATCAACGTCAATGGCGGCTATCACGAGATGGCGGCTTTCGTAAGCGGTGTTTCGGCGCTGCCGCGAATCGTGACTCTCCATGATTTCCAGATCACGCCGCGTGGTAACAATCCGAATGCCCTGAACATGCGGATTCTCGCCAAAACCTACCGCTACAAGGCGGAGGCACAGTAATGATGTTCGCCAGGTCCATTCCGTTCATTTCCCTTTTGGCGGGCGTACTTCTGCTCACTGGTTGCGGTCGTGGTGATGACCTTACCGATCTGAAACGCTGGGTTGCAGAAGTGCAGGCGCGCCCGCGACCACCCATTGAGCCATTGCCGGAGTTTCGGCCCTACGAATCGTTCAGCTATAGTGCTGCGAACCTGCGGAGTCCCTTCGAGCCGCCGGTAGAGGTCAAACCACTCGCTGCAGGCTCGTCCAACAAGGACGTGAAACCGGATCCTCACCGGGTGCGGGAATACCTGGAGGAATTCAGTTTTGACGCCCTGCAGATGGTGGGAACCATCACCCGTGACGACGGTATTCTTTGGGCGCTGATCAGTGACAGCGAGGGAAGCATACACCGGGTCAAGATCGGCAATTACCTTGGCAGGAACCACGGCAGAATCATCGAAGTGTCTGAAACAGCCGTAAACGTGATCGAAATTGTCGTTGATGGAAAGGGCGGCTACGTGGAACGTCCGCGATCTTTGACACTGAAACTGCCCAAATAATTATGGTGTGGGGTACTGAGTAATGAATGCAATGGCGTCGGTGGCGGGATTCCGCGCTCGGTTTGCTGAAGTAGGAACAACCGGAAGGTTGTTCGCGGGCTTGTTCGCGGCGGTGTTGCTGCTGGCGACCGGCTCGATCCAGGCCGCCAATGGCGCGGCGTTGACCAGCATGGATTTTGCCTCGCTACCGGGCGACAGGGTGGAAATTCGTCTCCAGTTTGACAACACGCCACCCTCGCCGAAGGCATACACCATTGAAAAGCCTGCCCGCATCGCGATAGATCTTCCGGGCGTTCGCAGCGAACTCACGGAGAAATACCACAACCTCGGCCAGGGTAACGCGCGCAGCGTGACCGTAGTCGAGGCCCCCGACCGCACGCGTGTGGTGGTCAGCCTGACCGAACTGGTGGGCTACGGTACGCGTGCCGAGGGCAATACCCTGTACATCCTTGTCGGCGACTCCGCGTCCGGCAGCTCCGTTGCAACCCGGCCCTCGGGCACCACGGGCACGACCGCCCCACGGTCGACGGCCTCCCGCGTGAAGGGGATCCAGGACATTGATTTTCGTCGTGGGCCAGCCGGCGAAGGCAAGGTCATCGTGCAGCTCTCGGATTCCTCGATCGCGGCGGACCTTTCCGAGGAGAGTGGGCGAATCCGGGTGGCGTTTCCCGATGCGCAGTTGCCGGAACAATTGCGCCGTCGCCTTGATGTGAAAGACTTCGCAACGCCCGTCCAGTTTGTGGACGCGCTCATCAGTGGTGGCCGGCCGGTCATTTCGGTCGAACCCACGGGTTTCTATGATTACCTCGCCTACCAGGCAGACAACATCTTCGTCATTGACGTCAAGCCGTTGACCCAGACCGAGGCAGAGCAGGCGCGCAGCGAGCGCTTCCCCTACAGCGGGGACAAGCTGTCACTCAACTTCCAGGACATCGAGGTGCGTTCGGTCCTGCAGTTGATCGCGGATTTCACCGGCCTGAACATGGTGGCCAGCGACACGGTAAGCGGACGCATCACCCTGCGTCTGCAAAATGTGCCCTGGGACCAGGCGCTTGATCTGGTGCTTAAGACCAAGGGGCTCGACAAGCGGCAGGTTGGCAACGTCCTGCTGGTCGCGCCGGCGGACGAAATTGCCGCTCGCGAAAAACTGGAGTTGGAGAACTCCAAGCAGATCCAGGAACTGGCGCCCCTGCGCACCGAGTTCATCCCGGTGCGTTACGCGAAGGCTTCGGAAATTGCCGCCCTGTTGGGTGGCGGGCAGGGGCTCATGTCCGAACGGGGCAGCATCTCCGTCGATTCCCGGACCAATACCCTGCTGATCCAGGATACATCTGAGAAGCTCGAGGAAATCCGTCGTGCCCTGAAGGTGCTGGATGTTTCGGTCCGCCAGGTGCAGGTGGAGGCCCGCGTGGTCGTGGCTGACGCGTCCTTCGCGGATGATATCGGTGTCCGTTGGGGCGGCCTGACCCTGGGTACGTTCTTCGGTGAGGGGACCCGTTACCAGTTGGGCGGTAACCTTTCCACGGTCCAGACCCTGCGTGCCACGGGCAGGACCGAACCTGTGCAGATTGGGACGGCCACCGCGAAGCCCGCAGATCTTCTCGTCGACCTGGCTGCGACGCCGGCCGCGGGACGTGCATCGACAATCTCGGTGGGCCTTTTCAAGGATAATGGCCTGCTCGAATTCGAACTCTCAGCCTTGCAGAGCAACGGCCGCGGCGAGGTAGTCGCGCAGCCGAAGGTGATTACCGCTGACCGGGTGACCGCGAAGATCGAATC
>JBFGWM010000275.1:0-2914 GCA_041588495.1 Pseudomonadales bacterium | reverse complement strand
CGGTGCCGGTCTGCGCCTGGCCGAGCACGTCGGCGCCCTCCAGGAGGTGCGGAATGATCGCCGCCTGGATCGGCGTCGGCGCTTCGTAGCCGACGTCCTCCAGGGCCTGGAGCAGCGGTGCGGGCAGCCCGAGGGCAGCGAAGCCCGGGGCGGTTTGAGGATCGGCCGACATGATGGATTGCCTGTGTTGCTGGGGAATTGCCCGGGCGGCGGTGTCCGGGCGCGGGGCAGCCGGCCATTCTACCTCAAATGAACGGTCAATGTGTTCGAAATCTGATCAAAGTCGTGAATTCCTCCGGATTGCGGGGTCGTGGGGGGCGAAATCCGTGGCCCGCGGGAGAGCGGGGCGCATTCGGGAGCGCGGGTGGCTATATTCAGTTTTCCGGTACAATTCACCACTCGGTTTCAAAAACGCGACTGAACACGGAGAAGTGCTGAACCCATGCCCGTCCTGAACAACCTGCTTGAGCGTAACCGTGCCTGGGCCAAGGAAATGCGTGAGATGGAGCCTGATTTTTTTCAGCGTCTCTCCACCCAGCAGGCGCCACGGTACCTGTGGATCGGTTGCTCGGACAGCCGGGTACCCGCCAACCAGATCGTCGGACTCCTGCCGGGTGAACTGTTCGTGCACCGCAACGTGGCCAACCTGGTGGTCCATTCCGACCTCAATTGCCTGTCGGTGATCCAGTTCGCGGTCGAGGTGCTCGGAGTGCGGCATATCATCGTCTGCGGTCATTATGGATGCGGTGGGGTGCGCGCGACCCTGCGTGACGAGCGGGTGGGCCTGGTGGACAACTGGCTGCGCCATGTCCGGGATGTCCGCGACAAGTGCGCCGGGCAACTCGAGCAGCTTGAAACCGAGGAGGAAAAGCAGGATCGCCTCTGCGAGCTGAACGTCGTCGAGCAGGTCGCCCACGTCGTCGAAACGACGATCGTGCAGGATGCCTGGGCGCGCGAGCAGCCCCTTGCGGTTCACGGCTGGATCTACGGGTTGCAGGACGGCCTGGTTCGCGACCTGGGCATGAGCGTCGACGGTCCGGGCAGGCTGAACGAGCTCTACCAGCAGGCCATGAATTACCAGACATAGGCGGTGCCAGGCCCGATGGCCCGCACTTCCCGGAACCGAATCGATCGCAAGGGAGCATCATCATGAAATACCTGGTCATTGGTTCTGACGGCCCCGGGTTCACGGGACCCGACGAGGCGATCGAGGTGCTCGAGACGGGGATTCTTCCCACGTTCGCGGCGCTGATGAAACTGGAGGAGGAGGGACGCATCGTCGCCGGCGGTTTGCCGGTCGGGGACCGCGCTTTCGTCTTTATCGCCGAGGCGGATTCTCACGAGGAACTCGACGGCTGGTTGCGCGACCTTCCCGCCTGGGGTGCCCTGCAATGGGATGTGACACCCCTGCAGTCATTCGATGCGCGCGCCAGAAAGGAACACCAGGCCATCGAGCAGTTGCGCAGGGACCGGGTCTAGCCGGGCCGCGCCCGGGGCTGCCAGGGAACGCTGCGGACGATGGCGGAGGCTGTTTCGGCCACGGACACGGACGTCGCACACCAGGCCGCACTGCGTCGGGCAGAGGCGCTCACCCGCGTGCTGGAGACTGCGGTGCGGATTCCAGGCACGCGCTTCCGCATCGGGCTGGATGCGCTGATCGGGCTGGTGCCCGGTCTCGGTGACGTCGCGGGCGCCGGGCTCGCCGCCTACATCGTCCTGCTGGCCTCGCGCCTCGGGGCACCGGCCAGCCTGATCCTGCGCATGCTGGCGAACATCGCCATCGACTCGGTGGTCGGCCTGGTGCCGTTGCTGGGCGACCTCTTCGATATCGGCTGGAAGGCAAACAGCCGCAACCTCCTGCTGCTGACCCGCTACATCGAACGTCCGGCGGAAACCCGGCGTGCCGGGCGCTTGCTGATACTGGGCGCCCTGCTGGGCCTGTTGCTGATCGCAGCGGGCTGCCTGGCCCTGAGTATCTGGGCCCTGTACGCGGTGTTCGGGACGCCGGCCTGACGGCCGGGTCCGGGCGGTCGCGGGGGGATGAAAACATGCGCGAGTCGCTTTCCGCCGAAGAAATCCTTGAACGCAAGCTGCGTCGCCTGTTTCCCACCGGGTTCGCGTTGCGCCGCGCCACGCGCATCCTGGAGCGATATGCGCCTGCCGACGGGAGGGACCCGCTGCGGGTTCGCCTGGATGCGCTGAAGCTTTCAGGCGGTGACCTGGCGAAGCTTGCGGCGTGGATCGATACGGCGCAGCAGGATTTCCGTGACGTCGTGGCCGCGGCCGAATACCCCGCCGAGATGGCGGCGCCGCCGAACATGGATCCGCGCGAGCGCGAGGTTTTGCAGGCGCGGGATCGCGAGCAGTTCGAGGAATGGCTCCGTGACGCATGATCCCGAATCCGGTGATCAAGGGTGGCGCAGATTTCGTGGAATGACTCTATCCTAAAAGGCAAAGGCGGCGCGTTCCGCCGCGACATACGGGAAGGTGAGCGGCCGGTGGAAAACCTGAATTACACGTTGTACATCAGTACCGCAGACCGCGAGATGGACGCGGAATCTCTCGCCGAACTGCTCGCCGAGTGCCGGGACAACAACGGGAGGAACGGCATTACCGGCATGTTGCTCTACAAGGCAGGCACTTTCATGCAGATGATCGAGGGTCCCCGCGACGCGGTCGACGACTTGATGGAGCGCGTGCAGAGGGATCCACGCCACCACAATTTGATGGTGATCGATTCGAATGACCTGCAGGCCCGCAACTTCCCCGACTGGACCATGGGGTTCCTCGACATGGACCGGGTTGATCCTGATTCACCGGATTACGATGCGTATTTCCGACGCAACGTTGTGCTCCGCGAGTTTTCGGATGACGCCCTGACGGCCTACAGGTTTATCGTCCGGTTCAATACCTG
>JBFGWM010000274.1:0-2933 GCA_041588495.1 Pseudomonadales bacterium | reverse complement strand
TCGGAGAACACCTTGTTGCCGACGATGTTGATGTGCTCGATGGACGCGACCGGGCCTTCCTTGATGCGAATGTTGATGGCGACCCGGTTACGCGGCTGCGCGATGACGTCCGCATCCACCTGAACCCCGTAGCGACCACGGGACACGTACTGCCGCTTCAGCTCGATCTGGATACGCTCCAGCGTCGCGCGCTGGAACACGGAACCCTCTTCCAGGCCCATTTCGCCGAGACCCGTGCGCAGGTCATCGGTCTTGAGCGCCTTGTTGCCCTCGAAAGTGATCTCGCTGATGGAGGGACGTTCCTTGACGATGATGACCAGGACGTCGTCATCGCGCGCCATCTGGATGTCATCGAAGAATCCGGTGCGGAACAGCACCCGTGCGGCGGCGGCCAGCTGGCGGTCGTCGACGGTGTCGCCGACGCTGATCGGCAACACGCTGAAAATGGTGCCCGCGGAAACCCGTTGCAGCCCGTTGACCCGAATGTCCGTGACCACAAAGCGGTCGGCGGTGGCCTGTACCGGTATGAAACAGATCAGGAAAAACAGAACCGCAAGCGCGCCCTTCACAGAGTCCTTTCTCTTTATCACCGTGTTCCCTGTCCTGTTGTTATTTCCGCTACAGGCGGCTCAGATCATTGTAAAAAGCAAGCGCCATGATCCCGACAATAATGATGATTCCGATGCGGAATCCGAGCCACTGGGCTTCCTGAGAAACGGGGCGGCCCCTGAGAAGCTCGATAAAGTAATACATTAAGTGGCCCCCATCCAGTACCGGAATGGGCAGGAGGTTCAGGACTCCGAGGCTCACGCTGAGGTAAGCAAGGAAGTTCAGGAACGACTCGAGACCGGAACTGGCCGAAGCGCCCGCCACTTTAGCAATCGTGATGGGTCCACTCAAGTTTTTTACGGAAACCAGCCCCTCCAGCATTTTCCACAGGGCGTCCAGGGTCAGCACCGACATGTCCCAGGTACGCGTGGCCGCGGCCAGGACCGAGTCGAGCGGCCCGAAACGAACCTCGCGAATCATTTCCGGCGGCCACTCGGGCGGCTCCACGCCCGCACCGATGAACCCGATGCGGGTGCCGTCTTCCAGGGTGCGCTCGGCGGGACGCAACTCGAGAACCTCGGCGCGGCCGTCACGCTCCACGGTGACCGAGATCGACTGCTCCGGGTGGGCACGCACAAACTTTACCCAGTCGAGCCAGTCACCGATCTCCCGCCCGTTCGCCTCGACCACCAGGTCGCCCGGCCGCAGCCCGGATGCGGCGGCGCGTCCCCCAGCCTCCAAGCGCCCGATGCGGGCCGGCACCGCGGGCCGCCAGGGACTGATCCCGAGAGCACCGATGGGATCGGGCCGATCGGAGCCGACCAGCCAGCGGTCGATGGGAATCACCACCGTCCTGCGGTGATCGCCGTGCGGGTCGAGCACCCCGATCCGCACCGTGCCGGACTCGCCGAGGCGGCGCACCAGGCGCAGGTTCACCGCGTCCCAGGTGCGGGTTTCCTCGCCGTCGACGGAAACGAGCTCCTGCTCCACCTGCATGCCCGCAAGGGCAGCTGGCGAGGACTCCGCAAGTTCGCCGACCACCGGGGCCACGGTGGTGATCCCGGTGACGTACATGGCCCAGTAGGCGACGATCGCGAACAGGAAATTGGCCAGCGGACCGGCGAGCACGATCGCCGTGCGCTGGCCCAGGGACTTGCGGTTGAACGCCTGGTCCAGCCTTTCCTGCGGCACCGTGCCCTCGCGCTCATCGAGCATCTGCACGTAGCCGCCCAGGGGGATCGCCGCGACCACGTAGCGCGTGCCGTGGCGATCGCTCCACCCGAACAGCGGCTTGCCGAAGCCGATGGAAAACCGGATCACGTGCACGCCACAGCGCCGCGCGACCCAGAAATGACCGTACTCGTGGATGGTCACCAGGATTCCCAGGGTGACGATCAGCGCGGCAATGGTGCCGAGAATACCCATCAGAGCGCCCCGATCCGCTGCTCCGCGACGGAGCGCGCCCAGCGGTCCTGCTCCATGACCTCCTCGAGGTCCGCCGGGTCGCAGGATTCGCCGGCCTCCAGGGTCGCGGCAATCACCCGCGGAATATCGGTGAAGCGGATTGCGCCCTGCAGGAAGGCCTGCACGGCAACTTCATTGGCGGCGTTCAGGTACACCGGCAGGCTGCGGCCACCCGCAAGCGCGTCGCGGGCCAGGGACAGGCACGGGAAGCGCTCCGGATCCGGCGCGTCGAACCGGAGGTCCGGCAGGGAGACCAAGTCGAGGGGCGTCACGCCGGACTCGATCCGCTCCGGCCAGGCCAGGCCGTTGGCAATCGGCGTGCGCATGTCCGGATTACCGAGCTGGGCCAGCACCGACCCGTCGAGGTATTCCACCATGGAGTGCACGATGCTCTGCGGATGAATCACGATCTCCACCTGGGCCGGGCTCGCGTCAAACAGGTAACAGGCCTCGATAAGCTCGAGACCCTTGTTCATCATGGTCGCCGAATCGACCGAGATCTTGCGCCCCATGTCCCAGTTGGGATGGGCACAGGCCTGCTCGGGGGTGACGCCTGCCAGTGCCTCCACCGGGGTATCGAGGAAGGGCCCGCCCGAGGCAGTCAGCAGGATGCGGCGCACACCCAGTTGTTCGGGACGTCCACACACACCTGCCGGCAGGCACTGGAAAATTGCGTTGTGCTCGCTGTCGATGGGAACCAGTTCGGCGCCATTGCGCTCGACCAGTTCACAGAGGAGCGCCCCGGACATCACCAGCGCCTCCTTGTTGGCCAGCAGGATACGGCGACCGGCGCGCGCGGCGGCCATCACCCCGGGCAACCCCGCAGCCCCGACGATGGCCGCCATGACCACGTCGGCCTCCGCGTTGCCGGCTATTTCCTCGATCCCGGCCGCACCGTCCAGCACCCGGGTCGGGCTGCC
>JBFGWM010000273.1:0-2949 GCA_041588495.1 Pseudomonadales bacterium | reverse complement strand
GTCCAGCAGGTCGTTGACCTGGAACAGGGCCCCGTTCTTCATCTGCACCTGACCACGATCCCAGAGGCTCCCGGCGTCCGACTCGCTGATCAGCGTGAAACCATCCAGGAACCGCGTGCTCGTCGTCGCCAGCGTCAGAACGCCCGCATCCGGGATGGTCATGCTGCCGTTGAGGAGCGTTCCCGAGTTCCAGTTGAACGCCGCCGACCCGCTTCCGAACGTGATCATTCCGCCATTCAGGTCAAGCGTGGCATCAAGTTCGATCGTGCTTACTGAGTCCAGTACGAGATCGAGCTTACCCACGGTAGACGTGATGTTCGCATTGATATCGATCTTGTCGTTGGCAACCAACGAAAGCACCGAACCGTTACCCGAACCGCCATCCGCAGTTTTCTGAATTGCAGAAACGACGGTGATGGTTCCGGTCGTGGTCGTTCCCGAACTGGCCGTCGTGACGACCACGTTCGAGCCATTATTGAGCGCGGTGTTAATACTCGATACGTCGATGGTGGTGACCGTATCCGGCTGGGTGGGGGCAAAGTTCACCGGTCCGGGATCGCCCGACCCGGAGGGCACCACGTTGGCCGTTGTGGCGGTGATGGTGACGTCCTCCGGGTCCAGCAGCCAGGTTCCGCTATGACCAGCCGGCGATCCCGTATCGACCTCACCCCAGGCCTCCAGGTATTGCTGGCCAGAGGTCTCCACGAATCCACCGTCGCCGCTCCGGGATCCACCTCGCGCGGATATGGCACCATGGAATTTCGTGACTTCGTCCGACCACACAATGACCTCGCCACCGTCGCCGTCAACAAGGCCGTCCGCGGACAGCAAGACATCCGCACCCACGACAGTGGCCCGGGCGGTCGGCGTATCACCACCACCCAGGTAATCCCCACCCACGTGAATCGTCCCGCCGCCCCCCACGGCCGAGACGTCCACCCGCGACTCGTCAACCAGCGCAACCCGGTCGCCCAGGATCTCTACGACCCCACCTGAAGCCTGGATTCGGGACGCGCCGGTCAGCAACGTGTCGCCGCCCGCCAGCAACCGCACCCGGCCGTCGGCCCCCACCTCGACCGCGCCGGCCTGCTCCACCGTGCCGCCGAAAATGCCGGCGTTGTCGGCGTAGATTTCGCCCAGATTGAGTACATTGTTCTCCGGCGCCTGCAGTTCGAACTCCACTTCCAGGACTTCCGGATCGATGGCCAGGACGGATTCCCCGGCTGCCAGCAGCACGTTGCCGTTCTCGGAATAAATCGAACCCTCGTTGGTGACTTCCGGTGCGACCAGGAGAATGTCGTCCAGCGCTTTGAGCGTGCCCTCGTTCAGGATCGACGCACTGCCGTTCTCGAGGAAGGTGAAATTGCCCTTCAGGAAATCCTCGTCGGAAAGGTTCAGGGTGGATGCCACCAGCCCCGCCACATCCACCGTGGCATTGGGCCCGAAGAAGATGCCGTTGGGATTGATCAGGAAAACGCGGCCATTGGACTGCAACTGGCCGAGAATAGAGGAGAGATCGTCGCCGACCACCCGGTTGAGCACCGCACTGGATGCACCCTGCTGGATGAAACGCGTGATCTCGTCGGCACCAATGGAAAACGACTGCCAGTTGATGATGGCGTTCGGTGAGTTGGTGACCTCGAGGACTTTCGGATTGACCAGGCTGAAGTCCACCTGGCCGGCAACCACCTGCGGTGCGTTGGGATTGGCCGCGACCTCGGCCGTGGCGAGGACCACGCAAAGCAGCGCAACAATTCCTCGCGCCGACTCAATGGATGGACACCGTACCCGCATGCCTGCCGTTCCCCACGCTGGCACTTCCGCGAAGCGCCGCGCCTGCATCTCGCTCGCCATCCCTGGATGGTCCGAACCCCGGTTCCACCGGGGACTTACCCCTTGTCGACAAACGCACAAACCTGGAACCCGGGGGCGACGAAACCCGCGACCCGTATCGCGGGAACGAAATATTAGTAGAGCTTATGGAAAGAATAACCCATGAGGGCTCGATCGACGCCCCCCACCCGCAAAATCAAGCGGTCGGACCTCACCTGCGGAGATCGCCTGGTCCTCCGGCTTCTGCAGACGGACCCATTCAAGTCCCCCGCACCCGTAACCAAGTGCCTGAAACTCATAGGTAAGTACAGTCGCCCTCCGTGGGGAACCGACGCCTCCGCATCCTGTCCGGAAAAATCAGAAATTGATCGTTCATTCATTTCTGCTTTGACATTCCACGGCAAAAAAACCTAGCATCGCCCCCTTGCTTTCGAACCGAGCCAACCGATTACGGAAGGGTGCGATGATCAGCGAAGACACGAAACCGAGAAAGGGGCGCTACGATGCGGGCGTCCTGAAGTACAAGGAGATGGGCTACTGGGAGCCGGATTACGAGCCCAAGGATACGGACACCATCTGCCTGTTCCGGATCACGCCCCAGGAAGGCGTCGATCCGGTTGAAGCCGCGGCCGCGGTAGCCGGTGAATCATCCACCGCCACCTGGACCGTGGTCTGGACCGACCGTCTCACGGCCTGCGACAGCTACCGCGCCAAGGCGTTCAAGGTCGAACAGGTTCCCAACAACCCCGAGCAGTATTTCGCCTGGGTGGCTTACGACCTGATCCTGTTCGAAGAAGGCTCCATTGCCAACATGACGGCGAGCCTCATCGGCAACGTGTTCTCCTTCAAGCCCCTCAAGGCCGCGCGACTGGAAGACATCCGCATCCCGGTCGCCTACGTGAAAACCTTCAAGGGACCACCGACCGGGCTGATCGTCGAGCGCGAACGCCTGGACAAGTTCGGCCGTCCGCTGCTGGGCGCCACCACCAAGCCGAAGCTGGGTCTCTCCGGACGCAACTATGGCCGGGTGATTTACGAAGGCCTCAAGGGCGGCCTGGACTTCATGAAGGACGACGAGAACATCAACTCGCAGCCCTTCATGCACTGGCGCGACCG
>JBFGWM010000272.1:0-2957 GCA_041588495.1 Pseudomonadales bacterium | reverse complement strand
GACTGATTTTCAGGAGGTCGTTTCATCCGCTCGTAACATTCGCGCAACACAATGATCTGCAAGTAAAAAACAGGTGAATACCGAAAGAGGCAGATCAGCATGGCTGCACAGGTCATTGAGCTCAGGAAACGTTGCGAAGCCGAGGTGCTCCCGTCCCGGCGCACTCCCTGGCTCCCGGGGAATCCCGACAAGTGGGGCGGTACGAAGTCCGTGTCGGCGCTGCAGTCCGCGGTGACGCGGGCCGCGGAGGCCGCGCCCTGGCAGTGGCCCGGGCGGCCGGTGCATTTCATTACCGATCCCCACGCGGACGCCGAGGCGTTCGTGAATTCCCTGGTCGCTACCGGCGGCGCGCGGCGTGACGGGCGGGGAATTACGCAATTCTCCCTGACCGAGGCGGGCCGCGAGTCGGTGTTTATCCTCGGCGGTGACTGTCTCGACAAGGGTCCCAGCAACCTGGAACTGCTGCGCAGCATCCGCGCGTTCCAGCAGACCGGGGCGCGTTTCGTCCCTCTCGCCGGCAACCACGACGTGCGCCTGCTGGTCGGGCTGCGCGCGATGGGCGTGAAGGGTGATCCGCTGACCGAGCACCTGTTCCTGCGCATGGGCCCCAAGGTCGTGCCGTTGTTCCGGGAGGTGTACGAGCAGTACGGCGTCGGCAATGCGCGGTGGCTGAGCGATGTGCCGAAGACGAATGCCTGCCGACGCGAACTGTTTCCCTCGGAAGGCTGGTTCGAGTCGTTCCCCCGTGCAGCGGCAGACCGCTTGTCCCCGGCGGCGGTTGCGCGCGAACTCAAGCGCATGCGACGCAAGCTGGAAACTTTCGAGGCGGCCTGTGCGGACGCCGGGCTGAGCCTGCGCGATGTCTACGCGGCAGCGCTGCAGTGCCGCAGGCTGTTCCTCGATGCCGACGGCGAGTTCGCATGGTTTGCGCGTGACCTCAGGCTCGCCCATCGCGAGGGCGCGTTCCTGTTCGTGCATGCGGGCCTCGATGACGAGGTTGTAGGACTGCTGGCGAGCGGCGGCGTTGAGGCATTGAACCGCGAGTACCGGAGGACCCTGCGCGAAGACCTGTTCGGTTTCTATTTCGGACCGGTCGCCAACACCATGCGCACCAAGTACCGGGCCGCGGACCTGCCGTTGACGGCGGACGGTGTCGCGACCGCCAATGGCGCCGGTATTCACGTCGTCATGCACGGACACCGCAGTCGCGATAACGGGCAACGCATCATGCTGCGGAAGGGCATGCTGCATATCGAGTGCGACATCACCCTGGACCGCAGTTCGCGCCGCAAGGAGGGCCTGGCCGGCGTCGGCAGGGGCTACACGAGCATCCTGCCGTCGGGCGAGGTGATCGGGGTCAGCAGCGACTATCCTTGCGTGAAGGCATTCCGTCCGGGTGCCTGGATCCGGGAGGCAGGCCGCAGGTCGAATGTCGCAGGGTAAGAACAGCTTTCGTCACGAGTCGCTGCAGGATGCGCGCGGCCTGCAGGAACTGCTGAAGGCCATCACCAAGGGCATCGGACGTGGTCACCTGACCTTCAGTGACGACAACAACGAGATCGTGCTCGAGCCCCAGGGCCTGCTCAATCTCAAGGTGACCGCGCGCAAGGACGAGGGCCGCCACCGGCTGGACCTGCGTGTCACGTGGCAGGTCGAGGAAAAGCTGGAGGACGGGGGTACGCTCAAGGTGCTCGACTGAACCCTAGTGGCTCCGCTTCACGGCCCCCATCGCATGTCCGGACGTCCACGCCGACTTCCCGCTTACAGTCGCTTCGCAAGGCGGTCGAGGCCAAGTTCGATGCCCAGGCTGAGTGTCTTCTGGATCGCGGTGGCAAGCAGCGGGGGCGCATCGAACCCGATGGTCCAGCGTACCCGCGTTCCGCCATCGTTTGTGCTGAATTCCACCCGTCCCTCGTGATTGCGCACCGGACCGCTGAAGCTGGAGATCCGGTACTCAATGAAGTCGTTTTCCGCGATCGCGGTGACGGTTTCCTGCAGTCCCACGACTGGCGGACCCATGCGCCGTACCGACCCGACGCCGTTGGGCATGTCGTCCCCCTCGCGGATGCGCTTCACGGGCACGCCCATGACCACGCTCAGGCGGTCATGATCGGAGAGGGCGGCGAACACGTCCTCGACGGGCTGGCTGAAATCGTGGGTGACGTCGACCTGGACTCTGGGCATGGGCTTGGTTTTCCTGGTGAGCGGGCCTGCGCGCGGGGCGCGCCCGGTGCATGGGTTTACGATAGTACGACTATTTCCGTGTGACCCACCACAGGTCGAGCATCTCGTAGGATGAGCCCGAGCGCGACGAGGTGTCGATGCGTCGCGGCGCCACGAACGAGGTGCTGGGCTCGTAACCCAGTTGGCTGAACTTGAGGGGCTCGACCTTTCCATCGCGGACGGTCAGCGCATAGGACTTCACCGTGGCGCCATTCATCTTCACGTCCACGCTGTAGTCGCCGTCCCGTTGCGTGAGCATGGACAGGTTGAAGTGCTGGTTGCCTGCCAGCAGGCTCCTGGAAAAGGACGTCCACTGGTTGCTGCTGATGATGACGGGGGAGCCGCCGTTGGCGATCTCCTGGCCATCGCGAACCAGGTGGATCGTGCACTTCGCGCCTTTCCCGCCGCCCGGCACGTCGCGCTGGCTGGTCCACCAGGAGAACTTCAGTTGCGCGTCGGGTTCGTCCGTGGGCCGGGAGAAATACGCGACATTCGGCCAGTAGCCGTCGAGATACCATTTCCGGATGGGGTTCATCGCGTCCCCGCCCTCGTACAGGTGCAGGGTGAACGGGTAGGTGGTGAGGAACTGGTTTCCGGCGCGGAATGCCATGGTGTACTTGCCCGGTTTCTGCAGCTTGACGAACCCGGGGCCGATGGCCCGCAGTCCGTCGAACGCCGGGAACTCCTCCCACTTCTCGACGCGCAGTTTGGAGCTCGCCGCGACCTTGTTGTCG
>JBFGWM010000271.1:0-2964 GCA_041588495.1 Pseudomonadales bacterium | reverse complement strand
TTGCGCCGGACACCGGAGGCAAACCGTGTCAGACGATCTGGTCAGTTACGAACTCAAGGACGGAATCGCCACCATCACCATGGACGACGGCAAGCGCAACGCCTTGTCGCCGGAAATGTTCGTGGCGCTTAACGAGGCATTTGACCGCGCCGAGGCGGACGAGGCGATCGTGATCCTGACCGGTCGCGAGGACGTGTTTTCCGCCGGTTTCGACCTCAAGGTACTTCGTGGCGGTGGCGCGGGTGCGCTGACCATGCTGAAGGCGGGTTACACCCTCACCGCACGCATGCTGTCTTTCCCGCGGCCGGTCATCGCCGCCTGTACCGGTCACGCCCTTGCGATGGGGACCTTTATACTGATGTCATCGGACTACCGTATCGGCGTCAGCGGGTCGTACAAGTTCTCCGCCAACGAGGTGGCGATCGGACTGCCCATGCCGCGCACGGCGGCCACGGTGCTGCACCTGCGCCTGACCCCGGCGGCGTACCAGCGCGCGGTGGTGTTGGCCGAATACTTCACCCCCAACCAGGCGCGGGATGTCGGCTTCCTGGATCGTGTGGTGCCGGCCAAGTCCCTGCAGGGCGCGGCGCGAAAGAAAGCGAAGGAACTGGCCCAGCTCGACATGCGCGCCCACGAGATCACCAAGCGGCGCATCCGGGCCGACACGATCAAGACCATCCGGCGTTCGATTCCCCTGGACCTGCGCGAGGCGCTGATGATCGGGGTGCGCAGCTTCATCGACGCGACCGTGAAAAAGGTTTCCGGGTAAGCGCTCCCGAACCATTGCGTCCGCGGGCAGCGGCTATCCTTGTTGGGGATACAGCGATCCGGGTTCGCGCGGCGTGAAAAAGCTGAAAAATGAAAACGAGCTGGTCAAAAAAGCCATTACGGCCGGCATGAAGTATGGCGAGGCCCGCGGCGCCGTGCAGTTCGAGGCGACGGACTCCGCGGCCGAGAAGATCGAGTACCTCTACCGCCTGCTGGTGCACGACAAGCTGATCCAGCCCATTCCCGAGGACCAGGTCTCGCAGAAAGCCATGCGCCACAAGCTGGCGATCTGGGCGTCGAAACTGGAATGATTCCCCGTGCTGCCATTACGGGCCATCGCCGGTCGCGGCAACCTCGACTGATGCAATACAGCTAAGGGCGTGGCTGCGTTCCGGGTCCCGGTTTCACTTCGCCGTAGGCCTCGAACCGGATCCGGTTCTTGCCCGAGTGCTTCACCTGGTACATCAGGGCATCAGCGTGCTGGAGTGCGGCATCGACATTGCCCTCAAAGTGGTGAAAGACCGCCACCCCCATGCTGAATCCCACCGGCCAGTCGTAGCGGGCCGCGAGCGCCAGCAGGTGCTCGTGCAGTTCGCTGAAGAAGGTGGTGGCGCCGGCGACGTCGGTTTCCGGCAACAGCAGGGCAAACTCGTCGCCACCGAGGCGTCCCCCGGAGTCCGAACTGCGCACCCGTTGCGTGATGACCCCGGCGACCGCCTTGAGCACCTCGTCACCCACCGAGTGTCCCAGGCGGTCGTTGATCCCCTTGAACCCGTCGAGGTCGATGTAGCCCAGTGACAGGGGGCGCCCGCTGCGTTTCGACAGGTCGAAGTGGGTCCGGCACCGATCCTTGAAGGTACGTGCGTTCATCAGACCGGTGAGCCCGTCGACCTGCGCAAGCCGGGACTGGAGTTCAAGCGAATCATGGAACTTGCTGAGCAGCGCGGCGATGATGATAAAGAATCCGAAGCGGACGCCCGCGTTCCAGAACGGGATCAGCGGATGGCTGTAGGTGTGGCCGGACACCAGGTCCATGCACAGCCAGGTGCCCGCCGACAGGATACAGATCCCGACGAACAACTGCCCCCGGATGTACCAGGCAACGATCGCCACCGGGATCAGGTAGAAAATTGAAAACGACAGTTCGAACCCGGTCAGGAAATCCACGGCGCCGAGTAGGGCGATGAGCACCAGCGCATAGGCGACCAGCCGCGGCCGCGACTGGCCGGACAGGTGACTGTCCAGTTGCTTGAGCATGGCGGACGTCCCGGTGCTCCGGTCTGCTCACGAATACCTGAGGCGTGTTCCTTGGGTCAGGGACATCACGATCTCGTCCGCCTTCAGTTCGTCGGGGAAATAACATCCCGATATATTCGCCGAGACCAGGCTGGCCCCGTGCAGTTTGGAGGTCCGGAAATCAATGCCGCGCAGGTCGGCGCCGCGGAAATAGGCGTCGGTGAGGTCGAGGTCCCCGGCATCGAGTCCGCGCAGGTCGAGACCACGGAAGTCGCATCCTCTCAGGTCGCAGGGTTTCCCGGCGGCTTTTTCCGCGTTGAAGCCGGCGACGTTCTCGTCGCGCAGCATCTGGTACATGGGATCCTGTGAGATCGTGGGTTTTTGCATCGGGTGTCCCTCCTTGCACGCCGCGACCGGTTAACCTGTACGCAGTATAGCCCTCCCGTATGGTCGCCCGATCGCTGCTTGGTACAACAATAAGTGATCGGCGTATACTTACTGTACAGTCAAGTAAGCGGGCCTGAACCCGCGCGCCGCGATCACGAGGAATTTTCCATGACCACACGCAAGTCCCTTTGCGCGATAGCTTTTTTGTGTTTTTCGGCCGGGGCGAGCAGCCTGGTCTCCGCGAAAGACGATCCCGATATCTATCGGTTCGCCAATGCCTGCTGGGCCATCAAGAGCGCCGCGACGGGTCAGTACCTGGTCGAGTCGGGCGCGGGCTATGCCCTGGGGGATAAGCGGCAGGCGTTTTACCTGAAGCCCACGGAACTTGGGAGCTACCTGCTCTTGTCCGGTTATACCGGCGCGGACCGCATTTCCATGGGCACCAAGAAACTGCTCGGGATCACCGATCCGGGCGGCGAGTTCCTGGATGAAGCGGGCAACCTGGTCGTCGAGGGTGGCTACGTGGTCAGCGGCCTCGGCGACATGGCCAATTTCGCCACCGAGCCCGTGGGG
>JBFGWM010000270.1:0-2971 GCA_041588495.1 Pseudomonadales bacterium | reverse complement strand
TTCCTGAACAAGGCGGACATGGTCGATGACGAGGAACTGCTGGAACTGGTCGAGATGGAGGTCCGTGACCTGCTGAACCAGTACGAGTTCCCGGGCGACGACACCCCGATCATCATCGGTTCGGCGCTGAAGGCGCTGGAAGGCGACGCCTCGGATATCGGCGTCGAAGCGGTGAAGAAGCTGGTAGAGACGCTGGATGCGTACATTCCGGAGCCGGAGCGTCCGGTGGACGGCAACTTCCTGCTGCCGATCGAGGACGTGTTCTCGATCTCCGGGCGCGGCACGGTTGTGACGGGCCGTGTTGAGCGCGGCATCGTGAAGGTGGGCGACGAAGTGGAGATCGTGGGCATCAACCCGACGACCAAGACCACCTGCACGGGCGTTGAGATGTTCCGCAAGCTGCTGGACGAGGGCCGCGCGGGCGAGAACGTGGGCGTGCTGCTGCGCGGCACGAAGCGTGACGAGGTGGAGCGCGGCCAGGTGCTGGCGAAGCCGGGTTCGATCACGCCGCACACGAAGTTCGAGGCCGAGGTGTACGTACTGAGCAAGGAAGAGGGCGGCCGTCACACGCCGTTCTTCAAGGGTTACCGCCCGCAGTTCTACTTCCGCACGACGGACGTGACGGGTGCCTGTGAACTGCCGGAAGGCACGGAGATGGTGATGCCGGGCGACAACGTCTCGATGACGGTGACGCTGATTGCGCCGATCGCCATGGAAGACGGCCTGCGCTTCGCGATCCGCGAAGGCGGCCGTACCGTCGGCGCCGGGGTGGTGACCAAGATTATCGAATAATTCCGTAATCACGGGTGATGTGACCGGGCCGGATGCCCCCGCGGGGGTTATCCGGCCCCGGTCTTTCTTGTCTATAGGCCAGTAGCTCAATTGGCAGAGCAGCGGTCTCCAAAACCGCAGGTTGGGGGTTCGATTCCCTCCTGGCCTGCCAGTTCGGCGCCGGTACTCACCGGCCCGGCGAAAGGCAGGGCAAGGCGTTACGGGTGATACGGACTGGAGAGGTTCGCAGGCGACTGAATGGCAGCGGAAGCTGAAAAAGTAGTAGCACCGGCGGTGGATCGATTCCTCTGGCTGGTGGTCCTGGCGCTCCTGGGCGGGGCCGTTTACGGCAACCATTATTTCGGTGCCGAACCGGTACTGTACCGGGCGCTGGGCGTGGTGGGTCTGGGGCTTGTGGCAGCGCTGCTGGCGTTCCAGACCGTTTCCGGCCGCGCGTTTCTCGGCCTGCTGCGCGAGGCGCGCATCGAGGTGCGCAAGGTGGTCTGGCCGACCCGCACGGAAACCACGCAGACCACCATGGTGGTGCTGGTTGCAGTACTGCTCACATCGCTGATGTTGTGGGCGATCGATTCGTTGCTGAGCTGGGCCGTGTCCAGCGTGATCGGCTAGGAGTTCAGGTTACATGTCCAAGCGGTGGTACGTCGTGCACGCCTATTCCGGTTTCGAGAAGCAGGTGGCGAAGTCGCTGAAGGAGCACATCGGGCGCAGTGACCTGGGTGACTACTTCGGGGACATCCTGGTTCCGACCGAGGAGGTCGTCGAGATGCGCGGTGGCCAGAAGCGCCGCAGCGAGCGCAAGTTTTTTCCGGGCTACGTGCTCGTCAACATGGAAATGAACGACGACACCTGGCACCTGGTCAAGGAGACTCCGCGCGTGCTGGGCTTCATCGGTGGGACCGCGGACAATCCGGCGCCGATCAGCGAGCAGGAAGCCAACCAGATCCTGAACCGGATCCAGGATGGCACCGAGGCGCCCAAGCCCAAGACCTTGTTCGAGGTGGGCGAGGTGGTGCGCGTGAACGACGGGCCGTTCGCGGACTTCAATGGCGTAGTCGAGGAAGTGAACTACGAGAAGAGCCGCCTGCAGGTGGCGGTATTGATTTTTGGCAGGTCGACCCCGGTGGAACTGGAGTTCGGCCAGGTGGAAAAGGCCTGACGGCCTGATCGAAGGGTCCTGCGACAGCACGCCAGCCGTCGCAGACATGACTCACGGGGAGCTGCCGTAGCCTGCGGGTTGCGGGGCGTCTGAACCCACACAGGAGTAAAGAAACGTGGCGAAGAAAATCCAGGCTTACATCAAGCTGCAGGTGCCGGCCGGCCAGGCCAACCCGAGCCCGCCGGTGGGTCCCGCGCTGGGCCAGCACGGCGTCAACATCATGGAATTCTGCAAGGCGTTCAATGCGCAGACGCAGCCGCCGGCGATGGAGCCCGGGCTGCCCATTCCCGTCGTGATCACGGTGTACAGCGATCGCAGCTTCACCTTCATTACCAAGACGCCACCGGCGTCCGTGCTGCTGAAGAAGGCGGCCGGCGTGAAATCCGGCAGCGCGCGCCCCAATTCCGAGAAGGTGGGCTCCGTCACGCGTGCCCAGCTCGAGGAGATCGCGAACACCAAGATGCCGGACCTGACTGCAGCCGATCTTGATGCCGCGGTTCGCACAGTGGCGGGCACCGCCCGTTCCATGGGCCTGGAGACGGAGGGCGTGAAATGAAGGCCGGCAAGCGCATGCGCGCCATTCGCGAAAAGATCGATCCGAACAAGTCCTACACACTTGAAGAGGCGGTCCGGTTGCTGGCCGAGTTCTCCAGCGTCAAGTTCAAGGAAAGCGTGGATGCCGCGGTGAACCTCGGCGTCGATCCGCGCAAATCGGACCAGGTGGTGCGTGGCTCCACCGTTCTGCCGCACGGCAGCGGCAAGGACGTGCGCGTCGCGGTATTCGCCCAGGGCGAGAAAGCCGAGGCGGCGAAAGCTGCCGGCGCCGACATCGTGGGGTTCGAGGACCTGGCCGAGAAGGTCAAGGCCGGCGAAATGAATTTCGATGTCGTCATCGCCTCGCCGGACGCGATGCGCGTGGTGGGGCAGCTGGGTCAGATCCTGGGTCCGCGTGGCCTGATGCCGAACCCGAAGGTGGGCACCGTTACGCCGGACGTCGCCGGCGCCGTGCGCAACGCCAAGGCC
>JBFGWM010000269.1:0-3055 GCA_041588495.1 Pseudomonadales bacterium | reverse complement strand
GCGGCGGTGAGCTCGACGAGGCCATGCGCCTCGCCCGCGAACTCGGACTGGAGCAGGTCAGCAAGCCCGCGGGCCGGGTTTTCGATCCCCGTTACGTGGAGGTCGCCGAGATCGCGGCGCGGCTCGCGCTGGCGCGCGGTCGGGTCGAAGACGCCCTGAAGATGATCGGCGAACTGCATATCCTGACCCCCGCCTGGATGGGCCTGCGCAGGGCCCGGTTGACGGCCCTCGAAACCGTTGCCCAGTCCCTTGCCGGGGCGACTGACAAGGCCCGTGACCTGGCCCGCGGACTGGTCCGGGAAGGCGTGAAGGTCGGGTTGGTACGCACCTTCGTCGACGAGGGCGGCGTGATGCGGGATGTCCTGCGTGACCTGTTTGCGAGCGGCGCCTTCGTCGAGGCGGGCGAGGGCCTGTACGTGAACCGGGTGCTGGATGCTTTCGAGGCCGAGTCGGCGCCGGCGCACCCCGCGGGCGGGGGGGACGCAGCGGCTCTGTGCATCGAGGCACTCACCGGGCGTGAGAAGGAGGTCCTGCAGATGGTGGCCGACGGCTGCTCGAACCAGCAGATCAGCGAACAACTCTACCTTTCGCTGGGTACCGTGAAATGGCACCTGCACAACATCTACGACAAGCTGATGGTTCGCAACCGTACCCAGGCGGTTAACCGCGCGCGGGAACTTCGCTGGATGTAATTCAGGCAATTTGTTCAAAAAATCCTGATTACTCAGGATTTCGATTGTGGAAAGACTGCCATTTCAGTAATTTGGCACTAATCTCGCAACCCAGTATATTGTCCTTCGACTATATTTACCGGGTATTTCGGCACGCCGTTAGAGTTTCTCAGGTGCCGGATGCCGCGATCCGTTTCTCCAGCGCGCCCGATGACGGAACCAGCGGGCAGAAAACGATAAAAGCGAGCAGGAACCAGGTGCATTCGAATGGCTAAAAATCCTCCCATTGGCAAGGTCTCCTTCTTCACCGGGAGCGTGGTGGCACGTGCGCACGACGGATCGGAGCGCAAGTTGCGTATCGGTGATGCGGTGTTTCCACACGAGGTCATCGTGACGGATGAACTGAGCACCGTGGCCATTGATTTTGTCGACGGTTCGCGCAAGGGACTCGCCAGCGAGTCGGAGGTCGTGCTCGACGACTCCATCTGCGATTTCAGCCAGGTGGAAGGAATCCAGCCGCCGCCGGCCGCGAAGGCCGCGGAAAAGAGCCAAGTAAAAGAAGAGAAGGCAGATGCGCCCGCGGAAGCCCCCTTGCTCGAAACCATCGACGAGACCCCGCCGACACTGACCCGGACCGGGGCAGAGGTCGAGGACGACACCGTCGACGTGATCATGGACGACGAGCCCATGGTGGCCGAGGGGGACGAGGGCCCCGAGCAGTTCGAGGACGAGCCCGAATCCGACGAGGTGCCAGAAGAAACCCTGCTGGCCCGGGCCCAGGCCGTTCCGGCTGGCAAGATGACTGCGGCGGACACGGCGGAGGAAGAGGTCGAAGAATCCGGCGAAGCCCCGGAAATGCCCGTTGAAGTGGAAAGGGAGCCCGGGGCCGATGCCCTGGACCAGCTGGTCGCCGCATCCCTGAGCGAGGTGTCGACCGACACCGCGGACGAGGGAACTGCCGCCGGCGGGGAAGGCGATGTCGACAACCTGGTCGACAGCGTCATGGCCGGCATGGACATGGACGAATCTGACGCACTGCCCGAGCCTCCGCTACTGCAGAGTGTCGTGCAGGGTGTCCTGGGTGCCAGCACCATGCGCCGCGCACCCGGAGAATATGCGGATGCGGGACAGATCACCCGCGCCCTCGTTGGCGTGCTGGGCGGCCTGCCCGTGGCCAGCCACGGACTGCCCGAAACCGAGGTGTTCCACAGCGCCGTGCAGGGCGTGCTCGGCGGCGGACTGCCGCGCACCGACAAGGGCCTGCTGGACCGTGCCGCGATCGCGGTCTCGGTGCATGGCGTGCTGGATGCGCTGCCGGGTTCGGCCCAGGGTCTCCCGGAGCCCGTGGTGCTCGAACGCGTGGTCGCAGCAGTCCTGGACCGCTTGCCCGTGGGGCGCAGTGGCGCCCCGGATGCCCGAGTCCTGGAAAATGCCGCCGGCGGTGTGCTCGATGGCATTCGCGCCTTCAACGCGGCGGGGAACCATGGCGGGGTTCTCGACGGACCGCGTATCGAGGGCGTGGTGCGCGGATTGCTGAACGGCGGCCTGGGAGTCGGTGAGAACGGCATTCCGGCGCCGCGCGCCGTGACCACGGCATTGAAGGGGCTGTTTGGCGGCTTCCGCGAATCGGAGGCTGCGCTGCCGGACCCGCGGGTCGTGGAGGCACTCGCCCATGCCGTGCAGGGCGGCGACCTGTACATGACGCCGGACGGCGCGCCCGATCCCGCCACCGTCACCGAGGTGCTCAGTGCCGGCGTGGCGGCGTTGCCGCGCGATGCGGTGAGCGAGGGCGGTTCCCATCTCGAGGCGCTGGTTCGCGCCAGCCTCAGCGGGGCCCGCAATTTCTCTATTGAAGGTGTGCCGCAGCCGGCTGCGGTATCGGCATCCCTGCGTGGCGTACTGCCGGCCATGCCCTCGGGCGGCGTGCTGCCTGCGCCCGGCGTGTTCAGGTCGGCCCTGAATGCCATCCTGCTGGACGGCATGCGTCCGGCGGCGGGTCGTATTCCGACCATCGATTCCATTCGCGGCGCATTCCACGGCATTATCGGCGGGCTCGAGGACCCCTCGGCGCTGCTCGGTGACCTCGGGCGGTTCGAGGAAGCGGTCCAGTCGCTGCTCGGCGGCAGCCTGCCGGCGGAACGGTCCGGGCTCCCCGCGCCGGAAAGCATCGCGACTGCCCTGGGCGGCATACTCGGGGGCGCGCGCAATGCCGGCGCCATGGACGACACGGTGGCCCGCTGGTCGGTGCAGGCGGTGCTCCGCGATGCCCTGATCGTGGATGCGAACACCGGGGTTCCGAACGCTGCATCCATCTCCGTCGCCCTGCGCGGCGCGAGCGACGCGCTGGTCGCGGAACGTATCTACTCGCTGGACGCCGACGGCGT
>JBFGWM010000268.1:0-3088 GCA_041588495.1 Pseudomonadales bacterium | reverse complement strand
TGACCAGGGCCGGCGTGAAGAACGCCACCAACCCGCCGATCCCGGGCAGGCCGTGGGCAGCATGCTCGACGGCATGCAGCAGGCGTTCCGCCGCCGGGATGCCGTGCAACAGGATACCGCCGCCCACCAGGAACATCGCCAGGGTCCCGACCACGGACAAGGTCTTCATCAGGTAGGGCGCGAACCAGAGAATACCGTTTCCCAGGCGCCGCCGAACCTCGCCCCAGGCATTGGCCGCGGTGGTCCTGGCGAGGTACAGGCCCCCGTCATCGAGCTTGACGATACCCGCCACCAGTCCGTACACGCCGACCGTCATGAGCACGGCGATCGCACAGACCACCATCACCTGCACCGTGAAATCGGCGTCCTGCACCGTGCCCAGGGAAATGACGATAATTTCCGCGGAAAGAATGAAATCGGTGCGGATAGCGCCCTTGATCTTGCTGCGCTCGAGTGCGACGAAGTCCACCTTGGGGTCTGTCAGCGCACGGGTGATCCCGGCATGGTTCGCGGCATCTTCCGCGGGGTGGAGAAACTTGTGTGTGAGCTTTTCAACGCCCTCGTAACAGAGGTAGGCCCCGCCAATCATCAGCAGTGGGGTGATCAGCCACGGCACCAGCACGCTGATCGCGAGGGCGGCAGGCACCAGGATCAGCTTGTTGACGGCACTGCCCTTGGCCACCGCCCAGACCACCGGCAACTCCCGGTTGGCACGGACCCCGGAAACCTGCTGGGCATTGAGGGCCAGGTCATCACCCAGCACCCCGGCGGTCTTGCCGGCCGCACGCTTGGTCATGACCGCCACGTCGTCGAGAACGGTCGCAATATCGTCGAGTAGTGCAAGGAGGCTGGACGCGGCCACGGCAGGTTCCTCGTTCGGTTTGCCCGGGGCCAATCATACAGAAACGCCGTGCGTCGCGTGCAGCGGAGACCGCAAAGAAAAAGGGCCCGGTTCGTGTGAACCGGGCCCTGTCGGGGTGGGTTTGGTTTATGCCGCTTCCGGGACCAGGACCCCGGGGGTTTCCTCGCGCTTCGTCTCCGGACGTTCCCACTCCGGCGGCATGACCAGGTGCTTCAGGCGCTGGGCCAGCGGGCCCGGGGTCAGCACGTCCTTCCACATGGCGAGGAACTCGTGGAAGTTCAGGGTCAGCACGTTGTAGCTGTGCACCTGGCGGGTGATCCCGAAATCCACCTCTTCCTGCTCCTCGGCGTAGGTGCCGAACATGCGGTCGAAGATGATCAGCACGCCGCCGTAGTTCTTGTCGATGTACTGCGGGTTGCGGCCATGGTGCACCCGGTGGTTGCTCGGCGTGTCGAAGATGTACTCGATCACCGGGTGCAGCTTCTTCACCGAGTCCGTGTGGATGAAGTACTGGTAGGCCAGGTCCACCGCGTACAGCAGGAACACGACTGCCGGATGCACACCCAGGACCACCAGGGGCATGAAGAACAACCACCAGCCCGTGATCGAGTACAGCAGGCTCTGACGCATGGCCGTGGTCATGTTCATGTGCTCACTGGAGTGATGCACGACATGGGCCGTCCAGAACCAGCGCACCCGGTGCGAGGTGCGGTGGAACCAGTAGTAGCAGAACTCCACGGCCACGAAGATCGGCAGGATGTTCCACCAGGTCACTTCGATGGTGAACAGGCGGTGCTCCCAGATCCACAGGATTGCCGCGCCACTCACCAGCGCGTGCATGATCACCTCGAACACCTGGTAGGAACCACCCAGGCCGAGGTTGGCCACGATGTCGCGGAAGTTGAACTGCTTCAGGTCGTTGCGCTTGCGCATCACGTAGAACTCGATGGCGAAAGCGATGACGAAGACCGGGGTCAGGCTGATCAACAGCACCTGCTTCCAGTCCGGGTTGTCGCCGAGTACGGCGTAGATCAGGTCAAGGAGTTCGTTCATGGTCTCGGCCCTCTTCACAAAGGTCTGTTTCGATGAGACCTATTGTCCTGATCCGGGGGGCCGGGGTATTGACGGGGAAGGAGTTATTTTTAACAAATCATGCCAAATGATTCATTCACGCCGCCTCGGGACGCCATAGCCGCCCATGAACTCGCCGCTGCGCAGTTGCTCGATCCAAAGCTCGATGCTGCCGTTCTCACGGAGACGGGCGAGCCCGCTGTTGAACGCGTCCAGCAGGGCCTGGGCGCGGGGACGGCCGCGACGCAGCAGCAGGTACTGGCCGCCGCGCAGCAGCGGCCGTGGATTGAAGGACAGGCGCGCCGATTCCTCAGGGGTCAGATGCCGGTGAATCAGGTGAAAGCCAACCAGGAAATCGACGGGAAACAGGTCGGCCTCGCCATCGAGCAGTTTGCGCAGGTTCTCGATATCGCTGAACGCGAACTCGACATTCAGTGCGCCTTCCCGGGCCAGGCGATAAAACTCTTCCGTGTAGGTGTAGCCCCGTGTCGCCGCGACCCGGTAGGGTGCCAGTCCCTCCAGTGAGTTCCATTCGTAGAGTGGCGTCTCCGTACGATGGAAAAACATGTACTCCTCCACCAGGACGCGATCCGAGTAGTGAAAATCGCGGGCCCGCTCCGCGGACCGGAACCAGAACGCGGTGCCGTCGAAGGCCGAGCCGTTGAGCGCCGCATCCCAGGCCTGGTTCCAGTTCATGAACGTGTACTCGACCTGGTATCCCTCGATGCGGTACGCCTCGCGGATCACATGCAGGGTGAGGCCGTGGCGTGGCAGTTCCAGGGACGCGTACGGCGGGTACTCACCGGTGGCGATCTGTACCACCGGCCTGGCCGATGCCGTCCCGGCCGCGAGCACCACGCAGGTGAGAACTGCCGCGTGAAAAACACCGGCACGCCCCTTTCCGCGGCAGCAAGCCACGGAACAAGAAACCCGGAGCGTCGACATCAGCCGACGATATCCTCCAGTTCATCCAGCGCCTCCCCCGTGTACACCGCGATGCGCTGCATGTGGGGGACCGCCTCCCGGCAGCCGACGAAGCCGAAGTTCATGGTGTCGGCATAGCTGTGGCAGGTGATGTTGAACGCCTGGCCGTGCAGCGGAATCGACAGGGGATAGGCCGCCTCCATCCGCGCGCCGCGGAAATACAGCGTCTTC
>JBFGWM010000267.1:0-3094 GCA_041588495.1 Pseudomonadales bacterium | reverse complement strand
GGCGCGGGGCGGCTCGGAAATTTCATCGGCGGTGAACTCTGGGGGCGGCCTACCGACGTCCCCTGGGCGATGGTGTTCCCGCGGGCCGACGCGCAACCGCGTCATCCGTCGCAACTGTATGAATTCGCCCTCGAGGGGGTCCTCCTGTTTGTCATCCTGTGGTGGTTTACCGCGCGTCCGCGTCCGCGCAAGGCTGCCTCGGGCCTGTTCCTGGTCGGCTATGGAACATTCCGCTTCTGCGTCGAACTGTTTCGGGAGCCGGACCCCCACCTTGGGTTCCTCGCCCTCGACTGGGTTACCATGGGCCAGTTGCTGTGCGTGCCCATGATTCTCCTCGGCGGCATTCTGCTGGCGTTGGCCTACACGCGGGGAAATCCCGGGGACACCACTGCAAAGTGACCGTACGCCCGGATTGATGGAATAGCGGATAGCGGAATGAAAGCCTATCTCGATCTCATGCGCCACGTGCGCGATAACGGTATCGCCCGGGAGGATCGCACGGGAACCGGCACCCTGTCCGTGTTCGGTTACCAGATGCGCTTCGACCTTGAACACGGCTTCCCCCTGGTGACCACCAAGAAACTGCACCTGCGGTCGATCATTTACGAACTCCTGTGGTTCCTGCGTGGTGACACCAATATCGCGTGGCTGAAGGAGAACGGGGTCTCGATCTGGGATGAGTGGGCCGATGCGAATGGTGATCTCGGGCCCGTGTACGGTTCCCAATGGCGCTCGTGGCCGACCGCGGACGGGCGCACCATCGACCAGATCAGCCAGGTGGTGGAGGAGATCCGCAGCAATCCCGATTCGCGGCGCCTGATCGTCAGTGCGTGGAACGTGGGTGAACTGGAGCGCATGGCCCTGCCGCCATGTCACGCGTTCTTCCAGTTCTACGTTGCCGATGGCCGTCTCTCCTGCCAGTTGTACCAGCGCAGCGCCGACATCTTCCTGGGCGTGCCCTTCAACATCGCCTCCTACGCCCTGCTGACCATGATGATTGCGCAGGTATGCGGCCTGCGTCCGGGGGACTTCGTGCACACACTCGGCGATGCACATCTGTACCGCAATCACCTCGAGCAGGCCGACCTGCAGCTTTCCCGCGAGCCGTACCCGCCGCCGACCATGCGTATCAATCCGGCGGTGGATGACCTTTTCGGTTTCCGCTACGAGGACTTCGAACTGGTCGACTACCAGTGTCACCCCCATATCAAGGCGCCCGTCGCAGTTTGAGGCAACTCGCCTGTTTCCCAGAGGAAGATCCATGAAGGCCATCTTTTTTCGCAGCTATGGCGGACCCGAGGTGCTGGAATACGGAGATCTTCCCGACCCGGTGCCGGGCGACAACCAGGTGCTCATCGATGTGCATGCGAGCGCGGTGAATCCCCGGGACTGGATGTTGCGGGCGGGTACCTATGTCGGCCGTCCGCTGGTGCGCGGCTGGCCGAAAGTGCCCGGCAGCGACGTTTCCGGCGTGATCGCGGCGGTCGGGCGCGACGTGCGGAGGTGGAAGGCCGGCGACGAGGTGTTCGGCATGCAGACCCTGTTCGGCAACATGGGCGGCTACGCGGAGAAAATCTGCATCGACCAGTCGGCGATCGCTCACAAGCCGGCGGACGTGAGTCACGTGGCGGCGGCGGCGACCCCGGTGGCGGCCCTGACGGCGCTGCAGGCGCTGGAGGACCTCGGGCGTGTCGGTGAGGGAAGTCGCGTGGTGGTGGTCGGCGCGGCCGGCGGGGTGGGGCATTACGCGGTGCAGATTGCCCGCATTCGGGGTGCCGAGGTGACCGGTGTGTGCAGTGCCGGAAACGTCGAGTTCGTGCGCGGCCTGGGTGCCGCGCGGATCATCGATTATCGCGAGGAGCGCTTCAACGACGTGCTGGACGGGCAGGACGTCGTGTTCGATACCATCGGGATGGAGAACCTGGCCTCCTGCAGGGGGGTATTGGCTTCTAACGGAACGTACATCACCACGATACCGGGGCCGCGCACGGCTGCCGAGACCGCGCGTTCGATGGTTCGCGAGCGCCTCGGCCTCGGCGGTCGGCGGGCGCGGGTGATCATGGTTGCTGCCCGTGGCGCCGACCTGGAACGAATCGGCCGGTGGCTGGCGTCCGGCGAGCTGCGTTCGGAGATCGCGGCCGAGTATCCCCTGGAGGAGGCCGCCGAGGCACAGCGTCAGAGTCGTACCTTCCGCACCCGCGGCAAGATTGTTCTACGCGTGCGCTGACACCGGGCCGCGCGGTCCTACTCGGGAAACCAGTGCGCCAGTTTCTGTTGCAGCACGGAGAGGTTGACCGGTTTGCTCATGTGGTCGTTCATGCCGGCATCAATGCTCTTGTTGCGGCTTTCGGCCATGACGTGTGCCGATAGCGCGATGATCACGGATTCCTTGAGCGCCTTCTGCGCCTCGTAGGCGCGGATGCCGCGTGTTGCGTCGTAGCCGTCCATTTCCGGCATCTCGCAATCCATCAGCACCAGGTCGTAGGGTTGTTCCGCCTGCTTGACCGCTTCCACCGCGCGCAGCCCGTTGGTTGCGGTATCAGCCTCCAGGCTGATCTTTTTCAGCATGCCGCGAATCACCATCAGGTTGACCTCGTTGTCCTCGACCACCAGCACGCGGAGGTGGCTGAAGTCGCGCTCGACCCGCGCCTCCGCCGGGGCACGCTCGCCCGCTCTCCTGGGCGCGGGCGCCAGTAACAGCGCCAGGACGTCCCTGAACTGTGCGGAGGAAAGCGGCTTGTTGATCGCCATGTCGATGCCGGCGGCGTCGAGGTGCGACTGCTCCTCGTTGTCGCGCAACCCGGTCATGAGAATGATGCGTGTCCTGTCGCGATCGACAATTTCGCTGATCGCGCGGGCGACCGTGTAACCGCTGTCGTCCGGCAGTTCCTTGTTGATGGCGATGATCCGGTAGGGGTCGCCACGTTCATTGGCCTTGCTCACCAGCCGCGACACGATCTTGCCGCTGGGCGCGATGTCGACACTCACCCCCAGGGGCAGCATCTCCTCCTGCATGACCCTGCAGAACTGGGTCTGGTCGTCCACGATCAGCATCGGGAACCGGCCCAGCTCGACCTTGCGGAAGGCGGGCAGT
>JBFGWM010000266.1:0-3134 GCA_041588495.1 Pseudomonadales bacterium | reverse complement strand
GGACCCCGAGCAGGGCACCTGGACCCTCGACCTGCGCCAGGAACTCCCGCGAATCCCCGGCCAGGACGCGCCCGAACCGCTGGTGATCCCCCTGCGCATCGGTCTCCTCGGTCCTGACGGAAACGACCTGCCGCTCGACTGCGGGCAACTCTCCGGGGAGAACCACGATGTGCTGGAGTTCGGCGAGACCGAGGCCAGCTTCACCTTCCGCGGCCTCGACGCCGAACCGGTGCCTTCCCTGCTGCGCGGATTCTCGGCGCCGGTGCGGCTGGAGTACAGCCACACACCGGCACGCCTGCGCTTCCTGATCCAGCACGACAGCGACGGATTCAACCGCTGGGAAGCAGCGCAAAGACTGATGCAGAGAAGCCTCGAGCGCGCCACCAGGATCGTCGCCGAGGGCGGCGAACCCAGGCTCGGCCGCCACCTCGAGACGGCGCTCGAGGCGGTGCTGCGGGACACCACGGACCCCCGCCAGGACCACGCCATGCTGGCGCGCCTGCTGACCCTGCCGTCCGAGGCCTGGCTGGGGGAACAGGGTGAAACGGTCGACCCGGTCGCAATCCACCACGGCCGCGAGGCCCTGGTCGCGTGTATCGCGCGCCGCTTCCGCAGCGAACTGTTCGCCAGCTACCACCTGCTGCGTGGCAACCTGCCGTGGCGGTTCACGCCGGAGGAGTGCGCCCGGCGCAGCCTGCTCAACGTGTGCCTCGGGTACCTGATGGCGCGACCCGACCCGCAGGCCCTGTCCCTGTGCCGGGAGCAGTATGCCAATGC
Source organism: Pseudomonadales bacterium (assembly GCA_041588495.1). Lineage (GTDB taxonomy): Bacteria > Pseudomonadota > Gammaproteobacteria > Pseudomonadales > JBFGWM01 > JBFGWM01. The sequence goes on along the minus strand of JBFGWM010000266.1, from coordinate 2,357 downwards.
CGACAACATGACCGAGGTCGGCGCGGCGCTGCGCGCCCTGGTGCAGTCCGAGTACACGGACGCCGCGGACCAGGCGCTGGAAGATTTCCACGCCCGCTGGCGTCACGACCCGCTGATGGTCGACCAGTGGTTCTCGATCCAGGCCGCCTGCACCCGCCCCGGCGCGCTCGACCGGGTCGAGCGGTTGCTCGAACACCCGGACTTCGACTATCGCAATCCGAACAAGCTGCGCTCGGTGATCGGTGTCTTTGCCAACCAGAACCTGGTGAACTTCCATGCCGAGGACGGGTCCGGATACCGCTTCCTGGCCGCGCACGTGCTGCGCCTGGACGCGCTGAACCCGCAGGTCGCCTCCCGCCTGCTGGTGCCTCTCACGCGCTGGCGGCGCTACGGGGCGGCTCGCGGGGAACAGATGCGCGGCGCCATCGACTCCATCCTGGCCAGCGGCAAATTATCGAAGGACGTCTACGAGATCGCCGCCAAGGCCGTGAAGCCGGACTGAATCCGGCGCTACAATGCAGGTCGAGTTCCGACCCGATCACAGTACAGGACCACCGCCCCGCAATGAGCCTCCCGCAGCCGGAACCCCGCATCGTCCGGGTCGATAAATCCGCGACCCGCATCATCCGGGCCATGCTCTACCACGCCTACCAGCGTGAACCGCTTTACCAGTACATTTTCAACGATTCCAAGCCGGGGTATCGCCAGCGCGTGCGGGCGACGATTCGCGAGGAAATCGCCATGTACTTCGACCGCGATCACGACGTCATCGGGGTCGCACTGGGCGACCGCCTTGCCGGGGTGGGTTTTGTCGGCCACCCCGGCACGCGACTGGCCGTCTCGACCCAGTGGAAGTGGCAGGTCCGCATGGCCCTCAGGGCCGGCATCGGTTCCACGCGCCGCTTCGTGAACTACCAGTACGAGGTTCAGCGTCACCTGCCGGAGGGCAAGATCCACCTCCTGCCACTGATCGGTGTCGAACCGGAGTTCCAGCACCACGGTCTCGGTCACCTGCTGATGGATGCGGTCCACGAGATCGTCGCCGAGGATCCCGAATCCGCCGGACTGGCAGTCGACACCAGTTCCATCCACCTGCATTTCTTCGAGTCGCTGGGCTACAGCGAGGTCGGCGCAGTCGATATCGGCGAGTTCCACGAATCGATCCTGTTCCGGCCGGTGCGGGCCGCGGACCGCATGCAGGACGCCTCCTGACCCGGCTCTCCAGTTCCCTTCATGTGGCCGGCAGCCGCCACCGACGCTAAGCTGAAAACGATCCGGACAGCCTTGTCCGGAAGTTGCGTGGAGGTGGGTCCCGGTGAACGCGGACGAGTACGCGGAACTCATCAATAATGTTCCCTGCGTGGTCTACCGTTGCCTGGCCGACAGCGACTGGACCATGCAGTTCATCAGTTCCGGCATCCTCGAACTGTCCGGTTATCCACCCGCTGATTTCGTCGCCAACCGGACGCGCAGCTTCGCCAGCATCATCCATGCGGATGACGTGAAGCTGGTCGACGATACCATCCAGGCCGCCCTGGAACGCCGCCAGGACTATGATATCGAGTACCGGATCGTGCATCGTGACGGCGAAGTGCGTTGGGTGCATGAACGCGGCAAGGGAAGCTTCGACGGGGACGGCAACGTCATCCACCTGGATGGCGCCATCATCGACATTTCCCTGCGCAGAGTCGCCGAGGACAACCTCCTCGACGAACGCGAGAAATTCCACCAGGTGATCGCGAACATACCCGGCGTCGTCTACCGCACGCTGCTGGGTGATACCTGGACCGTGGATTTCGTCAGCGAGGGTGTTCGCGACCTCCTTGGAGTCGGCCCCGAGAAAATCATCGGCCAGGATCTGTCCGTTTACGCGCAGATCGTGCACGCCGACGATCGCGACATGGTGGCGCAGATCATCTTCGACGCGGTCCGCCAGGGCCAGCCCTACGAGGTGAAATACCGGGTCCTGGCCACCGGGCAGAGCGTGCGCTGGGTGATCGAGAAGGGGCGCGCCAGCGGCCGCGACGAGCGAGGCAACCGCTACCTTTGGGGCGTGATCTTCGACATCTCGCGCCTGCGTGCCGCGGAACGCGAGATCGAAGCGTTGAAAAAAAAGCTGCTCGATGACTGAAACCCGCTCAGCCCCCCAGCTTCCACGCACGGGTTTCGTCTACCAGCTGCTGTAACCAGTCCATGTACGGCGTGCCGCCAGTGCCGCGGGGGTCCGCTTCCCAACGCTGGATATAGGCCCGCGCCCAGCCCAGGTGTACCTCGCGAAATTCGGCCACCGCCTCCAGCGCGGCATTGAACAGTTCAGCCGGAACCCGCTCGCGGACGCCGGTCAGGGAGCCCGCGCG
>JBFGWM010000265.1:0-3195 GCA_041588495.1 Pseudomonadales bacterium | reverse complement strand
GCACGGTATATTCGCCACCTCTTCGGATCGCGTCAATTTCTTCAGGAACTCGAGCTGACCGGATTCATTCCAGTCTATGCCGGGCAGCGACCGATCCCCGGAGTTCAGCTGCCTACCGTATCGATAGTCGAACTGAGGCTCATAGAAATGGTTACGAATCGGGAAAACCCCCATGTCGAGTAATACCTTTCTGCAGGCCGGGAGCTGGTCAACACCAATGCGCCGCACTGTGCGCAGGAGCCACGCTGCGGGGATGACCAGCCAGGCGATGAGTCCATCCAGCCTGACAAAGATTTTCTTCAGAGTTCTCATAAGAAATGACAAGGTGGAATCCGATCTAAATTGCGATGTGAGGGAACCGAAGCCTCCCAAGCGTGCAGGTCGTTAATCAGTCGGAGCCGCGACCAACAGGAAGCACGGTCAAGAATACCTGCATCATGTGCACTGGTCCTCCCGCAACTTGTCAAAATGCCCTTTAATATTCACCCGCGCCAACCCCAGCAACCGCTCATCCACCCCCGCATAAACAATCGCCAATATCTCATCCTCCGTCTTCCCCGCCTCGTGCAAAGCCAGAATCTCCGCCTCCCGCTTCCGCCTGTGCTCCAAAGCCGCCTGTAAATAATGCGCCGTCCCCAGCGCCATCCCGTGTGATGGAATGATCACCGCCGGATCGAGTTCAATCATCTTCTCCAGCGTCGCGAAATACTTCCGCATGTTTCCCTCCGGTGGCGAGATCACCACCGTGCCGACACCCTGGATCAGGTCGCCGACGATGCACCAGGCCCGCGAGTCGGACATGGGTGCGAGCTGGCCCTCGTCGTGTCCGGGCACCGCAATCGTGCGCACGGCTTCCCCCTGCCAGCGGGTCAGTTCGTCGCCGTCGGCAAACTTCAGGACTTCCAGCCCCGCGAAAAACGCTCCATTGGTCTTCTCGCTGATCCGCTGCCACGTATCCGCCGACATCCCGATGGGCACATCGAAATGGCGGGCAACCTCGTCCGCGAATTCCCGGTGATCCGGGTGATGGTGCGTGAGAAAAACCAGGTCCACCCCCCACGGTTCCACGCGCCGGAGCAGCCGTCCAAGTTCCTCGCGGTTTGCCGGTGAGGGATCGACCAGCACGCGGCGTGCGCCGGCGTCCCCGAACCAGAACGCATTCGTGTGGTGCGCCGGTGGCAGGGTGTTGGAAAGCACCGGCAACAGGCGCAATCCGCCGACCGGCTCGATCCAGGCCACGGCGTCCTCGCGCTCCAGGTCGTCCGGGATGCCGGGCAATGCGTACAGTTCCCGCTCTCCATGCAGCGCCTCCACCGCGATCTTCGTCGGAGGCGCCAGCAGCAGGCGGCCGCGTTCGAAGCGTTCCATCCACTCCGCCACGGGCTGCCACTCGGCGCCCACGATCTCCTGCCCGCACGGCGTCAGCGCCGGCCGGGTGTTCAGCTCGATGCGGAAGAACCGCGTCCTGAACCGCCGCGGTACCCATTTCGGCGCCGTGAACTCGCCCAGTGCATGAATTCCGGTGACGTGGCCTGCCTGTGCCGCCACTGCCAGATCGAAGGCGATCTCCTCCTGCAGCTCCCGCACCAGTGCATTGATCAGCGCCGGCTCGAAGGACTGGAAATGCGGATGATCCGGGCGTTCCCGCGCGTCTTCCGGATCGACCTTGCCGCCGGGAAACGCGTGGTAGCCGGGAAAGACGGTCAGGGCCGGATGCCGCTGCACCATCAGCAACTCGTCGTCGTGGACGAGGAGTGCGGTCACGGCATCCAGAGGCGGTCTGGGCATGTAAAGGCATCTCCGGCCGGGCCATCCACTAAACCAGAATCCGGGTCACGAAGTCCAACGCGACCGCGCGCCCACGGGCGACTAATCTAAGGGTGAATCTGACCGGGACCGGGAACATGAGCGAAGAACTGAACACGCTCCCCACGAGACAGCTGTTGCTCGCCGCGGCCATCCAGGGACTCTCGATGCACCCGCGCGACTCCCTGATGCCCTCACAGGCCCTGTACGAGCGCGCACGTGCCATTGCCGGCTGGGCAATCCGTCATCGCAACAACCTGGCCTACGAGGCGCTCGGCAAGGACAGCCCCAGCGAGCAGCGCCAGCGGCTCGGCATGCCCATCAAGATCGATTACGCGGCTGCAGCGCTGCTCACGGGCCTGCTCTCGAATGCGCGTTTCAAGCAGCCGGACGCGATCTACTACGGCGAACCGGTCTACTCGCTGGCGACCCGCCTGCTCGACGAGACCCGCACCGAGTCCGGCGACGGGCAGGACCGCACCATGCGCTACCTGCGCCGCGTCGCGCTGGCCGAACTGGAAGGCGGCCCGCTGAGCGAGGAGGAGGTGGTCCGCTTCGCTTACGCCTCCGGTTACATGGGGCAGTCGCAGGGCCTGGACGACGGCGAGAAGGTTGCCGAGCGGGCGCTGCTCGTCGGTCGCCATGCAAAGCCGGAATAGCGGCCGGAATCACCGGCATGTACAAGTCGATCAGCAGCCAGAGTTTTGCCTACTTCTCCCGCCCGCATCGCGCTATCCCGCGGGCGCCACTGGACTGCGCGGCCGCCTGGCGCGGGGATGACTTCCCGGACGAGAACGCCTGGATCGAACATTTCTCGGCCGAAGACATCCGGGAGATCGAGGCCGCCATCGACCAGGCCCGGTCCTCCGGCAAGCCGCTGGAAAAACTCAGCGCCGCCGACTTCCCGCTGCCCGGGCTGTCCGGGAGAATCGCCGGCTGGGTCCGGCAGGTGCACCGGGAACGCGGCTTCGTGGTGCTGCGCGGCCTGCCGGTGCAGGACTGGGGCGAGGAGGCCGCCTCGCTGTTCTTCTGGTGTCTCGGCTGGCACCTGGGCGTCCCGGGTGCGCAGAACCGCTACGGCGACCTGCTGGGCCACGTGCGCGACACCGGCGAGGACCCGGCCGATCCCGCGGTGCGGGAGTACCGGACCCCGGTAAGGATCGGCTTTCACTGCGACGCGGCCGACATGGTCGGGCTGCTCTGCCTGCGGCAGGCACTGGCGGGCGGCGAGAGCCGCATCGCCAGTTCGGTGACGATCTTCAACGAGTTGCTGCACCGTCATCCGGAACTGGTGGATCGCCTGTTCGCGCCGATCGCGCTGGATGCGCACGCGGAGGGCGGCCTGCGCTGGTTTCCCATCGTGCCGTGCCGATTCGACGGCGAGACCCT
>JBFGWM010000264.1:0-3201 GCA_041588495.1 Pseudomonadales bacterium | reverse complement strand
CCGCGTCTTTCGGGGAACCCGATATGCATCTGAGGCTGAGCTGGAAACTGTCGCCGGGCCAGGCGACCGATGCCGGTCGCAAGGAACACAACGAGGACTGCATCGGCATCCGCATTCCGGATGAACCCCTGCTGACCACCAAGGGCGTTGTGGCCATCATCGCCGACGGCGTGAGCAGCGCGGAGGCGGGCAAGCTGGCCAGCGAAACCAGCGTCATCGGCTTTTTGACCGACTACTTCTCGACACCCGAGTCGTGGACGGTGAAGACCGCCGCCCACAAGGTGCTGATCGCCCTGAACCGCTGGTTGTGGGGCCAGGGCCACCGTTTCCAGGAAGCGCGCAAGGGCTACGTGACGACGCTCAGCGTGCTGATCCTGAAATCGCGCACCGCGCACATTTTTCATGTCGGGGACACGCGGATCTACCGCCTCCGCGAGCGCATGGAACAACTCACCACGGACCACGTCACCTACGTCAACGAGGACACCAAGTACCTGTCGCGCGCGCTGGGGCTGGAACGCTGGCCCGAGGTTGATTACCTCGCAACCGACGTCCGCGAGGGCGATATCTTTTTCCTGTGTACCGACGGCGTCCACGATTTCCTGCAGGACCGCTGGATCGCCGGGCAGTTGCGGGGCATGGGCGAGAGTCCCGATGCCTGCTGTCGCGACATCATCGCCGAGGCGTTGCGCGCTGGCTCTGATGACAACCTCAGTTGCCAGGCGATCCGCGTGGAAGCCGTGGATGCCGAGGACGAGGAAGCGGTGCATCGGCGCCTGACCGAGCTGCCGTTTCCGCCCGCGCTGGACAAGGGCATGGTGCTCGACGGATACCGGATCCTCAAGGAGATTCATGCCAGCAACCGCAGCCAGGTGTACCTGGTGGAGGACACCGCCAGCAGCCAGCGCCTGGTGATGAAGACGCCGTCGGTGAATTTCGACGATGACCCGGCATATATCGAACGCTTCATCATGGAGGAGTGGATCGGCCGGCGGATCGACAGCCCCTACGTGGCGCGGGTGGTCGAGCCGCGGCAGTTACGGAGCTGCCTCTATTACCTCACCGAGTACGTGCCCGGGATCACCCTGGCCGAATGGATCCGCCAGAACCCGCGGCCCGACATCCGTGAGGTCATCATCATCATCGAACACATCGCCCGCGGGCTGCTGAAGTTCCACCGCCGGGAAACCGTGCATCAGGACCTCAAGCCGAAAAACGTGGTGCTGGACGGCAACGGTGTGCCCAAGATCGTGGATTTCGGTTCCTGTCACGTCGGGGGAATCGCCGAGATCGACAGCCCCATCGAGCGCGACCTGATCCTGGGGACGCGCTCCTATTCGGCGCCCGAGCAGATGTGGGGGCAGGGCGCCGACACCCGCGCCGACCTGTTTTCCCTGGGCGTGATCTGCTACGAGATGCTGACCGGAAAGCCGCCCTACGCGGGGGGGCTGGACCGGGTCACCTCACCCGCGGACCTCGAACAGCTCGCCTGGGTGCCCGCCAGCGAACACAATCCCCTGGTCCCGTTGTGGATGGATGCCGCATTGCGCAAGGCGCTGGCCCTGCGTCGTGAACAGCGCTACGCGGACTTTTCCGAGTTCATTTACGACTTGCGGCATCCGAATCCGGGGCTGCAGCGAGCGGGCACAGCGCCTCTCGCCGAGCGGGACCCGTTGCTGGTATGGAAATGCCTGGTCGCGGTGCTCGCGGCCAGCCAGGCGGTGACCCTGGTGTTGCTGCTGTCCGGCTGACTGCCCGGATCAGGTGAGCTTGAAGCGGGTCTTCAGTTTCCTGGGTACCCGCACCAGCTTGAGCTGCGCGGTCTGCGGAAGACCGTTCTTGTAGGGTGGGTAGTCCTCGCCCTGGATCAGCGGAGCGAGGTATTCACGGCCCGCCTCGCTGATGTGGAAGCCGTCGCGGCTGATATAGCTGCGCGGCATCTTGCGTTCCTTGTTGGCCACCTTGGACAGCGGCGCCTCGCCGATTGCCCAGCGATATTTCTTGCCCTTTTCCGACTTGCGCACGATGGTCGGCATGAGCGCGTTCTTGCCCGCGACGGCGAACTCGACGGCGGCCTTGCCGACGGCATAGGCCTGCTCGACGTCGGTCTTGCTGGCGATGTGGCGTGCCGCCCGCTGCAGGTAGTCGGCGACCGCCCAGTGGTATTTGAGCCCCAGTTCGGCGCGGATCAGTCCGGCAATTGCCGGGGCCACGCCGCCCAGCTGGGTGTGGCCGAAGGCATCCTTGGATCCCGCGTCGGCCAGGAAGGTGCCGTCCTTGCGTTTCGCGCCCTCGGAAACGACGATCACGCAGTAGCCGTACTTCTTCACGCTCTGGCTCACCTTGCGCAGGAACTTGGCCTGGTCGAAGACAATCTCCGGAAACAGGATGATGTGCGGCGGCTGGCCCTCGACGGTGGTGGCCAGCCCGCCCGCGGCGGCGATCCAGCCCGCGTGGCGCCCCATCACTTCCATGATGAAGACCTTGGTGGAGGTTTCGCACATGGACGCGATGTCCAGTCCCGCCTCCTGCACCGAGGTGGCGACGTACTTGGCCACAGACCCGAAGCCGGGGCAGGTGTCGGTGAACGGCAGGTCGTTGTCCACGGTCTTGGGAACGCCGATGCAGGTGACCGGGTAACCCATCTTCTCGCTCAGCTGGGAGACCTTGTGGGCGGTGTCCTGGGAGTCGCCACCGCCGTTATAAAAGAAGTAACCGATGTCGTGGGCGCGGAACACCTCGATGAGGCGCTCGTATTCCGCGGAATTCTTGTTGATGTCCTGCAGCTTGTAACGACAGGAGCCGAACGCGCCGCCCGGGGTGTGGCGCAGGGCCGCGATCTGGCGGGCGGACTCCTTCGAGGTGTCGATGAGGTCCTCGTGGAGGGCGCCCAGAATACCGTTATGCCCGGCGTAGACCTTGCCGATGACATTGCGGTGCTTGCGCGCGGTCTCGATGACGCCGCAGGCACTGGCATTGATGACCGCGGTGACCCCGCCGGACTGGGCATAAAAAGCGTTTCTTTTTGCCGTTTTGCTTGCCATGGGGCGGGAGGTCCTCCGGACAGGTCTGGTCTGAACGTCGCTCAGGGATAATAATTCAAATTATCCCGGCCTGCATTGCAGGGCACGGCGGCCGGGTATTTGCGAGCCCATTCTTCCGCAGACCCGGAGTTTTTCCCGTGAATCTTTTCTTCCTCGG
>JBFGWM010000263.1:0-3205 GCA_041588495.1 Pseudomonadales bacterium | reverse complement strand
TGCCGGACGCGGTGCGCACCCCGGGCAAGGTGCAGAGCGCCTATCTCTGGGAACTCGAGACCCAGCTGGTGGAACACGGCATCGAGATCCCGTTTCCCCAGCGCGACCTGCACCTGCGCAGCGGCTTCGGCGGGAAGGACCAGGACGAATTCGATTTCATGCCGGCGGACCCCGGTTAGGCGCCGTATCGGCCAGGTTCGCGCCCGGGTGGTGCGCGCGCCGGGTGCGTGGCGTCAGGCGTCGAGGCTGGTGTCTGCGAGGATCTGGTCGGCGTTGACCGCCTTGAGTGCGTCCTGCACGCGCTTGATGTCCTTGGGACGCGCTTCCTTCTTCGAGCTCAGTTCCGGGTTCAGGACCATGGTCGCGTGGTTGACGTGGTCCATGTATTTCCCGAGGTCCTCGGACTCGAGGAAGATCATCTCGTAGCCCATGTCCTGCAGGGACTTGTGGATCACCTGGCCGCAGGCGCGGTCCCCGTCCAGGGCGTCGAACACCAGGTTGTTCTCCTTTACCGGGGCGGTACGGTACAGGGCGCAGTGGCTGCGCAGGTACAGGTAGTTGCGTCCCTTGCCCTCGATCTTGTGATCGTCCTTGCCGATCGCGTCGTAGTAGCCACCCTGCACCTTCTGCTCCAGTTTCTTCGCCCAGCGGCGCAGCGCGGTCTTGCTTTCCAGCTTCCAGGAGCCCACGCCGCCCACCTTGTCCTTGCCGTCGATATGCGAGAGCAGGTAGTCGAGCCAGTCGTTGCGACGCACGAAGGTGTCCGTGTGGATGGACAGGAAGTAGGGCGTGGTGACGCGTTCCACCGCCATGTCGAGGGCGCGCGCGTGGGATTCAGGCCCGTTCTCGCCGGGGATACCCTCGCGCTCGATCAGTTCGATCCAGTCCAGGCTGCGCAGGTACTCGGTCGAGGCATCGCCGGAATTGTTGTCGATGGCGATCACGTGGATCCGGCTGCAGTCCGTGTGCTTGCGCAGCAGGCGCAGGCAGATCCTGGTCAGGTCCGGGGTCCGGTAGTTGGGAATCAGGATGGTGAGGACGGGTTCGCTCATGGCATTCGGTCCCTGGGGCCTGGGGTCGGGTTCACTGGCCGGCGCGCTCGATCAGCGGTTTCCACCAGGCCTCGTGTTCGAGGTACCAGTGGATCGTCTTGCGGATGCCGGTCTCGAAGGTCTCGCGTGGCTCGTAGCCGAGCTCACCCATGATTTTGCGGGCGTCGATGGCGTAGCGGCGGTCGTGCCCGGGGCGGTCGGTGACGAAGGTGATCAGCGACTCGGTGGGCTCGTCGCGGGCCGCGGGCGCGTCCGGGTAGCGTTCGCGAAGTTCGCCCGTCCGCGAAAAGAAATCGTCCACCAGCTGGCACATGGTGGTCACGATGTCGATGTTGGTCCACTCGTTGTTGCCGCCGATGTTGTAGGTCTCGCCGAGGCGGCCGTTGTCGATCACCAGGTGGATGCCGTGGCAGTGGTCCTCGACGTACAGCCAGTCGCGGATGTTCTTGCCGTCGCCGTAGATGGGCAGCGGCTTGCCCACCAGCATGTTGTGCAGGCACAGCGGGATGAGTTTCTCCGGAAACTGGTAGGGGCCGTAGTTGTTGGAGCAGTTGGTGGTGGTGACCCGCATCCCGTAGGTGTGATGGTAGGCCCGCACCAGGTGGTCGGAGCCGGCCTTGCTCGCCGAGTAGGGCGAATTGGGGGCGTAGGGGGTGGTCTCGCTGAACGGCGGGTCATCGGGCTCCAGGGTGCCGTATACCTCGTCGGTGGAGACGTGTTGGAACAGGTGGTTCTCCACCGGGTTGCCGTCCGACATCCACACCTTGCGGGCTGCCTTCAGCAGGCTGTGGGTGCCGACGATGTTGGTCTCGATGAAGGCGTCCGGCCCGGTGATGGAGCGGTCGACGTGGCTTTCGGCGGCGAAATGGACCAGGGTGTCAATCTTCTCCTCGCGCAATAGCTCCTCGGCGAGGTCCTGGTCGCAAATGTCGCCTTCCACGAAACGGAAGTCGTCGTGTCCCTCGACGTCGTCGAGGTTGGCGCGGTTGCCGGCATAGGTGAGGGCGTCGAGACCGACGACCCGGTCCCCGGGTTTCTCCCGCAACCAGTAGTGCACGAAATTGGCGCCGATGAAGCCCGCCGCCCCGGTTACGAGTAATCTAGCCATGGTTTTCATCCTGCAGGTCGAGGAGCATGCCGCGCAGGGCCTTGCGCCAGTGCTCGCCCCTGATTTCCAGTGTGTTCAGTATCGCGGTCTTGTCCAGCACGCTGTAGGAGGGGCGCCGCGCGAGGGTCGGGTAGTCCTCGGTGCGCAGCGGGGAAATGGGAATCGCCCGGTCCAGCATGTCGAGTTCCAGCGCCTCCTCCTGGATGGCGATGGCGAAGTCGTACCAGCTGCACACGCCGGCGTCGGTCCAGTGGTAGAGCCCGGAAGACAGGTCCGCCTGGATCGCCCGCCACATGATCACCGCGAGGTTGTGGGCCCAGGTCGGGGTGCCGACCTGGTCCGCCACCACGCCGAGTTCCTGGCGTTCGTTCATGAGGCGCAGCATGGTGGTGACGAAATTGCTGCCCAGGGCCGAGTACACCCACGCCGTGCGGATGATGATGCTGCGGTCGGCCGCCACGCGGAGCACGTTCTCCTCGCCGCGCAGCTTGCTCAGCCCGTAGGCGCCCTGGGGATTGGGCATGTCCCCCGGCGCATAGGGGCGACCCTGGTTGCCGTCGAACACGAAATCGGTGGACACGTGGAGCAGGCGCGCCCCGTACTCCATGGCGGCTTCCGCGAGGATGCGCGGCCCTTCGGCATTGGCCGCGTGGGCGGCCTCGCTTTCCTCCTCGGCGCGGTCGACCTGGGTGTAGGCGGCGCAGTTGACGATCCAGTCGGGACGAAACGACTCGCAGGCGAAGAACACGCTGTCGTGGTCGGCGATGTCGATGTCGGCGGACCCGGCGAGCTGCAGGTTCATGACCTTGGGGGCGGCGCGGGCGACTTCGCGGCCCAGCTGGCCGGAGGCCCCGGTGACGAGGATCTTCACGGGTAAACCTCGGCGTCCTCCAGCAGGGTGCCTACCGCGTCCTTCTCGGAGAGCACGGGTTGGGCGCCTTCCAGGGGCCAGTCAATGCCCAGGGCCGGATCGTTCCACAGGATGGTGCGTTCGTGCTCCGGCGCATAGACATCCGTGCACTTGTACTGGAACTCGGTGTCGTCC
>JBFGWM010000262.1:0-3264 GCA_041588495.1 Pseudomonadales bacterium | reverse complement strand
TGTGGCGGCGACAAGAAAGCCACCGAAGGCAAGTGTGGTGAAGGCAAGTGTGGTGGCGAAAAGAAAGCCACCGAAGGCAAGTGTGGCGAGGGCAAGTGCGGTCACTGATCAGGTCGCCTGAACAGTGACGATTGGCACTTGCAAACCAGTGAACCAGCGCAACGGTAACCAGCCCGTGCATGGCGCCGGTCTCGGACTGCGGCGGGCCCTGCTGGGCCCGCTCGCGGACCTCGAGCCCGGTCGCGTGGACTTCATGGAAGTCGCGCCGGAGAACTGGATCGGTGTTGGCGGCCGTCTCGGCCGCCAGTTCCGCGAATACACCGAGCGCTACCCGTTCGTCTGTCACGGCCTGTCCCTGTCCCTCGGTGGCCCGGCGCCACTCGACGAGGCACTGCTCGGGGACATCCGCGACTTCCTCGACGAGCACCAGGTGCGTTGCTACACCGAGCACCTCAGCTACTGCAGCGACGATGCCCAGCTTTATGACCTGCTGCCGATTCCCTTCACGGCAGAGGCGGTGCAATACGTCGCCGGGCGGATTCGTCGCGCCCAGGACATCCTGGGTCGCCGGATCGGTATCGAGAACGTGTCCTACTACGCGGCCCCGGGTCGCGAGATGGACGAGATCGAGTTCATCAACGCGGTGATCGACGAAGCGGATTGCGGCCTGTTGCTGGACGTCAACAACATCTACGTCAACAGCGTCAATCACGGCTACGATCCCAAGGCCTACCTGCGCGGCCTGCCGGGAGACCGAATCCTGTACGTGCACGTGGCCGGCCATTTCAACGAGGCCGAGGACCTGATCGTCGACACCCACGGCGCGACGGTGATCGACCCGGTGTGGAATCTCCTCAATTACGCCTATGAGCTTTACGGCGTGATGCCCACGCTGCTGGAGCGGGACTTCAACTTCCCACCGGTTGCCGAGTTGCTGGCCGAGGTCGACATGATCCGCCAGACCCAGGCGGCCTGGGCGGAGCAACAGGGGGCGACGGCGATTCATGCCTGAGCGGCCCGCGTTCCAGGAAAAACAGTACGCTTTCGCCGCCCACGTCCGTGATCCGGAAGGCGCGCCCTGTCCGGAGGACGTCGAGGACCGGCGCATGAAGATCTACCGGGACCTCCTCTACAAGAACATCGAGGGGTTCATCTCCGGCGGTTTCCCGATCCTCCGCGAACTGCATGGTGACCGCGAGTGGCACGCCATGGTGCGCGAGTTCTTCAATAGCCACCAGTGTCGCACCCCGTATTTTCTCGAGATCGGCCAGGAGTTCCTGAAGTACCTGCAGGAGGAACGCGGTTCCCGGGAGACCGACTACCCGTTCATGCTGGAACTGGCCCACTACGAGTGGGTGGAGGTCGCCCTGGACGTGGCCGATATTGATCTCGATGCCGAGCCCGTCGAACGCGATGGAGATCTGCTCGCGGGGTGTCCGCTGGTCTCGCCCCTGGCCTGGCCCCTCAGTTACGCCTACCCGGTCCACCGCATCGGCCCCGCGTTCCGTCCCACCGAACCGGGCGACACACCGACCTGCCTCATCGTCTACCGCAACCGCGATGACGAGGTGAAGTTCATGGAAACCAATCCCGTGACCCTGCGCATGCTGCAGCTGCTGGACGAGGTCGATGGTCGCAGCGGCGAGGAGATCCTGCGCCAGGTGGCCGGAGAAATGCAGCATCCCGACCCCGACGTCGTGGTGCGCGGCGGGGCGGAGACCCTGCGTGAACTGCGTGACAAGGACATCATTCTCGGCACCCGCGCCAGCGCCCGGGCCGCCTGAACAACCTGAACAACCTGAACAACCTGAACAACCTGAACAACCTGAATAAAAAGAAACCGGAGCCGGAACCGTCATGAGCAACATCATCGTGCGTGGAGCCAACCGCCTGCAGGACCTCATCGAGGGTTTCAAGGCCATCGACTTCCTCGCGCCGCTGGCCCTGCGTCTCTACCTGGCGCCGATCTTCTGGCTGGCCGGCACCAAGAAACTGGAGGACATCGACAGCGTGGCCGCGTGGTTCGGCAATCCCGACTGGGGTCTCGGGCTCCCTTATCCCGAGTTCATGGCCTGGGCCGCGGCCCTGACCGAGGCTGGTGGCGCCATCCTCCTGGTGGCCGGGCTTGCCGTGCGCTGGATCGCGGTGCCGCTGATGGTGACCATGGTGGTTGCCGCGTACACCGTGCACTGGCAGAGCGGCTGGCAGGCCATCCACGACCTGAGCAGCCCCTGGCCCTCCGCAAACGCAGAGGAGGCCCTGCGCCGGCTCGATATCAGCAAGGAACGCCTGAAGGAATGCTGCAACTATGACTGGCTCACCGAGCACGGCAAGCTGGTGTCCCTGAACAACGGCATCGAGTTCGCCGCCACCTATTTCATCATGTGCCTGGCGCTGTTCTTCAGCGGTGCCGGGAAGTACTTCAGCATCGATCACTGGATCCGGGTGATGATGCGCGACCGCGACTGAGCGCACCGGGCGTCCCCTGGCGCTGCCAGGCCGCAGGATTCCCGTCCCAAGCCACTTCAGCAGGCTCGCTGCGCAAGGTCCATGCCCGGGGAGGGGCATGGATTGGCTGGATTTGCATGATTCCTGATCGTTTTCTACCTTGATGAGCAAGGGGCCACTTTCCGTGGCGCCAGTCGCCACGCGTGTCGCGACCAGGGAGGAAGGAGCATGCCAGGGATTCCGGCGTTCAAAAAGCGCTCTGTCGATCGCCTGACCAATCGCAGGATGGTTCCCGTCAATGCCTCGGCGAATGACCCGGAATTCCACGCCGAGTCATCAGATTTTAGTGTTCGTGTAACAAAACCGTCATGGACAGACCGGAAACTTGGTGCCAGTTCCAAGAGTGATGAGACCAATCATTAATCACTGGCAGACAGGTTTGGGAGAAAAATAAGAATGGAGAAACAACGCATGCGCACGGTATTCGGAAAGAAGACCCTCTACGCGGGCGTGGCCTCCGCGATGTTCGCGGGCGGCGCGACGGCCGGCGTGGTGACCTCGGACGGCGCCGATATCGTCATCAAAACTAAGAGTGGGTTTGAGGCCAATACCGTTGATGGCGAATATTCTTTCAAACTCGGCGGACGTCTCATGTTCGATGCGGAAAACGCCGATGGCTTGTATAACGATGGTAGTAATAATACCGGGCTGGATTTTGAGATTCGCCGTGCACGTATTGAACTTGCTGGGACCTTCCAAAAAGTCTGGGAGTACAAGTTCAGCACAGATTTTGCCGGTTCCAACGCCGGTGGCGTG
>JBFGWM010000261.1:0-3336 GCA_041588495.1 Pseudomonadales bacterium | reverse complement strand
GCCCTCGTCGGTGTAGTAGTAGGCGAGATCGAGGGACCAGTTGCCGAGGGGCGCCTTGTAATGAATGCCGAGGTCCATGTCGTCGGCGAGGCCGACGTAGTAGTGCTGGTCGAAGAACCAGCTCTGCGAGATGCCGTAGGGACCCGGTCCGAACGGCACCCGGTGCACGCCGACCCGCAGGTGACTTTCATTCTCGAAGTTGTAGCCGAGCCACGCCGTGTGCAGCAGGTTGTAGCTGGCGCTGTCCCGGTACCAGCGGTACTGGAAGCGGCCCTCCCAGGGGCCGTTGCTGTAATTCAGTCCGATACGGTAGAGAAAGCTGAACGCTCCGCCGTCCTCCCCGGCCTGGGACGCGCCCTGGGTTTCCGGGTAATCGCCGATGGAGTAGGTGGAAACCATCGCACCGCCGACCCGCAGGTCGCCGCCGAGGAGGCCGAATTCGATCGGCGCATTTGCGGCATCGAGTTCTTTCCGGATCGAGGCGTTCTCCTTTCGCGTCGCTTCCAGTTCCGCGCGGGCCGCGGCAAGTTCCTGCTCGAGGCGCTGCACCTTTTGCAGCAACATGCCCTCCTTCGAATCGGCGAGCGCGATGCCGGGAAGCAGGGCGCACAGGTTCAGAACGATGCACAGGGTGACCGGGTATCTGAAAGCAGGGGAGCGAACGGGGGGGCGTGGTCGGGTCACGGTCTTTCCAGGCGGTTTCAGCGAAATTGGAGCGTGCGGAAAGTATAGCGAACAGGCGGGATTGCCCATCCGAATGTGAGTTATCCTGTGCATTGGCCCGGCGCCGCACGGAATCTGCGGGTTCGCGGCTGCCAGTTTGGCGAGGTACGTGTACAGGCTCCCGCATGGGACGGGTGCCTACGCTCGTCTATCTTCGATAGAGTACGTGTTTTCAGGAAACCGGTATCAAGAGCATGCCCGACCAGGCACCGGACATCCGCAGCGCCGCGCGCGCAATGATCGTGCACGACGACTGCCTTCTGATGCTGCGCAAGGAGTACGAGGACGGGCGGGTGCGCTTTGCCCTTCCCGGCGGCGCGCAGGAGTACTGCGAGACTCTCGGCGAGACCCTGCAGCGCGAGTGCGAGGAGGAAATCGGTACGCCGGTGACGATCACCGGGCTCGCCTACGTGGCCGAGTATTTCCGCAAGCGCGAGTCGGTTCCCGGCACCACCCGGCACCTGCTCGAGTGCCTGTTCCGTTGCGAGGTGCCCCCCGGCTACGTGCCGGTCAACGGCTGCAACCCGGACAAGCACCAGGTCGGGGTGGTCTGGGTGCCTGTCGCCGATCTCGAGGATCACTCCCTGTCGCATCCCTTCCTCAGTGGCGCGGTCGTGCTTGGCCAGCACCCGGACACCTACCTGGGCATCTTTCGCGATGACGATGCAAGTTCCTAGGAGCGTCCGCGAGAACCTCCAGTTTCTGATCGTCGAGGTGGATTCGCAGGTCGCGCGACTGCAAACGCTCCTGGCCGGGGATCGCCCCGACCTGCACCGGGAGATTCTCGACCGCCGGGGATACTCCGGGAATCTCAAGAACTGGATCCACAACGGATGCCGGGAACGGCTGGCCGGACCATCGATCCGTGAGGCCGATGTGCCGGTACTGCGCTGCAGCGAGGTGATTGCCAGCGACCTTGACTGGATTGCCGAGCGCTGCCGCGACTGCGTCGAACAGGTCCGCGAGATTCATGATGCCGATTGCCTGCAACGGGATGCCTGCCGCGAGATGCTGGAGCGCGTGCGTGGTGGTATCGGCATGATCGGGGACGCACTGGAGGCCAGGGAAACCCGCAAGGCACTGAAGATCGGGCAGATCCAGCGCAAGCTGGACCGCCGTTTCAGGGAACTGCAGAAGCACCATGTGAAGGCATTGCAGCACGGTGAGAATACCGGGGACCTGATTCGTTCGCTGATCGTGGCCTACGGCATCGGCCGCATGGGTAATGCGCTGCAGAGCATCAGTGAGGCGCTCATCGCGGTCAGCCTGGGCCAGTCCGTGAGCCTGGAAAGCCTGCAGTCATTGCAGGCGACGGTGGCGAATGTTGCCGGTGCCCCTGGATCGGACGCGCTGGAACTCGGGGCGCTGGCCGAAACGCGTTCCGGTAGCGCGGTGGCCGGAGTCCGCCACGGGAACCCGGACGGCGCCGATTACCAGGCTATTTTCAAGCACGGCGCGAAGCGCAAGCTCAAGGAGGAACGGATCGGCGTCGAGCGCTGGCACGAGGTATATCCCGGCCTGGCGCCGGAGGTCTACTCCTTCGAGAAGGATGGCAACACGGCCTCTCTGCTGATCGAACACCTGCCCGGGCCCACGTTCGACAAGATTCTGCTGCGCGAGGGGGATCCCCTGCTGGGTGACGCCCTCGGGACACTGGAGCAGACCCTTCGCGACATCTGGCGCAGGACCCGGCGCGAGCAACCGGCGCCCGTCGACTTCATGGTCCAGTTGCAGAAACGCCTGCCGGACGTGTGGAAGCTGCATCCGGAGTTCCAGCGCGAAAGCGTGCGCCTGTGTGGCCTGCAGCGCCCGTCGTTCGACTGGCTGGTCGACGCGGCGCGGGAACTGGAGGCGGAAATCGCCGCGCCGTTCACGGTGTACATTCATGGCGATTTCAATCTCGACAACATCCTTTACGACCCGCAGGAAAGTCGCGTGCATTTCATCGACCTGCGACGGTCGCGCGATGCGGACTACGTGCAGGACGTGTCCGTTTTCATGGTGTCCAATTACCGGCTGCAGATTCTCGACCGCGCGTTGCGCAGGCGCATCATGGCCTGCGCCTGCGCGTGTCACGCCATGGCGGCGAGATATGCCGCGGAATGCGGTGACACCAGCTTCGACCATCGCCTGGCCCTGGGCCTGGCGCGCTCGTTCATGACGTCCACGCGCTTCATACTCGACAAGTCGCTTTCCCGCAGCATGTTCCTCCGTGCCCGCTACCTGCTGGAACTGGCCCTGTCGGTGCCGCCGGGGGAGTCGGCGGAGTTTCGTCTTCCGGTGGAGGCGTTGTTCAGTGCCTAGTCCGCGGGTCGGAGTGATCGGCATCCCCGGCAAGTGGTCGACCGAGGCGCTGGCGGACGCGCTTGCCGGGCATGCGGCGGAGCGCGTGGTGATCGACATGGGAGACGTGCGGCTGGACACCCTGGCCGGGACCCTGGACTGGCAGGGAACGGACTTGTGCGGTTTCGATGCACTGGTGGTCAAGAAGATCAGCGCTGAGTACGCGCCTTCGTCGCTGGACCGGCTGGAACTGCTGCATGTCGCGGAAGCTGCCGGGGTCCGCGTGTTCAGCCCCGTGTCCAGCCTGCAGGCGCTGCTGAACCGTCTTGC
>JBFGWM010000260.1:0-3344 GCA_041588495.1 Pseudomonadales bacterium | reverse complement strand
TCGACCCGGAAACGCACGACCAGGGTCTTCTCAAAGGTCTCGATGTGGATGTCCGAGGCGTCCTCTTTCACCGCCTCGGAGAGGATCGCGTTGATCAGGCGGATGATCGGTGCGTCGTCCTCCTGTTCCAGCAGGTCCTCGGTTTCCGGAACGGTGTCGGCGAGGCTGGTGAGGTCCATGTCGTCGCCGATCCCCTCGACCATTTGCATGGCCTCGCTGGAGCCGCTCTGGTAGGCAACGGACAGACGCTGGTTGAACAGGTCTTCGGCGATTTCCTCCAGGTGCACGGGGCCGCCGGTGAAGCGGCGGATCTCGGCGAGAATCTCGGGGCGCAGGCCGGGCTTGAAGAGCGTGGTGAGTCCGTGCTCGGGATGCATCTCCAGCACCACGCCGTGGCGCTTGGCAAACGTGAATGGCAGCTTGCGAAGTGGCCCGGCGCCATCTTCGCCGGTTTCGGCGATGACTGCACCCTCTTCGCCGGGCTCGATTTCTTCGCTGGTTTCAGCCTGTGGCATGGGGCCCGCGTTCCAGTATCTGCCCCCGGGGGGAGGGCATTCAATAACAATCTATAATAGGTGACCATACCACGCTTTGCAGACAGGAAATTTGGTGGCCGCGCAGGGACTGGGAGACTTCATCCGGGGAATCGCGCCAAGGAGCGGCCGTTGGCTGCTGGGCCTGACCATCGTCATTTTGTGTGCAAGTCTCGGAATCCAACTACACTCGTTTAGAAACTTTCTGGCCCAGGGAACTGCGCAGGTTTCGAGCAGCAACGTGGAGGTCGCGAAGCGTGCGCCGAAGCCGCGGGTGACCGGAACCGAGATCGCCGCGTGGGACCTGTTCGGTGTCGCGCTGGATGAAGGTACCGGCGTCGCCGACCAGGACGTGGACGAGTTGCCGGAAACGAACCTCCGGTTTGTACTGCGCGGCACATTCGCGGCGGAAGACCCGAAAAACGCCAGCGCGATCATCGAGGGCCCGGACTCGAAAGTGGAATTTTTTACGGTCGGCGACAGCATGCCCGGAAACGTCACCCTGCACACCGTGTACGCGGACCGCGTGGTCCTGTCCCGTGCCGGACGCCTGGAAACCCTGTTCTTCCCCAAGGTCGAGGGCATGCCCGGTTCCGTCGGCCTGCGCACCGCGAGCACCGCGCAACGCATCGAGCAGCGCAAGCGCGAGATCATGCAGCAGCAACTCGAACAGATTCGCAACAAGCTGAAGCTCCGTCAGCAGGGGCAGCAGCAATGAGGCTTGCCGCAACGCTGATGACCGTCGGCATGAGCATGGCGCTGTTGCTGGTGCCGCCCGTGGCGGTTTCGCCGGCGCTGGCCCAGGCTCCGGCCATGGAAGGTGACAAGATCACCATGAACGTGCAGGACGCGGATATCCGCGTGCTGATCCAGTGGATGTCGCGGCAACTCAATCGCAGCATCATCATCGACCCGCGCGTGAAGGGGAACGTCACCGTGCATGCGGGCGAGCCGATGTCCCCGGACGAGGCTTACCAGGTATTCCTCTCGGTGCTGCAGGTGCATGGCTATGCGGCGGTGGAGTCGGGTAGCGCCATCAAGGTGATTCCCGACGTCAACGCCAAGCAGATCGAGGTTCCGGTGGTCGATCGCAGCGGCAAGTTCCGTGGCGACTCCATGGTGGTGCGGGTCATCAAGGTCAAGAACGTGTCCGCCGTGCAGCTCGTCGCCCTGCTGCGGCCGCTGATTCCGCAGGTCGGTCACCTGGCCGCGTACCCGTCGACCAACGTGCTGGTGATCTCCGATCGTGCTGCCAATATCGAACGCATCGTGTCCATCATCAGCCAGATCGACAAGGCCGGCGAGATCGATGTCGAGCTGGTGCCGCTGAAGAACGCGGACGCCAGCGAGGTGATCGATGTGCTGAACTCGATGCTGCCCAAGACCCCCGGGGTTCCGGACGGTGGCTCGCAGGTCAGTTTCGCGGCCGACACCCGCTCCAACAGCATTCTCATGGGTGGCGACCCGCTGGTGCGCCAGCAGGTGCGCAGCCTGATCAAGCAGCTGGACGCGCCACTGGCGCGGGAAGGCAACACCCAGGTCATCTACCTGCATTACGCGCGGGCGGAGGACATGGTCCCCATCCTGCAGAGCATCACCGGCAGCATCCAGAAGGAAGGCGGCGACCAGGCCGTGGCCAAGGGCAATATCAGTATCGAGGCCAGCGAGAACACCAACGCCGTGGTGATCACCGCGCCGCCCAGCGTGCAGCGGACCCTGCACAAGGTGATCCGCCAGCTCGATATCCGTCGCGCCCAGGTGCTGGTCGAGGCGGTCATCGTCGAGGTCAACGACTCCACCCTCGAGGCGCTCGGCGTGGAGTGGAACACCAACGTGTCCACCACGGACGGCGCTCTCGCGGGTTCGCGCATTGGCACCACCAGCCAGACCACCATCAACAGCGAGTTCGATACCTTTGCGGGGACCACCGGCCCCGGTCTGGGCGCCGGCTTCAGTCTCGGCTATTTCAGGGGCGGCTCCCTGCGCACGCTGATCCGTGCGATCAACAACGACACCTCGAACAATATTCTCTCCACGCCATCCATCGTGACCCTGGACAATGAAGAGGCTGAAATCCTGGTTGGCCAGAACGTACCCTTCGTGACCGGCAGTTCCACGCAGACCGGCGCCGGCGTCACCAACCCGTTCCAGACCATCGAGCGTAACGATGTTGGCGTGACCCTGAAAATCCGCCCCCACATCAATCAGGGTGACGCCATCACCCTCGAGGTGGAACAGGAGGTCTCCAGCGTGACCCAGTCCGCGGTGGTGACTTCCGACGTGGTCACCAACAAGCGCTCCATCAAGACCCGGGTTTTGATCGAGGACGATCAGATCCTGGTGCTCGGCGGACTGATCTCCGATGATGCCAGCGAGACCGTGAACAAGGTGCCCTTCCTCGGCGATATGCCCATTGTCGGCCACCTGTTCCGCAACACCCAGGTGACCAATGACAAGGTCAACCTGATGGTGTTCATCCACCCGGTGATCCTCAAGGACCAGGCCCAGGGCAACAAGGTGACCAGCGAGCGCTACGGGGTCCTGCGCAAGGAACAGGCCGAGTTCAACGACGGCCTGGTGGACTTCTTTGCGATCGACGAGCCGCCGTTACTGCCCGAGTTTCGCGAGTTCGTTCCCGGGCATGCCGGCGGTGAGCCGGCGCCCTGATCCGGTCCTGTTTCAGGTCCCCGGATAGATCCGCGACTGAATTTCCCCCCACAGCCGCTGGTAGGCGATGCTCGCCGGGCTGTTGTCCATGTAGCTGACCAGCGGTGCGCGCTTGATGCCCATCTGCTCCACCTCGCTCGCATA
>JBFGWM010000259.1:0-3372 GCA_041588495.1 Pseudomonadales bacterium | reverse complement strand
GGCGCGCCGTACCGGTTCGGAGCGCCGGACCTGGGCCGGCTCACGCTCTTCAAGGCGCAACTTCTGACCGTTCCGGATGACGTAGGGCGGACCGATTGAGTTAGCGGCCGCCAACCTGCGAAAGTCCATGCCATAACGCCACGCGATGGAATAAAGCGTGTCCCCCTCGGACACGATGTACAGGTGGGCGGGTGGTTTTGCGGGCTGGGGGCGCTCTTCGACGGGGACGAAGGAATCACCTATAAAACAACCGGTAAGGAGAAAAAATGGCCAACAAAGAATCCATTTTCGAGTACCCCAAAGGGCGGATCGGACGACGCCACTCTGGCACTGATCCATGTCCGGAGCTCCTCGGCGCAGGCAGTTCCCACGCGGCCTTTTTAATTATGATTCGTACATACAAAAAGCATTTTTTATAAGAACAAAATATAAAAAATGCACTGGCAATCTGCCTTCACCTGGGTCAATAACACCAATCCACGGATTGGGCAAGGTTACAAAACAGCCATAACTGCCTGACAGACCGATATTTTTAGTAGGATTGTCGGACAATCCGGATTGTCAAGCTGAGTCCTTTGCCGGCCCGCCGGCAACCCGGTCGATTCCCCAGACCAGCACCAGGCCGCCCGCCATGCACAGCAGGGCCGCGGGCAACATGGCGTCCAGTCCGGTGGCATGGGTGTAACCGCCTGGCAGCACGTTGGCCTGCAGCAGCGGCACTTCCTCGCCGTGACTGTTGGTACGCCAGGTCAGGGTCTGCTTCCAGGGCCAGACCTTGTTCAGGGAACCCACCATGAACCCGGTCAGCACCGACAGCGTACCCCAGTGGTAGCGCTCCAGCAGCCAGCCAAGAACGTGGGAGAAAAGCAGCAACCCGACGAGGCACCCGCCGGCGAACACGCCGAGCACTTCGAACTGCAGGTCCTTCACCGCCCCCAGCACATGGGCGTACATGCCGAGCAGGAGCAGGATGAAACTCCCGGATATGCCCGGCAGAATCATGGCGCAGATCGCGACGCAACCCGCCAGGAACACGTTGAGCAGGGTCAGGGGTGCCGCAGCCGGCGTCGCCGCCGTGAGCCACCACGCAAAAACCGCCCCGGCAACCAGCAGCGCGATGTGGGACGGCGTCCAGTGGCCGATGCGCCGCCCGACAAACCAGGCCGAGCAGGCAATCAGACCGAGGAAAAACGACCACACCAGGACCGGCCAGGTCTCCAGCAACCAGGTGATGACCCTGGCCAGGGAAAACACGCTGGTGGCGATTCCGGCGAGCAGCACGAGCAGGAACCAGCCGTTGACGCGGGTCCAGAACGCAGGAATACCCTCGGTGAAAAGGACCCGCAGCGCGGCCGGCGTCACCGCGCGGATGGAGTTGATGAGTTCCTCGTAGATCCCGGTGATGAACGCGACGGTGCCACCCGAGACGCCCGGCACCACGTCCGCAGCACCCATGGCCAGGCCGCGCAGGTAAAGCAGGAAATAATCGAGTCCGCCGCGCGCCTGCGCCGGGCCGGTTTCCGACATCACTCGAAACCCGAGAGCAACGGAACGAATCGAACCAGGTCGAGCACCTCGACGCGGTAATGGTCATTCTCGCGCACGTAGAGCTTGAGTTCCTGGGAGGCCCGTTCACCGACCGGGATCACCAGCCGGCCACCCGGAGCCAGTTGCGAGAGCAGTTGTTCGGGAACGTCCACGGGTGATGCCGTCACGATGATGGCGTCGAACGGCGCCTTCTCCGGCCAGCCCTCGCCCCCGTCGCCGTGGCGGAACATCACGTTCCGGTAGCCGAGGGTGCGCATGCGCTCCCGGGCCTTGTTGAGCAGGGTCCCGATGCGCTCCACGCTGTACACCTTTCCCGCGAGCTGGGCGAGGATGGCTGTCTGGTACCCGGAACCCGTGCCGATCTCCAGAACCCGCTCCGGACGCCCCTCGGCAACCAGGGCCTCGGTCATGCGCGCAACGATATACGGTTGGGACACCGTCTGGTTGTGGCCGATCGGCAGGGCGGTGTTCTCGTAGGCGCGGCTGGAAAGCGCCTCGTCAACGAAGATGTGGCGGGGGGTGGTTCGCACGACGTCGAGCACCCGGGAATCCCGGATGCCCTGTTCCCGCAACTGACGAACCAGCCGCTCCCGGGTGCGCAGGGAGGTCATTCCGATTCCGTGCAGCTTCGAACTCGTCACTCCATTACCTTTTTGTCCGCCAGCCAGCGATCCAGTTCCGGCCCCGCATCATGCCGGGTCATGTCGACCTGCAACGGCGTGATGGAAACATGTCCGTCCGCGACCGCATGGAAATCGGTACCCTCTCCGGCGTCGTCACCGGCACCCGAGGCGGCGATCCAGAAACACTCGCGACCCCGCGGGTCACGAATCCGCACCGGGTTGTCCGCGCGCCCGCGATGTCCGAGGCGGGTGCGCTTCCAGCCACGCAATTCGCCGACCGGCAGGTCCGGCACGTTGACATTGAGTACCGTGCGCGCCGGAAGTTCGAGATCCGCGCGCATGCCAAGCAGGCGCCGGGCCACCGCGCCCGCGGTCTCGAAATGGCCGCCACGGCGCGAATCCAGCGACACCGCGAGGGCCGGCGTGCCCAGCGAGCGACCCTCGAGGGCCGCCGCGACAGTGCCCGAATATATCACGTCGTCCCCCAGGTTGGCCCCCTGGTTGATCCCCGCCACGACCACATCCGGCACGAAGTCGAACGCACCGGAAACCGCCAGCAGGACACAGTCGGTCGGGGTGCCGTTCACCGAGAAGAACCCGTTCTCCTGGCGCTCGGGACGCAGCGGCCGGTCGAGGGTGAGCGAATTGCTTGCGCCGCTGCGATCGCGGTCGGGCGCGACCACCAGCAGGTTACCGAGCTCCGCAAGGTGGTCCGCAAGAACCTGCAGTCCCGGCGCACGCACGCCGTCATCATTGCTGACCAGGATGTTCATGACTCGCCGCGCTCCCGGGTCACGTCTCGATACGACACCAGTTCACGCAGCACGCTGGTGGCGTAAGCGCCCCGCGGCAGCGAGAACGAGAACACCAGGCTGGCGTCCGCGTCGCGCTCCCAGGCCAGCGCCCGCGGCATCACGCGCAGGGCACGCCGTTCCTGGCGCAGGCCAGCACCCTCCAGCAGTTCACACCATTCGCGATGGCTGTCGCGGAGCGCCAGCTCGCGGGACAGGGCCACGTCGCGCACCGGCGGCTCGCCGGCGCCCCACAGCGGGCCGCTCACATGAGCATCTGCACTGGAAAGACGTTCGTCGCTCTCGGCATCGGGCAAATCCTGCACGTACCAGCTGCCCGACCCTTCAAACTGCAGGGCGTCGCCCGCGACGCAGGTAACCCAGGTGCCATCCGCGACACGGCTCTCCAG
>JBFGWM010000258.1:0-3374 GCA_041588495.1 Pseudomonadales bacterium | reverse complement strand
CCGTCGTGACCGTCCCCGCAGGCGAACTTCGCCGACGCTCCCACGAGCGGTATCTTTCACGGAAAACATTCATCGGGCGGGTTTCAGGCCCGGGCGCTACTTCTTGCCGCCGGAGGAATCGGGTGCCTCGTTGAGAATCCCCATCATTCCCCCGAAGGTCCCCAGCTGCATCGGCCCGCCATCCTCCACCGGGCCGCTCACGTACTCGGTCACCATCTGCTTCACTTCCTCCGGGTCGGCAAGCAGCGCGCTCATCTCCTCGCGGGGCAGCGGCCGGCTGATCAGGTAACCCTGGGCCTCCTCGCAGCGCAGGTCCTGCAGGAAGCGCAACTGTTCCTCGGTCTCCACGCCTTCTGCCACCACCTTCAGTCCCAGGCTGTGACTCATGGCGATGATCGCGCTGACCAGCGCCGCGCCCTCCGGGCCCTCGGTGATGTCCATGATGAAAGCGCGGTCGATCTTCAGCTTGCTGATGGGGAAACGCTTCAGGTAGCTCAGCGACGAGTAACCGGTGCCGAAGTCGTCCATCGAGATGCTCAGGCCCGCCGCGCTCATCTCCTCGAGAATGCGGATGGCCGCGTCGACGTTGTGCATCACCAGGGACTCGGTCACCTCCAGTTCCAGCCCTTCGAACGGAATACCGGTCTGCTCCACGATGCCGATGATTTCCCGGGCCAGTTCCGGCTTGCGGAACTCCACGGCCGAGAGGTTGACGGCGACCACGGTCTCCGTGTGCCCGGCCTGGCGCCAGAAACGCACCTGGCTGCACACGGTGCGGATCACCGACAGGCTGATCTCCTCGATCAGTCCGGTCTGCTCGGCGAGGGGAATGAAGTCGTTGGGCGGCACCAGGCCCATCTCGGGGTGCTTCCAGCGCAGCAGGGCCTCCATGGACTGCACGCTGCCGGTCAGCAGGTTAATCTTCGGCTGGTAATAGACCAGGAACTCGTCGCGCTCCAGGGCACGGTGCAGTTCGGCCTCCAGGCGGATGCGTTTCTTGGAACGCTGGTTGATGTCCTCGGCATAGAACCGGAAGCTGTTGCGCCCGGGGCTCTCCTTGGCCTCGCGCATCGCGCTCGCCGCGCGGCTCAGCAGTTCATCCGGGTTGTCGCCATCGTTCGGGAACATGCTGACGCCGATCTTGGGATTGGGGAAGAACTCGCTACCCTCGACGGTGATGGGCTGATTCTGCAAAACGAAGATGCGCTGGATGACCGCGGTGGTCACCTCGTCGTGCTCGAGATCGGTCAACAGGATCACCAGTTCGTCACCGCCCAGCCGGGACACGGTGAACTCCGGCTCCGCGTCCGGAAGCGCGACGGTGTCCGTGTCGCGCAGGATTTCTTTCAGGCGCGTCATGACCTGCTTCGCAAACTTGTCCCCTGCTGCGCCGCCCAGGGTTTCCTTGACCCGTTTCATGACGTCGATGTCGATCACCATGACCGCGAGCTGGGTGCCATAGCGCCGGCCCCGCCCGATGGCCTGGTCGATGCGATCGAACAGCACCAGGCGGCTCGACGGGCTTGCGCCCGGCTTGGCTTTCGCAGGCACGGGTGCGGGTTCCGGAACCGGTTCCGGGACCGCGACGGGAGCCGCCTCCTCTTCCGCGAAATGGGACAGGTCGGGCAGGGGCTCGGGTTTTGCGGCGGGCGGTTGGGATACGGCAGGGGCTTCCGGGGCCGCCGGCGCTGCCTCAGCCGCCTCCGCTGCGTCCTCTCCCGTCTCCGCCTGCCTTTCCGCTTCCGCCGCCACAGCCTTTTCCTTCATGTCGGCGGCCCATTTGACCACCTGGTTGCGGCCGGTCTCCTTGGCCACGTAGAGAGCCTCGTCCGCCTGCTCCACCAGGGCGGCATGGTCCTTCGCCCCATTGCGGATGGTCGACACGCCGAAACTCGACTTGATACTGAGACCGACGCCGAACTCGTTGCCGTCGCCCTCCATCACCCGCAGGCGCATGCGCTCGGCGATCTCAGCGGCAACGTCCTGTTCCGCGCCCGGCAGCACCACGCAGAATTCCTCCCCACCGAACCGCCCCACCAGGTCGGTGGGTCGCGAGGTGTCGGCCAGCACAGCGGCCAGGAACTTGATGACGATGTCGCCGACGCCGTGGCCATAGGTGTCGTTCACCGACTTGAAGTGGTCGATGTCGACCATGATGCAGCTGAGCGCCTCGCCGGAATCCTGGGCGTCGGCAAACAGCGACTCGAAGCCCTGGAAGAAGGCGCGCCGGTTGAGCGAACCGGTCAGCGGATCGCGGGTGGCCAGCACCTGCAGTTCCTGGTTCTGGCGGGTGATCTCGCGCTGGCTTTCCTCCAGCTTGCCGAGGGTGCGGCGCAGGTGCTCGTTCTTGGCCTCGATCTCGGTGACGTCGTCGAAGGTGATCAGTGCGCCACGCACGCTGTCGCCCGACCCGGTGATCGGCGTGGCGTTGACCGCGAACTTGTAGACCTCGTCAAAGCTGGTCCGCAGGCGCACGGTGACATCCACCGGGAGCGCCCTGCCATCCAGCACGTGCAGCCAGGGCAGGTCCTCGGGGTGTTCGGCGGAATCGTATTCCCAGTCCAGGTCGCCGCTGGACTTGCCCACCAGTTCTTCGGGCTTGAGGCCGGTGCGTCGCGCGAAGGACTGGTTGGAAAAGACGATATAGCCCTTCTGGTCGACGATCAGCAGACCCTCGGCCAGGGTGTCCAGGGCGTTGCGCACCCGCTCCGGGATGACCGCCTCGGGATTGAGTTCACGCAGGGCACGCTTGAGGAAGAACAGGTAGGCTAGGAAACCGGACAGGGCCATGAACAGCACCACGGTGCCGAATGAGCCGTCGAAGGAGAACAGGCGTCCGCCCTTGGACAGTTCGCGGAAGCGCAACTCGACCGTGCCCCATTTCTCGCGCCCCTCGTAGAGCGGCACCTGCACCTGGGTGGGCGTGGAGCGGTCGGTTGGCTCCAGGGTCCAGTGGGCCAGGTGATCGCCGACCTCGACCGTGTGATCGTCACGCAGGCGACGCAGGGCAGCGGACAACACGCTGTCGTTGCGCTCCACCACGGAGCGGAGGATTTCCGTGGACCCCGCCAGTTGTTCGTCGAGGGCGCCAGTGGAAAGTTGCACGGCGAGGGATTCGGCAATCACCTTGCGTGAATTGAGCTCGGCCTTGCGGGTGTCGGGCACGAAACCCAGGAGATCGGTGACCATGAGGATGGCCACCGTGAGCATGGCCAGCCCGAACGCGAGCCGGACCAGCGGCGAGCGCAGAAAACTCAGCATGCCGGGTGCCCCGTTCGATCAGTCCTTGTCGAACATTTCCTCGACCTTGCCGTCGTCCTGTTCGTCCGCGGCATCCTTTCCGTCGGCAGTTTTCTTCGCATCGGACGCATTGG
>JBFGWM010000257.1:0-3380 GCA_041588495.1 Pseudomonadales bacterium | reverse complement strand
GCGACCACGTTGCCGCGCGGGTAGGTCTTGCGCAGACCCTCGATGGTGAGCGCGGGCACGCTCATGGCGTAGCGCTCCCGGCACCTGAGGCGGCTCTGAGGTTCAGCATCGGCGGGGGTTTCCCGGGTGCGCGAACGCCAACCTGGCGTGCGTGGATTCGATTGCAACAGGACATGCAGCGACCATCCTTCATCCCGTGGTGGTCCATGAACGATGCCGAATGGCAATCTCCGGCGGTAAAGAAATTCTAGCGCAGTCCGCTATCCCGGGGGCGCGATCCGGCGGCGGCATCCGGTTTTCGCCCCCCAAAAGAAAACCGGCAGCCCGAGGGCTGCCGGTCGTTCTCGCTTGCCGCGAATCGACTGGATCAGTCTTTCCGCTTCAGGGCGTTGGGGACGAAGTCCTTGTCTTCGAAATTCACGGTGAAG
Organism: Pseudomonadales bacterium; assembly: GCA_041588495.1. Taxonomy (GTDB): domain Bacteria; phylum Pseudomonadota; class Gammaproteobacteria; order Pseudomonadales; family JBFGWM01; genus JBFGWM01. The sequence goes on along the minus strand of JBFGWM010000257.1, from coordinate 2,952 downwards.
TCCATGACAGGGCCGTCTTCGCCAGCCACACCCGAGGCCACGTACTTGCCGTCCAGCAGGTCATACTGGGTTTCGACCGTGGTCCAGGTGGTGGGCACGTTGTAGTACTGGATGGTGAAGCCTTCACCCACCTTCCAGAGCTGGCCCTTGCCGTCGTACTGGTCATAACCAACGATCGACCAGGAGTCCTCGTCCACGTAGAAGACACGCTTCGCGTAGACGTGACGCTGACCGTCACGCAGGTTGGCCTCGACGACCCACACCCGGTGCAGCTCGTAGCGCAGCAGTTCCGGCTTGAGGTGACCCGGCATGGTCAGGGATTCGATCGGCATTTGCTTGTGGATGCCATAGGAGTTGTACGGAATGTACATTTCCTTGCGGCCGATCAGCTTCCACTCGTAGCGGTCCGGAGCACCGTTGTACATGTCGACGTTGTCGACCGTACGCTGGCCGCCGAGACCGGCTTCCAGGGTGTCGTAGGCAACGTCCGGAGCACGGGTGATCCGCTTCCGGCCATCGTCGTACAGCCACGCCTTGCGGGCTTCCTTCACCTGGTCAAGGGTTTCGTGAACCAGTACCCGGGTACCGCTCAGGCGGGCCGGCTTCTGAATCTTCCGGATGTACTTGAACACGATGTTGTTCAGGTTGTCGACGGTCATGCCCGGCTTCGAGAAGTGGAACATGATCTGCTCTTTCTGGAACACCGGGTTGGAGTTGCCCGAGGGATCAACTACAGCGGTGTTGGAAAGACGTACGACGTTCTCACCCCGATAACGCAGGATGTGGTTCCAGATGACCTTGATGCCGGCATCCGCGTCGCTGGTCTCAATGACCGGGAACGGGGAAGCGCCGACCGCGTTGATCACACCGTTACCGCCGGAGGCGAGCTTCGCGTTGTCGGCATTGGCCTTCAGCGCGTCGTAGATCCGCTGCGGGTAGGCCGCGGAACGACGGGTCGGGTAGACGTTCAGTTTCAGGGTGGACCACTTCTTCAACATGGCCTGGAGGCCGTCGGAGAGCTTGTCCTTGTGGGCATCAACGTTGGACGCGTCGATGGTCATCTTCGGCTTGTCATCCGCGAACGGGCTCGGATGGTGCTTGCCCTCGCTGTAGCCCGCGGGAGCCTTGGTGACCCCACCGGTCCACTCGGGAATGTCGCCGCTACCGGCCTTGATGCCGCCGATCGGCGTCAGGTCGGCACCCAGGCGTGCGCCGGAGGCATGTGCCCCACCAGCGATGCACAGGGCCATACCGGCGGCCGTCGCGCTCTTGATGAAAGTGTTTTTCATGGTTGATTCTCTCTTTTTCCTCTGCAGTGGAACACTTCAACTCGTGCTGCCGGGACCCGTAGAGCGGGCGGACCGGGAGTTGCTGTCACCCTGAAACAGGGCTTTGCGGCTTCCGGTGCGATCGATCTCCAGGTCACCAGGGAGAACCCTGCCGGAACCAGAGTATCAGTGTAGACAAGGTCAAGCGTTTGTAAAAATAAACGATTATCCGAAGGTTTCCAAATCAGCAAGTTTCGAACCCGCAGCCCTCCGGACGCCCGGTTTCACAGCCACCGACCCTGTAACCACCCTCGCCGTTCCAACCTGAATACAACCTGAACGAGGGGTCTGGAGGGTGCCGGGAGCCCTTTCTTCGGGCCGGTTTGAAGGCTGGAACAGTGTCCGCCGACCCTGCCCGGGGGGCACTTTCGCACCCCTCCCGGGACACAATCATGGGCCCCAAATGCGTGACAGCGTGCTCCCAGGTCGCTTGCCGGGCGAGTCGTCCGGGGTCGGAACGCGGTCAGAGCGCCATCTTGAAGGTCAGGGACACCGAGTCGCGATCCTGGTAGACGTTACAGCAGTTGGCACCACCAAACCAGGCGTACTTGAAGACCACGTTGTAGTCCGTGTGCTGAAAGTCCAACACGAAGATGGCCTGCATGCGATCCTCGAGGAAGGTGCCGGTATTGGAGGGCAGCGAGCCCTCGACATCGTGGAACCACACGAAAATGGGTTTCACGTTCCAGCCGGATCCGAACAACCCTGAGTATTCATTGATCAGCAGCAGGCGGTAGGCCCATCCGTCGTTGTCCGCCCGCGACTGGCTGCTGAAGTCGCTGAAGTCCGGGGTCTCAAACTGGATGCTGTCGGGCATCTCGAGCACCCGCGCATACAGGGCCTCGAACACGAAGGTCAGGGTGTCGCCGCCGAACATCTGCGGGAACAGCTTGATCAGGGTGAACTGGGTCTGCAGGAGGTCGAGGGGCACGCGGCCCATGCCGTCTCCGGTTACCGGAGAACCGATCTCGTAGGCGCCAAAGGTGTCGCATACCTCTCCAGGTCCATTGCCGCATTGAAGACCGGTGGGCAGTCCGACCAGCCCCGGGGACGCGAGCGCCGGATTGGTGGCAAGAAATGCCCCGAGGCCGGGGAAGAGCAAACCCGGGTCGGCAAAATTACAGGTTCCCGCCTGGTCGAGCTCCCGCAAACTGCAATCGAAAGTGATCGCGCCCAAAGGCCCTGCGGCGCCGGTGGGTCGCCAGGTTCCCTGCATGCCCGCGACCACGCCGATCAACTCGGGGAGGGACGCCTGAACCGGGAAGTCCTTTTTCAGTGAGACCTCGCCCTGGAAGGACCATCCGCCGGGCAGGTTACCCGCCCAGGAGAACCCGTACGCCCACAGGTCCTCTTCGTACATGACATTAGCGCGCGGGAACTGGGCCGGGTTGTCGGTATTCTCACACGTTGCGGCCGGAGTGCCCGGTGATCCGCCTGCATTCTGCAAAGCGTCACAGATGCTGCGTCCGGCACTGGGAACGATTCCCGCCAGGGTCGCGCCAACATGCGGCAGACGACTGTGATAGCGAATCGCATAGAAATCCAACTGGGTGTAGTTCAACCAGGGCAGGGTCACCGTGAGGCGCAGCCCAAACTCGTTGCCGTCATCTGCATAGTCGGTGCT
>JBFGWM010000256.1:0-3384 GCA_041588495.1 Pseudomonadales bacterium | reverse complement strand
CGTCCGGGTGCATGTCATGTCGACCTTTTACCAGCGCTCCTTCGAACTGGCCGACAACCGCATGGTTTTCACCCCGCAAACCGACATGGTGATCGCCAACTTCATCGCCAACCACATCATCCGGAACGGTGCGGTGAACCGGGAGTTCGTCGACCGGCACACCCACTTCAAGCGCGTGACGCCTGACATCGGCTATGGCCTGCGCGACGAGCACCCGTTGCAGCGGAAGGCTGCCAACCCCGATTCGGGCACGATGCACCCGATGACCTTCGAGGAGTACAAGGCGGCGGTTTCCGGGTACACCCTGGAGCGGACCATGCGCGAGACGGGTGTGTCCAGGGAAAGCCTGCTGGCCCTGGCCAGGGCCTACGCCGACCCGAAGACCCGGGTGATGTCGCTGTGGACCATGGGCGTGAACCAGCACACGCGCGGCGTGTGGATGAACAGCCTGATTTACAACATCCACCTGCTGACCGGAAAGATATCGCAGCCCGGCAACAGCCCGTTTTCGCTGACCGGACAGCCTTCCGCCTGTGGTACGGCGCGCGAGGTCGGTACATTCTCGCACCGCCTGCCGGCGGACATGGTGGTCACCAACAAGCAACACCGCGATATCGCGGAAAAGATCTGGAAGCTGCCGGAGGGCACGATCCCGGAGAAGCCCGGTTTTCACGCGGTCGCACAGAATCGCAAGTTGAAGGACGGCGAACTCAACGCGTACTGGGTCATGTGCAACAACAACATGCAGGCCGCGCCGAACCTCATGGAGGAAAGCCTGCCCGGGTACCGCAATGCCGAAAATTTCATCGTGACCTCGGACCCGTACCCGACGGTGACCTGCCAGGCCTCCGACCTCATCCTGCCCACTGCCATGTGGGTCGAGAAGGAAGGCGCATACGGCAACGCGGAGCGTCGCACCCAGACCTGGTACCAGCAGGTCTCGCCCCCGGGGGAGAGCCGCTCGGACCTGTGGCAGATCATGGAGTTCACCAAGCGCTTCCGCATGGAGGAGGTGTGGACCGAGGCCTTGCTTGCCGCGATGCCGGAGTACCGCGGGAAGACCCTGTACGAGGTGTTGTTCCGCAACGGTGAGGTCGATCGCTACCCCGAGTCGGAAGCGCGTGAACTGAACGACGAATCCCATGCACTGGGGTATTACGTGCAGAAAGGCTTGTTTGAGGAATACGCGACCTTCGGTCGCGGGCACGGCCACGACCTGGCGCCCTACGAGCGCTACCACCAGGAGCGTGGCCTGCGCTGGCCGGTGGTCGACGGCCGGGAAACCCTGTGGCGCTTCAGGGAAGGCGCCGACCCCTACGTCAGCGCGGGCGCGGGATTCGAGTTCTACGGCCACAAGGACGGCAAGGCCAACATCATCTTTGCACCCTACGAACCCCCTCCGGAGTCGCCCGACGAGGAATACGACCTGTGGTTGACCACGGGACGGGTGCTGGAGCACTGGCACTCGGGTTCCATGACCCAGCGCGTACCGGAACTCCACCGCGCCGTCCCCGACGCGCTGTGTTACATCCACCCGAACGACGCGAAAGGCCGCGGCCTGCGTCGTGGCGACGAGGTGCTGGTGCGCTCGCGCCGGGGCGAGATCCGTTGCCGGGTGGAGACCCGTGGCCGCAACCGCCCACCCCAGGGACTCGTTTTCGTGCCCTGGTTCGACTCCCGGGTGCTGATCAACAAGCTGACGCTGGACGCGACTGACCCGCTGTCCAAGCAAACCGACTTCAAGAAATGCGCGGTCAAGGTCTTGAAGGTGTGAAGACGATGGGCAGTCCGATAAGGAAGTACGGTGCACTCTGCATTGTCGGCGCAGTTCTGGGGGCGCCCCTGCCGGTCAGCCTCGCCCAGGAACTGGAGCCCGACCGGCCCGTCATCGAGAACGTCAATAATGGTGGGCTGAATTCCCTGCGTGGCCGCCACGAACTCGATGCGACCAATCCGGCGGAACCGCTCAAGGCGGTGCCCCGGGATCGCAGCCCGTTTCCCAGCGAGTACGTGTACCAGCCGCCGCTGATCCCGCACTCGATCCGCGGTTACGAGTTGTCCACCAACGCCAACCAGTGCCTGTCCTGTCACAGTTTCAAGCGATCCGTTGCAAGTGGCGCGACACGCATCAGCGTGACGCACTATGAAACCCGTGAAGGCGAGGTCCTGGCGGACGTCTCGCCGCGCCGTTATTTCTGTCTCCAGTGCCACGTGGTTCAGGCCGACACGGAGGTGTTGATCGAGAACACCTTCAGGCGCGTAGACTCCCTGCAGTAGCGTGAACAGTTTCTTGGGAATTCCATGAAGCGTTTGCTGGGCGCATTCTGGCGCAGGCTGTCGAAACCGAGCAATGCGGCCGCCGGTGTGTTGCTGGGGATGGGCTTTGTCGGCGGCATCCTGTTCTGGGGTGCGTTCAACACCGGCATGGAGGCGACCAACACCGAGGCATTCTGTTCCAGTTGCCACGCCCCGATCGTGGAGGAGATCCAGGAAACCATCCACTATTCCAACCGCTCGGGCGTGCGTGCCATCTGCTCGGATTGCCACGTTCCCCACGAGTGGACCGACAAGATCGTGCGCAAGGTCCAGGCCAGCAAGGAACTGGTCGCCTTTGCCCTCGGCACCATCGACACACCGGAAAAATTTCGTGCGCGTCGGGGGTATCTCGCGCGGCGGGAATGGCAGCGCATGAAGGAGAACGACTCGCTGGAATGCCGCAATTGCCATGACTTCGAGTACATGGATTTTTCCGAGCAGGGCCAGCGCAGCGTCCTGCCACATTCCACCGCGCTGGCCGCCGGCGAGAAAACCTGCGTCGACTGTCACAAGGGGGTCGCGCACCGGTTACCGGACATGAGCGGGGTGGAGGGCTGGCAATGAGCGCGGTCACAACAACATGAGTACACTGGAAAGTATCTTCTGGCACGTTCTCGGCTACGGCACGATGCCTTTCATCTTCCTGGTCGGGTATATCGGTGTCGCGGCCGTGGCGCTGTGGATCCTGTCGCTGGGCGTGGACAAGGACCTCTGATGATGCGTGAACCCGACTTGCCGAGCCTGTGCCGGGTCGATTTGGAACGATGCACGGCCGCTTATTGTGGAGCAGGAAACCATGTCTGAAAACACCGACGAGACAGGCTCCGGGAACGGTCCTGACCCCTTGCTGGTCGAAGCCATGCAGCAATTGCGAAAGCTGGTCGAGGAGGCCGGAAGGCAGGGGATTCCCGAGCACATGACCGCGAGTCTCGCCACGGCAGGTGCTGATGCCCGTCCCTCCGTGCGCACTATTTACGTGGTGGCGCTGGACGAAGGGGGCCCGGTCTTCTTCGCCAACATGGAAAGCGGCAAGGGTAGGCAGATGCGTGAGAACCCGCGGGTCGCGCT
>JBFGWM010000255.1:0-3412 GCA_041588495.1 Pseudomonadales bacterium | reverse complement strand
GTGATCGGTGACAACTGCATCCTTGCCAACAGCGTGGCGGTGGCGGGGCACGTGCACATCGGCGATCACGTGATTCTCGGCGGGCTGACCGGGATCCACCAGTTCTGCCATATCGGCCCCCACGCGATGTGCGGTGCGGGCACCATCGTTCTCAAGGACATCCCCGCCTACATCATGGCCACTGGCAACGCCGCCAAGCCCCACGGCATGAACTTCGAAGGACTCAAGCGCCGCGGTTTCAGCAAGGAAGCCATCCAGAAACTGCGCAAGGCCTACAAGATTGTCTATCGCCAGGGGCTGACCACCGAGCAGGCGCTGGCCGAACTCAAGGAACTCGAGGCGGACTGCCCGGAGGTGGGGGTGTTCGCCGACAGTATCCGCGCCTCGAAGCGGGGCATCATCCGCTGACGGCTCGTCCGGTGGCGGTTTTCCATTCACCCAGCGGACCGGCCGTGGTCGGGTCGCGCTTCTGACCCGGGAGTCCGCCGTGCAGGACGAGGCCGATAACGCTTCACCTGGCCGGGGCCGGGGTCCGCGCATCGCGATGATCGCCGGGGAGGCCTCGGGGGACATCCTCGGTGGCGGCCTGGTGCGTTCCCTCAAGGCGCGTTTTCCCGACGCCAGCTTCGAAGGCATTGGCGGACCCACCATGCTCGAACAGGGTTTCGAGTCCCATGTCCCCATGGAGCGCCTCTCGGTCATGGGCCTGGTCGAGGTGCTGGGTCGCCTGTTCGAACTGCTGGGCGTGCGCAAGCGGCTTGCGGAGCGCTGGATCGCGGACCCGCCCGACGTGTTCGTCGGCATCGATGCGCCCGATTTCAATCTCGGCCTGGAACGCAAGCTCAAGGAGGTCGGGATCCCCACGGTGCACTACTGCAGCCCCTCGGTCTGGGCCTGGCGGCAGGGCCGGGTCGAGAAAATCCACCGGTCCGTGGACCTGATGCTGACCCTGTTTCCATTCGAGGCGCGCTTCTACGAGGAACACAATGTTCCCGTACGCTTCGTCGGTCATCCGCTCGCGGACACGATTCCCATGGATTCCTGGCAGGAAAAGGCGCGCGCCGAACTGGGCCTGGACGCCGGCGCCCGCATCGTTGCCCTTTTGCCCGGAAGCCGGGGCGCGGAGATCAAGTATCTCGGCCGCACGTTTTTCGACACCGCCCGCTGGTGCCTGCAACGCGAGCCGGGCCTGCAGTTCCTGCTGCCTGCGGCAAACGAGACGCGGCGCGCACAGCTCGAAACGATCATGGCCGAGGTGGCCCCGGACCTGCCCATCCGCATTCTCGACGGCCAGTCGCGCCTCGCCATGGCCGCCTCCGACGTGGTTCTCCTCGCCTCCGGAACGGCGACCCTGGAGGCCATGCTCCTCAAACGTCCCATGGTGATTGCCTACCGGGTCAATTTCATCACCTTCCTGCTGGCCAAGCTGCTGGTGAAGTCGGCGTTCATTTCCCTGCCGAACAACCTTGCCGGTCGCGAACTGGCTCCCGAGATCCTGCAGCATGACGCCACGCCGGAAAAGCTCGGCGCGGCGGTCATGGAACGGCTGCAGAATCGCGGACTGGTGGAGCAGCTTTCCGAGGACTACCGGAACATCCACGATCGCCTGCGCAGGAACGCCAGCGAATCCGCGGCGGACGCGGTCGCCGAACTGCTGCGTGAGCGACGTGGCCTCACTCCGCTTCCGCAGGCGGCTGATCCCGCGTGACCGGGCAGCTCGACATCGGTTTCGATACGGCCGTTCGCGCCCGGGTGGCCGGGGTCGACGAGGCGGGACGCGGCCCATTGGCCGGTGCCGTTTATGCCGCCGCGGTAATGCTCCACCCGGACCGCCCGGTGCCTGGTGTGGACGATTCCAAGAAACTGAAAGAGGGCGATCGCGAGCGACTTGCAGGGATCATCCGTCGCGACGCGGAATGCTGGCACGTCGCCTGGGCCGGGGTCGAGGAGATCGATCGGCTCAACATCCTGCAGGCCACCCTCCTGGCCATGCGCCGCGCCGTCGAGGGGCTGGCACGCACGCCGGGACACGTGCTGGTGGATGGCAACCGGCTGCCGCGGTTGGCGTGTCCCGCGACCGCCATCGTGGGTGGTGACGCCCTGGAACCCGCGATCAGCGCGGCTTCGATTCTCGCCAAGGTGGCGCGTGATGACGAAATGCGTCGGCTCGACCGCGAGTTTCCGGGTTACGGGTTTGCCCGCCACAAGGGTTACGGCACGAAACAGCATCTCGAGGCCCTGCGCAGGCTCGGGCCCTGCCCGGTGCACCGCCGATCCTTTGCGCCGGTAAGCCGGCTGCTTGCCGACTCGACCCCGGCCTGAGCTTAATTCGCCTGCTCGCTGTCCCCGGCCGCTTCCAGGGTCACGGTGAACGTCGAGCCTGAGCCGAATTCGGATTCCACGGAGAGCGTCCCCCGCATCGAGGCGACGAGCCGGTTCACTGCAGCAAGCCCGAGTCCGTGGCCGGCGATGTCGCGGGTTTCCTGGGCGCGGCCAAAGGGTGCGAGGATTCGCGCGAACGCCTCGGGCCGGATGCCGGTTCCATTGTCACTGACGCTCAGCGCCACGCAGCCATCCTGGCGCTCGGCCGTGACCCGGACCACCGGTTTGCCGCGGTTGAATTTCAACGCGTTGGAGAACAGGTTCTGGAAGGTTGCACGCAGCGCCTCGCGATTGGCCAGTACCCTCGGGAGGTCGGGAGAGATGTGGAAATCCGCGTCCACTCGGTGAATCTCGTCGGCGAGTGAATCCCGCGCCTGTTCGGCGGTCGCGAAAGCGTCCACGCTCTCCAGTTCCACCGTCGACTCGATCTGCGCGTACTGCAGCATGCGGTCCATCAGGCCGCCAATGAACTCGATTTCCCGATGTACCCGCCGGATATTGTCCTGGGATTTCGCATCGTCGTGAATCTGCGGGTGCCTGCGCGCCATCAGGTCGACCAGCATCCCGACCCGGTTGACCGGTGCCGCGATGTCGTGTGCGGCACTGTGGGCGAAGTGTTTCAGCGCGTCGCGGCTGCGCAAAAGCTGCTCCTCGGCAACTTTGCGCCGGTGAATGCCCTGCAAAGAGCCCGCCATGGTTTTCGGGTTTCCGTCGGCATCATTCTGTACGACGCCACGCACCAGGAACCAGCGGTACTTCCGCCTCCCGGCCCGGGTCCGGGTCAGAAGCTGCAGCTCGAGATCGACATCCTCCCCGCCACCCAGTGCGGTCTCCAGCGCCTCGCGCAGGCTTTGACGGAAATCCGGATGCACTTTTCGGTAAAGCATCGGGACATTCGGGCTGGTCGTCGCCGGGTCCAGGCCGAGCAGGCGACAGGCCTGGTCGGAGCACCAGACTTCCGGATGCCCGATGTTCGGCCATTCCCAGAGACCGTCCCGGGACCCGCGTACCGCCAGTTCGAAACGCTTTT
>JBFGWM010000254.1:0-3413 GCA_041588495.1 Pseudomonadales bacterium | reverse complement strand
TCAGGAAGACTCGCACCCGTATCCCGGCCACGATTCGACGCGATCACCTCGCCGGTTTCCTGGTAAAGAAAAACCTCGGCGGAGGCCCCCAGTTCCAGGGTCCGCAGGTACTCCGAGAGTGCATCCAGGGTGATGTCGACCCCCAGTACGGCCCCGGTTTCCGCAATCACCGTGGAATAGGTCTGTCCGGGGGCCTGCAGGTGCTTGAACATGTAGGGCGCCGTCTTGAACACGCGGTCCGCCCGTGCGCCGGAGAACCAGGGACGCTCGGTCGGGTCGTAGGCGGTGTATTCGCTGCGCGAGCCACGCGGATTGAAGTCGGCGTCGAAATACTGGAAGCGGCGCCGACGGCTGATGCTCTGGCCGGTTACCGTGATCTGCACCCAGCGGTCATCGGGTGCGGCCTGCAATTGCGCGCGCACGATGGGGCTGCTGTCGAGATTGACCAGCTCGTGGAAGTCGCCATCCGGAAGTGCGACGTAGATGGCGTAAAACAGGCGATTGTTGCGCATGACCTCGGCAAACATGTCGCGGGCGCCGGGTTGCAGTTTCCCGGCGCGAACCAGTTCGGGGAACTTGGCAAGCAGTTGGCTGGCCTGGCCGGCCTCGCTGTCGACGGCGGCGAGGTAATCTCCCGCAGCAGCGGCCGCGAGCTGGTACCGCGCGAGCGCGGAGTCGATGGCCATGCCGCGACTGAAGTGGAACTGGAGGCCAATGGCGATGGTCGCGGTGAGCAGGGTGGCCACCACGAAGACGCTCACCACCGTGAGGTGGATGGGAAAACGGTAACCGTCGCTCGGTTTCTTCAATGCCGCGGACTCCCGGCGCGAAAGCCGTGCTGGACGGGAATTCCTGGCCGCGCCAGCCCGGTCGGTGCCTGAAAAGTATGGGGCCGTGTCCTGAAAACGGCAACGCGGGGGTTGCGGGTCTATCGGGATGGCGCCAGGTATTGCCGCCTGCAACGCGCCGCGGCGGGTCGGATGCGGTCGGTCTGGCGGCTCAGTGGGTGGGCTTCGCGGCGGGGGCGTTCCGCGAGTAGCGCGCGATGATCCGGTTCAGGTGACCGGTGCGCTTGATGCGGGCGATACCGTCGCCCAGGATGCGTGCATAGTCTGCCGATTCCGCGCGCTGCGGGGAAAACGCGATGTAAATCGGTTCACCGCCGAGTGAGCCCGCGGGATGCAGATCGGCGGCGAGCCCCGGGTGATCTCTCAGGAAGTACTCGACCACCCAGCGGTCCTCGATCACCGCGTCGAGGCGGCCGGCCTGCAGCAGTTTGAGCAGTGCCTCCAGGGGGCGGTCGCCCTTTGCGAGGTAGACGCGCTGCCTGGCCCGGTCCTCCCGGATGTACGCGTCCAGCGCCTCGCCATAGCTGTAACCGAGGATGCCGCCGAGGCGGACGCCCTGCAGCGAACCGATCCCTGCGTAGGTCCAGTCCTTCTTGCGGATCACGTAGAAACGGTTTTCGCCGGTGATCGCCGAGTGCCCGGGGAACACGAAGTCCGGCGCATCCTCGCGGAATGCGCCGACGATCGCGTTGAACCGCCCGCTGCGCGTCTCGCTGATGGCCCGGGTCCACGGCATGTTGGCGTATTCGACCTGGTGGCCGGCCCGCGCGAAGATCTCGGTGGCGACCTCGATGAGGATGCCCGGGTGATCGGATCCCGGCTTGCAGTTGTAGGGACACCACTGGTCCGCGCGGATGGTGATGGTGTCCGCCCTCGCGGCCGTGCAGGCCAGCGCCACGCAGGTAAAAAACAGCAGAAGCTTGCTCATCGGCATCCTGGAGCCCTCGCGACCGGCCGGACCGCCGGCCCGATCACCTCCAAGACTATACCAAGTGGTTGGTCCGGGAAATCTTGCAGCGTGCCTTTGAACCGGGGCGGGATCACTGCCATTCCGGGGCGAGGGACTCCACGGCCTCGTTAAAGCGCTGCAGCATTCCTGGGTGCTTCCTGAGGTACTGGCGAGACAGGTAGACGCCCATCGGCTTCGACTCCTGGACCACACCGCGGTAGGCGGACATCAGGCGACCGGATGTTTCCACCGCGTGCTGGAATACCGGGGCAGACAGCAATACGGCGTCGACTTTTCCGCCATCGAGCATTTTCAGCAGTTGTTCCACGCTGCGTGGCGACAGGCCGAGGCTGAAGCCGTTCTTTTTCAGCCACCGCGCGGTATTGGTGCCGACCACGCTGGCCGCGCGCATGTGCTCGTGCGCCCCGGATGCCCTGGGGTCCAGTTCCGAGGAAACCGGGAGGAACCAGGTCCAGCGGTTGATATAGACCGGTCCCACGAACACGGCGAAACGTTCGCGCTGCTCGTTGCGGGTAGCGAGGAAGAAGCCGTCCTTCTGGCCGATCTCGACCAGCCTTGCGGCCCGGGCATAGTTCAGCGCGAGTTCGATCTCGTAGTCGAGCTCCAGTTTATCCAGCAACTGGCCCACCCGCTGGATTCCAATGCCCCTGAACCCGCCATCCGCCCTGTAGGTGAGCGGCGGAAACTCGGGAACCACGAACAGGACCGGGTCGAGCGCATCGGACCGGGCCGGGCGCGCAACCGCGATGCAAAGGAGGCAGATCACCATCCATCCCAGGCTCCGCCTGGGCAACGGCAGGTACAGCCCGGGTTTCCGCGCTCCGAAAGCCACCGCCACCCTCCGCGATATGGACAAGCCTGTCTACCAACTTGGACTGCCTCGAGTTTTTTCGCAAGGGTGCCCATCGACGACCCATGAGACCCGGGAGGCCGGCCCTGCCAGGCCTCCCGGTCCCGGTACGGATTGGCATTCCGCGGCCAGTCACAGACAATGGCGTCCATGAAAACCTGTCGCCGGTCGCCCGGGAAGAACTCATGTCGTTGAAAATGCCGGCCCCGGATGCCGGGGTGATCGCGCGCAAGGCCGATATCGTCCGCGCGCTGCGCAGCATCGTGCCGGGGGAGGGCGTCATCGCGGATCCGGCCTCGTTGTCGGCCTACGAGAGCGACGGCCTGACCGCGTACCGGCAGCCGCCGCTGGTGGTCGTGCTCCCGGAGACCACGGCGCAGGTCGCTGCAATCCTGAGGTGGTGCCGGGATCACGGGGTGAAGGTGGTGCCCCGTGGCGCCGGGACGTCCCTGTCGGGCGGCGCGCTGCCGCTGGCGGACGCGGTCCTGCTGGGCATGGCGCGATTCAACCGCGTGCTCGAGGTCGACTACGACAACCGTATCGCGGTGGTGCAGCCGGGAGTGACCAACCTCGGCGTCACCCACGCGGTGGAGAAGGACGGGTTCTATTACGCGCCGGATCCGTCCAGCCAGATCGCGTGCACGGTCGGCGGCAACGTGGCGGAAAACTCGGGCGGCGTGCACTGCCTGAAATACGGCCTGACCACCAACAACGTGCTGGGGGTGGAGGCGGTCACCATGGACGG
>JBFGWM010000253.1:0-3424 GCA_041588495.1 Pseudomonadales bacterium | reverse complement strand
CATCCGCGCGATCCAGAAAAAGATGATGTCGAAGCCGGTGACCAGTACCGAGGTTGGGTGGAAGGTTTCCAGTTCCGGCGTCTTGTCGGGCCAGCCCAGGGTGGAAAAGGTCCACAGGGCGGAGGAAAACCAGGTGTCGAGCACGTCCTCGTCCTGGCGCAGGCCGACCCCGGCGTCCAGCCCGTGTTTTTCGCGCACCTCGTCCTCGTCGCGCCCAACGTAGACGTTGCCGGCCTCGTCGTACCAGGCCGGAATCCGGTGGCCCCACCACAGCTGGCGGCTGATGCACCAGTCCTGGATGTCCCGCATCCACGCGAAGTAGGTGTTTTCCCAGTTCTTCGGTACGAACTCGATGTCGCCGTTCTCGACGGCGCGAATCGCCGGTTCCGCGAGGGGCGCCACGCGCACGAACCACTGGTCGGTGAGGTAGGGCTCGACGACCACGCCGGAGCGGTCCCCGCGGGGTACCTTCAGGACATGGTCCTCGACTTTTTCCAGCAGCCCCTGGCTCTCCAGGTCGGCGAGGACCTGTTCCCGTGCCGCGTAGCGGTCGAGGCCGCGGTAGGCCTCCGGGGCGTTGTCGTTCAGCGCGGCGTCCGGGGTGAACACGTTGATCATCGGCAGGTCATGGCGCTGACCGACCTCGTAGTCATTGAAATCGTGGGCGGGGGTGATCTTCACGCAGCCGGTACCGAACTCGGGGTCGACGTACTCGTCGGCGATGACCGGAATGGTGCGTCCGGTCAGCGGGAGGTCCACGGTCTGTCCGACCAGGTGCCGGTAGCGTTCGTCCTCAGGGTGTACCGCCACCGCGGTATCGCCCAGCATGGTTTCCGGCCGGGTCGTCGCCACCACCAGGTGGCCTTCGCCGCTGCTCAACGGATAACGGAAATGCCAGAGGCTGCCTTTCTCCTCCTCGGACACCACCTCCAGGTCCGAGATCGCGGTGTGCAGCTTGGGGTCCCAGTTGACCAGGCGCTTGCCGCGGTAGACCAGGCCTTCCTCGTGGAGGCGGACGAACACCTCGCGCACCGCGTTGGACAGCCCGTCGTCCATGGTGAAGCGCTCCCGCGACCAGTCCACCGAGGCGCCCATGCGGCGCAGCTGCCGGGTGATGGTGTTGCCGGACTCGTGCTTCCACTCCCAAACTTTTTCGAGGAACTTCTCGCGTCCGAGTTCGAGACGTGAGCTGCCCTCCGCGGCGAGCTTGCGTTCCACGACCATCTGCGTGGCGATGCCGGCGTGGTCGGTGCCGACCTGCCACAGGGTGCGGTCGCCGCGCATGCGGTGGTAGCGGACCAGCAGGTCCATCAGGGTGTCCTGGAACGCATGACCCATGTGCAGGCTGCCCGTGACGTTGGGCGGCGGGATCATGATGCAGTAGGCGGGGCCGTCACCCGCGGGCGCGAACCAGCCGTTGCGCTCCCAGGTGTCGTACCATTTTTTCTCGTGCTGCTGCGGTTGCCAGGTCTTATCCATTACCGCCATGTTCCTGCAAATCGGGTGAACCGGGCGCCTGTCGGCCACCCTGTCCGGGGCTCGGGTTGAACGGAAATGTGGGCGCTCCGGCGGATGCGGGGCGATCGCGAATTATACCGGCAAGCGCGTGCGGCCGCCACGCGCCGCAGGCGGGCTCGCGGTGTCGCGGGGAGCCGGTCGCTGAACTCAGTCGTTTTCTTCGCGGAGCTGCTCGCGCAGGCGCCGGCGCAGCTCCTGTTCGAGCCGGGGCAGGTACTCGGCGACCAGTTCGTCGATTACCGGGTCATTGGTTTCCGCGGTGGGTTGCGACGACCCCTCGCCCGGCACCGGCTCCCGCGCGGTGATGACACGGGTGAGGGTGGGAATGATCCCGGACTCGCGCCGTGGCGGTTCAACCGGCGCGCTGTCCGCGGCGGGTGCCGGTGCAGGCTGGCGATGGGATTCAACGCGATCGAGTTCTGCAAACATGGTTCGCTCTCCCTTGCATTACGGTCGCTCCGCTGCAATTCCCGGAGATTTCCGGGTTGCGCGACCGGGTTCCACGGGCCCGTCGCCGGGCCCTACTCCGTGATCTTGTGGGTCTCCAGCGGGAACCCACGGTCCTTGTAATGCCGGTAGTGCTCCCGGGTCGAACTGAGGATGTCGGGATCCTGGATCGCGATTTCGGCGACCCGTTCGAACTGGGTGAAGAACGCTGGCACCGGATCGGCGAGGTTGATCAGCACGTCGCGGTGGGCGCCGGGTTCGGCGTACCCGACCTGGATCGGGGGCGCGGGATGCGGACCCTCGCCCACCAGGTTGTGGGGCAGGAAACTCGCATCGCGGTCGCTCCACAGGCGTTCGTCGAGCTCGCGGGCCTCGGCCTCGCTGGAGGCGTGTATGTACACCTTGTGCCTGCGGCGCCGGTAGATCGTTTCCACGAGTCGGCACGCAAAGCGGTGGCGGGCCTCGCGGGTTTGCTCGGCCAGTACGTAGAAATCGACCCGGGTCATGGTCGCATTCTAACCTGCCCGGACAAATCCTGGGAAGCGGCAGGCCTCAGCCGGCGCGGTCCAGCAGGTACTGGCAGAGAAGCGGAACGGGGCGGCCGGTGGCGCCCTTCTCGGCACCGGATTTCCACGCGATACCGGCGATGTCGAGGTGGGCCCAGGGGTAGGCCTTGGTATAGCGGGACAGGAAACAGGCGGCGGTGATCGCGCCGCCGTGGGGGCCGCCGATGTTGGCCATGTCGGCGAAGTTGCTGTCCAGCAGGTCCTGGTACTCGGGCATCAGGGGAAGGCGCCAGGTGGGGTCCAGGGCCGTCGTCCCAGCATTCAGCAGGTCGTTCGCGAAGCGGTCGTCGGTGGTGAACATGCCCGAAAGAACCTTGCCCAGGGCGACCACGCAGGCCCCGGTCAGCGTCGCGATGTCGATCACCCGCGCCGGCTTGAAGCGTTCCGCGTAGGTGAGTGCGTCGCACAGCACCAGTCGGCCCTCGGCGTCCGTATTGAGGATTTCCACGGTCTGCCCGGACATGGTTCTGACGATGTCGCCGGGCTTGGTGGCAGTGCCGCTGGGCATGTTTTCCGCGGCGGCGATGATGCCGACCACGTTGAGCGACATTTCCATATCGGCGACCGCCGTCATGGTGCCCATCACGCTGGCCGCCCCGCACATGTCGTATTTCATCTCGTCCATGTTGAGGCCGGGCTTGATGGAAATGCCGCCGGTGTCGAAGGTGACGCCCTTGCCGACCAGCACCTGGGGTTTGTCGTCCTTGCGACCGCCGCGGTACTCGATGACGATCAGTCGCGCCGGTTCCGCGCTGCCCGCGCTCACCGACAGCAGGCAGTGCATGCCGAGTTCCTTCATCTTCTTCTCGTCGAGCACGGTGGCCTTCACCTTGTCGTGGCGCCGCGCGAGGTCGCGGGCGCGGGAGGCGAGGTAGCTCGGCGTGCAGACATTG
>JBFGWM010000252.1:0-3448 GCA_041588495.1 Pseudomonadales bacterium | reverse complement strand
CGACTCACCGGGCAACACAAGGCGCACGCATGTCGTGGCACGTGCATCCAGCCGGAGGGGTGTGCAGATACCGCGCCGAACCGCTCGCGTTGCGCGGAGCTCAGGCCGGTTCGGCCGGGGTCGATTCCTGCTTGAAATCGAACTCCTTCTTGCGCGGGTTCTTGCGCAGCACCGTGAACGGCAGCCGCCTGACCAGCCCGTGACGCGCCCGGCGCCCGGTGCTCAGCACGCGGTCCTTAGCGAGATCCACGGGGAAGTGGGCAAAGGTCCGCATCACGTCGATCGCCATCAGCGACTTCGGAAGGCCGTCATACATGGTCGCGTAGGACCCCGACAGCGCGAAGAACGAACGCGACATGTGCAGGTAGCCGCTGTCGATGACCACCCCGAGTTGCTGGGTGTTGGACATCAACTGCATCGCGGCCTGGAAGCGACGGTGCAGACCATCCAGGCCCTCGCGCCGTAACTGGCGCACCGAGTCGCGCTTCAGGGGCGTGATGTTTTTCTTTTCCAGGGTCGTGCGTAGCGTGGCGATGATCTCGGCGCGTCGCCGCCGGTTCGCGGTGGGATTGTTGCTGATCTCGATCAACGCCTCGGCAAGGCGTTCCACGTCGGCGAACACCACGCCGGAAACGTAGTTCCACAGTTTCTGCCAGCGCCCTTCCAGTTTCACCGAGTTGCCCCAGTCGATCAGGAACAGGTCGCCGTCCGGATTGACCATGATGTTCCCCGGATGCAGGTCGCCATGAAACTCGCGGTACACGAAGATGTGGGTCAGGACCGTGTACAGGAAGCGGTCCGCCATGCGCCGCTGGAACTTTTCCTTGCGGTGATGCGGAAGTTTCTCGATCGCGCGGTTCACGCTCACCGCGTCGTCCAGGTATTCCATCTCCAGGATGCGGTGGTTGGCCGAGTACACGCGGGGGATACGCCACACCCCGGTCTTGCGTGCGCGACGGTAGAACTTGCGCTGCACGTGCGCCTCGATCTCGAAATTGAGTTCCCGCTCGAATCCGCGCACGAACTCGTCGACCTGCTCCAGCAGGGCTTCCAGGAACGGCGCCAGCTTCGAGTGCGGCGCCCAATACTGGCTGCTCAGCAACGCCAGGCCGATGGCCGTCTTGCCCATCAGGAACTCGCGTTCCAGGTTGTGACGCCCGACCTTGAGGATCACCGGACGCAGGATCTCCATGCCGAAGGCCTGGTCCTTTTTCTTGGCCAGGTAGACCGAGCCGATGGAACCGGAACGTACCGGGCTGTCGAGGTCGAGATCGTAGAACATTTCCTCGGGCTGCTTGCCGTAACACTCGATGAACGCCGCCCTGACCTCCGCGGGCGTCATCGGCGGGACATCCTCCTGGAACACGGCGAGTTCCCGGGAAATCTCGTCGGGCAGGAAATCCGAGTTGGCCGCCGCGACCTGGGCCATCTTGATGAAAAACGGCCCGAACTCGCGAACCATCTGCGCGACGATCTGGGCCTGGGCGCGGAAATCCTCGGGATCGGTCTGGAAGAACGGCTTGATGTAGCGGATCGCGCGCAACTGGCGGCGGATGATGCGCAGGTCGCCACGGATCACCCGCACCCGCTTGACCAGTTCGTTGACCATCGCCTGGTTGACCCGGCGCGTGTCCTTCAGCAGGTTGATCAGGTCCACCAGCAGGGGCTGGTAGGTGCGCAGCACCAGGCGCACGATATCGAGGTTCAGTTCCAGCAGGCCTTTCAGCTCCGGGGCACTGAACAGTTCATGGAAGAAGCCCCAGAACTCGCTGACGATGGCTTCCGGAACCGGCACCGGGCTGCGCATGATGGCCTGGTTGACCACGAAATGGATCAGGCGCTCGGTGGTCTGCTCGTTGGGAATCAGCTTGTAACGGCGCAGGACGTCCGAGAGGCGCCGCGTATGGGTGGTGACCGGGTGCTCGTAGAGGCTCTGGAACAGGGTGTCCAGCACCTCCGAGAGTTCTTCCTCGTCGGTGGGCTCGTTGCGCCCCAGCAGTTGCAGCAGGGGCAGAAACGACACCGGAATCTGCACGGTACGGCTGGTGAACTCGCCGGCGCCACGCAGCAGGCGTCCGGTGCCGCGAATGACCGGGCTCAGCCGGGAAACCGCCTCGTCAAGGCTCTCGTCCCCGTCGCCAGGCTCCTCGGAAAACTGGAAATCAGCTTCGAAGCCGCCATCGGGATCGTATCCGGGGCCAGGCTCCGCAGTATCCGCCAGGGGCACCACGGTCATGGTGGCCTCGGTGTAGGCGTCCCCGTTCAGCGGGCCGAACGAGAAGCCGTCCCCCTCTTCCAGGGCTTGGAACGAGGAAGCAGCGTCCCGGGCGGCGGCGTCAAAGGTCATCCCTGTCTCCGTGTGTACCTGTGGTCACGCGGCCCGCGGGCCGACTGACCGACCGGCCCATGGCCGGATTACGCCAGTCACACTGCCAGGAACGCACCAACGGCTTCCTTTCCGGGACCCTGCGGCCCGGCGTTCCGGCAGGATGTGCACATTTTGCGCACAACTGGCTGATTCTTATCGCGTTTTCCCGGGGAAACCCGGGGTGCAAGCGAGCCTATGCTAGCACAGTCGACGTGGGCAGTAACGGGTTGATCGGGCAATTCGCCGCGTGATGCCGCTGTTTTTTGCGCCCCTGGCACCATGTCCAGGCCTGCCGGAACCCGAAAAACGGGGTCCTGGCCGCGCATCGTCACATGATTCGCACGGGCACCCGCTTGCGGCCCCAGTCCCCGGCGGCACCACTGAAGCGGCCCGGTAGCGGTGTCCCGCAGCCGGTGCAGTGCCCGTCGTCGGTGAGGTTCCACTCGCCGAGCTGGTACCAGTCGCGCTCGATGAGGCGCAACCCGCAACCGTGGCAATAGGTGCTGCTGCCACCGGTGTCATGCACGTTGCCCGTGTACACGTAGCGCAGTCCGTTGCGCAGGGCGGTCTCGCGGGCTCGGGTCAGGGTCTCCGGTGGGGTGTGGGGTTTGTCGGTCATCTTCCAGTCGGGGTGGAAAGCGGTGAAATGCAGCGGCACGTCCGGGCCGAGATGCTCCATGATCCATACCGTCTGCTCGTCGATCTCCCGCTCCGAGTCGTTCTCCCCGGGAATCAGCAGGGTGGTGATCTCGAACCACACGTCGGTCTCGTGCTTCAGGTACTCCAGGGTCTCCAGCACCGGTTGCAGATGCCCGCCACAGATCTTGTGGTAGAAACGGTCGGTGAACGCCTTCAGGTCGACGTTTGCGGCATCCATGTGGGCATAGAACTCGGCACGCGGCTCGTCACAGATGTACCCGGCGGTGACCGCGACCGACTTCAGCCCCTGTTCGTGACAGGCGTCGGCGACGTCCATGGCGTATTCCATGAAGATCACCGGGTCGTTGTAGGTGAAGGCCACGCTCTTGCAGCCCAGGGCCTCGGCGGCGCGGGCGATGGTCTCGGGGGAGGCCTGGTCGG
>JBFGWM010000251.1:0-3559 GCA_041588495.1 Pseudomonadales bacterium | reverse complement strand
GAGCCTTTCCTGGCCGGGTTGGAAGTCGATCAGAAAGTTTTCATCACCCCTGGTGAATGGTCTGGCCCTGGCGCAACCCGGTGCCCGGCGACACGCTTTGCAGCCCCCGCTGGTTCCCGATATCTTGAACAGAGGGTCAGGGCGCCCCGCCTGGCGCAATCGCAAATCCCCGGAGGCCGGTCGCCGCGATGCCGAACCGACGCACGTTTCTCGTCGATGCCCTGTGGGCGGGCGCCGCGTTGTGGACGGGGAGCGTCGCGGCCGGGGAGCACCCGGCCGTCTCCGCAGAGGATCGACGTAAACGGGAACTGGCGAAGTACCGGTTCAGGTTCGGGTCGCCGTATGCTTCCGGCAGCGCGGACACCACGTTGAACGCGCATGCCGACATCAAGCGTCTCGTCGAGGCGCACACCCATCATCGGGTGCACGTGGAGATACTCGAGGGTGGTTCCCAGGGCATCGGCACCCCCCTCGCGGTGATGGTGCAGTCGGGTTACCTGCAGGGTGCGCTGCTCTCGGTGTCCAACCTGGCGCCCATGGTCCGCCAACTGGATGTTCTGAACATCCCATTCTGGTCCGCCGAGGAGGCGGCCTATCTCAGGCTTTTCCGCTCGGCGCCGTGGCAGCAGCACGTCCTTTCACGCGCGCAGCACCAGGGTATCCAGGTGCTTTTCCCCTACGTGGTCGGCGCGCGTACCGCGAGTTCGACGGCGCGCTACGGGAAGACGATCCGCACGCCCGGGGACTTTGTCGGTCTGCGCATGCGGGTGCCGCCCGGCTCGGGCAGTCTCGCGAGGTTCTACACGCTCGCGCAGGCCGAACCGCACCCGGTGCCGTGGAAGTACTGCGCGCGCACGGCCCGCGCCGGTCGCTTCGATGCGTTGGACCCGTCCACGCCGGGACTGTTCGCCGGGCCGGACAACCTGCGCGAGGAGATCGGCACCATCTCGGAAATTGCTTCCGTGCACGATGGCTGGGTCGCGATCGGCAGCAACGCCTTTATCGGCGCCATGGACGTCAAAACCCGCACCCGTTTCCTGGAGGCCTTCGAGGCGGTGCAGGTGGCCCAGGTGGAGTCGTTCCGCAGGGTCCACCGGCATGTGGCGGCGGAATTCGGGAAGCTCGGGGTCGAAATCTACCGGCCGACCCCGGAGGAAAGGGCAGCGCTCGTCGAAGCGTTCGGACCGGACCATCCGGCGTGGATGGAGGTGAAACGCGACCTGTTCGGAAAGGACGGTCCGGCGATTTTCGATGCACTTCGCGCCGCCGCGACGGGCTGAGCGTGGTCGGAACCGGGGACCCGTTCCCGGTCCGGCGGGTCTGGAAATTTTCCGTGATCGTTGAAAGAATGTCGGTGTCCGGATAGAGCGATAGCGGTGATGCGAAAAATCGGTCGATTTCCCGGGGGGCCGGGTCATTTCCGGTTCCTGGTGTGTTGGAGCGAATCGTGATGGCCTCCAGGCTCCTGTTGCTCGGTTCACTGATGTTGTGTTTCTGCACACGCGCCTTCGCATCCCCCCTTCTTTTCTCTGCGATTCCTCACCAGGACTCCCGAAACGAGACCGCGCTTTACTCGATTCTCGCCAGTCGCCTGGCCGAGGAACTCGATGTGGAAGTCGCCTTTGTCGCTTCCACGGATTACGGGCACACCGTCGAACTGTTTTCGCGGCACGAAATATCATTTGCCTGGTTCGGCGGCCTGACCGGCCTCCTGGCGAGAAGGGCAGACCCGGGTGCACAGGTCATCGCGAGGGGATTCGAGGACCAGTTCTTCAAGAGTCTGCTGATCGCCAATCGGAGCACCGGCCTGCGGCCCGAGCGCGAACTGCCCGCCGGTATACGGGGGCGCTCCCTTGCCCTGGGCTCCGAACTGTCGACCTCCGGCCGCCTGTTTCCCGAGTACTTTATGCAGAACCATTTCGGCAAGCCGATCTCGCAGGTGTTCCCGAAGGTTGCGTTCAGTGGAGGTCACGAAAAGACCGTGCGACTGGTGGAACAGGGGCTGTACGAGGTCGGGTTCGTCAACTACCGGATCTGGTACGACCTGTTGCAGAGAGGTCGTGTCAATACTGAGCAGGTGTACGTCATCTGGGAGTCACCGCTTTATCCCGACTATCACTTCCTGGTCCGCAGCGATATCGAAAAGCGTTTTGGCGCGGGGTTCCGTGGCAGGCTTCAGGATGCCCTGTTGCGTCTCAGCGCGGACGGAAGGATCACCCGGGTGTTTCGTCGAAGCCACTTCGTGAGAGCCGATAATGACGATCTCGCGGGCGTGGAAGATGCCGCCAGGGCGCTTGGTCTGCTTGACTGAAAAACGGGTTCTAGCTGGGTAGCAAACGGATTGAGTTCCCGGGGCGCGCGATCAGCGGGTTCGGGTTCTCACCGTTTCATCTGTTCCACCAGCGCCTCGAACCGCTCCCGCGTGATCGCCTTGTCGTCCCGCGCCAGTTCGCGCACCACGTCATCCAGGCTGCGTTTGCCGTCGCTGGCCGCACGAATGTCGGCATCGATTTCGCGCATCACGCCCACCGCGCGTGCGGTGACCGGACCCTTGGACTGCTCGACCTCGAGTTCCGGGGCTTTCTTACCCCAGCGGGCGAGGTCGGCATGGGCTGCCTTGAAGCGCTTGCTGCTGATCGCGTCGGAACGGCGCAGGACTTCCAGTGAGTAGTACTCGGCGAGTCCCTCCACGATCCAGTCCGCGCGCGGGCCGCCACGGGCGCGCATGGCGACGTGCACCAGTTCGTGGACCAGGGTGCTGGTGGCGTTCTCGCTGATCATCGGGCGGTCGGCGTGCAGGTACAGGGATGCGGGGCCGGAGAGCGCACCCCGCCACATGGGTTTTCCGGCGCTGACGATCAGCAGTCGCTCCGGAAACTCGGGGAAAACCTGTTGCAGGGTCGGCAGGGTCCAGCGCAGGAAGGCGAGCATGTCGAGACGCCGTACGCCCTGGTTCAGCGGTGCGGCGACGGTGACGCGGGTGCCGCCGATGATGTCGCGCCGCGTGCCGATGCGGCCTGCGAGCATCCAGCCGGCGGGCTGGTCGAGCAGGCGGTCGGGGTCGTCGATCGCGTAACGGCCGCTGTCGTATTGCCGGTACGGCGTGGCGATGGACCAGCCGTCCGGCAGGTGCAAGCGCAGTTTCGATTCGGATCGGGTGCCGTCCTCCATTGAGGAGTGCACGCGCGGCACCAGGTCGTCGGCACGGAACAGCGCCCAATCCTTCGTCACGTACCGGTCATAGGTCCCGTCGCTGCGCTGGCGGGACAGCTTCACCCGGTACTGGATCCAGGCGTCCTCCTGCGGCGGTGTCCACAGGATGCGCCCGTCCTTCTCCTCGATCGTTCCGCTGCCCTCGAAGCGGGAGTACTTTCCGGCAACGGCGCGGAAGCGCATCCAGTCGACCCACTCCGGATGGCGGGTCAGGCGGATGCGGACGGTTGCACCCTCGATTTCAGGCTTGATCCAGGCGGTGTACAGGACGCCGAAGGTGCGGCGCCCGGCGTCATCCTGCGCCTGCGGCTGAGCACATGCGGAGAAGCTCAGCGCCAGGCAGGCG
>JBFGWM010000250.1:0-3563 GCA_041588495.1 Pseudomonadales bacterium | reverse complement strand
GTACTCGATGACCTCGCTGTTGAGCCCGCCCCCGAGGACGTCCTCGCTGAACGCCGCACGAACCACGGCCTCCACGGAGCCGATGCCCTCACCGCCGTCGCGGGTGAAGAAGCCACTCTGCTGGATGGCGAGCCCGGTCACGGCGGCCGGTTCCGCCAGGTCGCCGGACTCGTAACTGATCTCCGCCAGTTCCTGCACTTTCTCCGCGTACAACTGGTCAGCGCGGCTACGGCGCAGCTCCGCGGCGATACGCTCGCGAAGCTCGGCGTACTCGGGCGACTCCTCCATGCGCACGGCATTCACGCGCATCAGGTGATAACCGTAACCGGTGCGCACCGGCTCGGAGACCTTGCCCACCTCGAGACTGAACAGCGGCACCTCGAACTTCTCGGAAAACATGCCGCGTGGAATGTAGCCCAGGCGACCGCCGTCTTCCGCGGTTCCGGCATCCTCTGAAAACTCGCGGGCGGCGTCCTCGAAGGACAGTCCCTGCTCGATGCGCGCACGAATATCCTGCGCCAGCGCGAGGGCCTCCTCTTCGCTGCGAACTTCCTCCGTGCTGATGAGAATGTGTTGCGCGTCCCGTTCCTCGGCCTGTTTCACCGCATCCAGCTGTTGCTCGAAACTGGCGCGCACCTCTTCCTCGCTGACCTGGACCTGCTCGGCAAGCACGTCCCGATTCAGTTCGACGTACTCGACGCGCACGGCTTCGGGCGTCCTGAAACGGTCGCGGCCGGCGTTGTACCGGGAAGCGATGCGCTCCTCGCTGATCTCGATCTCGCTACCAAACTTCTCCGCGGGCAGCGTCAGCCAGGCGATGTCCCGGGTCTGCTTCTCCAGGCGCACCACGCGGTCGAGTTCCGCGCTGGTGATGAACGCGGAATTGAGGAACCCGCTCTGCAGGTGCTGGATCAGCATTTCCTCGCGCACGAAGCTGGTGAACTGGCGCGGCCCGAAGCCCTGGGTACGGACGATGTTTTCGAACACGGCCGGATCGAAACGACCGTCGACCTGGAACTCCGGCGTATTGACGATCAGGTTGTTGATCTGGTCATCAGAGAACGCCAGCTTGTATTCGTCCGCCAGCTGCAGAAGCAGCTTGCGGTTGACCAGGCTTTCCGTCACCTGCGCGCGCAGAACCTTCTCATCGATCATGGACGGATCGATCTGGTCGCCCATCTGGGCATAGATCTGGCGGCGCCGCAGGTCCATCGCGGTGAGGACCTCGCGCTCGTCGATTTCCACCCCGTTCACCTCGGCCACCGTCTTGCCGCCACCGCTGATCCCGAACAGGGCGTCGACGCCGAACATCGCAAACGTCAGGCAGATAAAACCAATGATGATTTTGGCGATCACGCCCTGGGCGTTATCACGAATGTTCTGCAGCATTTTTTCTGGGGCTCCGGGAGTCCGGGTCGGGTTCGACGCCGTGAGGGTATTGCGAATCGCGTTTCAATGGATCAGGACAGGTCGGGGTCAAGGCGTGCCGATGGGTCGTTCAGATCTGCCACGATGGACCGCCGGTGTATCGGCTGTGTTGATTCCCTTCCCCGCACAATCTTTCGCGGCCGGCCTGAAAAAATCCATGGCGAAAATCCAGTCCGTGAACACTGATACCCGCGGCGGGAGCGTGGCGGAGCGGACGGGACTCGAACCCGCGACCCCCGGCGTGACAGGCCGGTATTCTAACCAGCTGAACTACCGCTCCGTGGTCGCGCCCGACCGCATCCGCGGGAGCGCGTCACCGCGCCCCCGCGATTCCGCGCTCAGGTGTTAACGGCTTCCTTCAGCCCCTTGCCCGGCTTGAAACCGGGAATCCGCGCGGCGGAAATCTCGATCGCCGCGCCGGTTTGCGGGTTACGACCCTGGCGGGCGGGACGGTCCTTCACCGCGAAGGTGCCGAAACCGACCAGGGAAACCTGGTCACCGCTCTTCAGTGCATCACAAATCGAATCAAGCAATGCATCGATCGCACGGCCCGCGGAGGCCTTGGAAAGATCCGCCGCTTCGGCCACTACGTCCACCAGTTCGGTTTTATTCACATCGCGCCCCTTCGTTCAAGTTATCGGTATGTTGAGGAAAGAATACCTGCGGAACCCGCACCGTGCGTGCATCGTTCCTTCGGGTTTCGCCGGTATGTTCGTTTCGCGGCTCCGGTCCGACAGCAAGCTGCCGGCAACCACGAACAAGAATCCCACTCTGGCCAAGACTGAACCGACCGGCACCACGTTCAAAGTGATGCGGAATGGTGAAAAAGTTTATACCAACTGCCAGAAATACAAGTCAAGCTTGACGCCGCAAGATCACGCAAACAGGCGTAAATGGCATCCTCCGGACACGAAACCGCGATCGTTTCATGGATGTCAAGACAGAACAAAGTTTATTTGCGTCCCGCGCGTGAACATCGCTGGCAAGCAAGGATCAGTGCGTGCTGACGCGTTCCGAGTCGTCGTCCGCAACGTCATCGCCGGCGACCACTTCCTCGCTGTCATCGGGCAGGGGCTCCGGCATGAACTGCAACGCAACCTGCAGGACTTCGTCAATCGACTGCGCCGGAATGATCTCGATTTCCGCCTTGATGTTCTCGGGAATCTCGCGCAGGTCGCGACGGTTTTCCTCGGGAATGATCACAGTCTTGATGCGCCCGCGGTGGGCGGCGATCAGTTTTTCCTTCAGCCCGCCGATCGGCAGGACCTGGCCGCGCAGGGTGATCTCGCCAGTCATCGCGACTTCCGCCTTCACAGGAATGCCCGTGAGTACCGACACCAGCGCGGTGCACATGCCGATGCCGGCGCTGGGACCATCCTTTGGCGTGGCGCCCTCGGGAACGTGAATATGCACGTCAAACTTCTCGTGGAAGTCGGGCACGATGCCGAGTTTCGCAGCCCGTGAGCGAACCACGGTCATCGCGGCCTGGATGGATTCCTGCATCACATCGCCCAGCGAACCGGTGCGGATATGCTTACCCTTGCCCGGCACCGCGACCGCCTCGATGGTCAGCAGTTCCCCCCCGACCTGGGTCCACGCGAGACCGGTGACCTGGCCGATGCGGTTCTCCTCCTCGGCGAGGCCGTACTTGAACTTGCGCACGCCCAGGTATTCCTCGAGATCGTCGGGCTGGATCACCACCGGATCCTTGCCGTCGGTCACTGCGTGGTTTTTTACAACCTTGCGGCACAGCTTGGCGATCTCGCGCTCCAGGTTGCGGACCCCGGACTCGCGGGTGTAATAGCGGATCACATCGCGCAGTGTTTCCTCGGGCAGTTCCACCTCGTCCTTGTGCACGCCGTTGTTGCTGATCTGCTTCGGCACCAGGTAACGGGTGGCGATGTTGACCTTCTCGTCCTCGGTGTACCCGGGGATGCGGATGACCTCCATGCGGTCGAGGAGGGCCGGCGGGATGTTCATCGAATTCGAGGTACAAACAAACATCACCTCGGACAGGTCGAAATCGACCTCCAGGTAATGGTCGTTGAAGGTGCTGTTCTGCTCCGGGTCCAGCACCTCGAGCAGGGCCGATGCCGGATCGCCGCGCTGGTCCATGCCCATCTTGTCGACCTCGT
>JBFGWM010000249.1:0-3619 GCA_041588495.1 Pseudomonadales bacterium | reverse complement strand
CCCGCGCCGAGCGCACCCGCCGGTCCTGGCGCGCGTAGCCGAAATAAGGCACCACCGCCGTGAGCCGGCTGGCGGAGGCCCGGCGCAGGGCGTCGGCCATGACCAGCAGTTCCATGATGTTGTCATTGGTCGGCACGCAGGTCGGCTGAATGATAAATACGTCCTTGCCGCGCACGTTCTCGTTGATCTCGACCTGCACCTCACCGTCGCTGAACCGCCCGACGTCGGCCTTGCCCATCGGGATATGCAGGTGCTCGACCACCGCCTGCGCCAGCTGGGGGTGGGCGTTGCCGGTAAATACCATCATTCGCGGCATGTTCGGGCCTCGACTGGCGTCAACGGTGAGAGTGACGGGAGAAACTGGCTGGGGCGGTAGGATTCGAACCTACGAATGCCGAGACCAAAACCCGGTGCCTTACCACTTGGCCACGCCCCAGTTGAACTTGAATCTTAAGTGCTGAATAACCTGCTCATTTCGGTGGCAAGGGGCGATTGGTTCATGCCCCGGGCCACGTAGCCCTTCCAGCCTTCGGGCACCTCACGAAGCGCTGCCTCTGCGTCGCGTCGTTCACCGAAGGCGGCGAACACGCAACTCCCGGTGCCTGTCAGCCGCGCTGCCCCGTACCCGGATAACCAGTCCAGGGCCCGGCCGACCCCGGGATACTCCTGGCGGACGACCTGTTCACAGTCGTTCCGGAGCCCGTCCGAGGGAAAGGGCGGTATTTTCTTTGATGGGGTATTGCGTGTCAATTCCCGATGCGCGAAAACCCTGGCGGTCGAGACCCCGAATCCGGGGTGGAGGACGAGGAACCACGGCTCCTCCGGGTCGACCGGGGTCAGGCGTTCGCCGATGCCCTCGGCCAGCGCCGCGTGGCCGTGGACGAACACCGGGACGTCGGCGCCGAGCTCCAGGCCGAGGCTGGCGAGCGCATCCAGGTCCAGACCGAGCTCCCAGCAGTGATTGAGACCGAGCAGGGTGGTTGCGGCATCCGAACTCCCGCCGCCGAGGCCGCCGCCCTCCGGAATACGCTTGGTCACGCGGATTGCGGCGCCCCTCCGGCTGCCCGTGGCTGACCGCAACCGCTCCGCCGCACGCCATACCAGGTTGGCCTCGGGTTCGATGCCCGGCAGGTGTGGTTCGACCTCGGTCCGCCCGGCCCCGGCGGAACGGAATTCCAGCGTGTCGCACAGGTCGATGAACTGGAACAGGGTCTGCAGCTCGTGATATCCGTCGGCGCGACGCCCGGTGACGTGCAGGAACAGGTTCAGCTTGGCCGGAGCCGGCAGGGCGACAGGCGGGCGGCTCATGTTTTGTGGATGGGTCCGATCATCAGCATGAGCCGGGTTTCCACTTCTTGACCAGGAACTTCACGGTGGTGACCTCGTCGGTCAGCAGGATCCGTGACGGCAGGTACTGGCTGTAGGCCGGTTCGTATTCGAGGAACGTGAGATGCCAGCCGTTCTGGCGCAGCACCGCCAGGCGTTGCAGCTCGTCGAGGCTGGCGTAGTCCTTGGCGCCGGGGGCCGGCAGACCGCGTACCCAGTAGACCAGGTTCGACAGTGGCAGCTTCCAGCCGAACTCCCTTTCGACCAGGGTCTCGGGGTCGCGGCCGACCATCATGCGGTTGCTGGACACCTGCATGGTGACCCAGCCGGGACGGCCGGCAATCGACGCGCTGCCCACCCCCAGCGGGCCATACAGCTGGATTTCGTAGTTGGTGCCCGACTGCACCCATTCGACGACCACGCCATGGGCTTCCTCGCCACTGCGGATGCCGAGCTTCGCCGAGAGTTCCCAGCAGTCGAGCCGCGCCAGGCGCTCGCTGCGCGCCTTCCAGTCGAGTTCGGCAGGAGGTGGCTC
Organism: Pseudomonadales bacterium; assembly: GCA_041588495.1. Classification (GTDB taxonomy): domain Bacteria; phylum Pseudomonadota; class Gammaproteobacteria; order Pseudomonadales; family JBFGWM01; genus JBFGWM01. The sequence continues at coordinate 1,758 of JBFGWM010000249.1, read as the reverse complement.
GGGGGCCAGCGCCGCGCACCCGGATACAAGAAGTGCGACAACCGCGAGGAGGCTGGGATGAGTCTTGTTCAAGGCGGATCAGCGAGCCTGGACCTGGAACCGCTCCAGCACACGCTTCAGGAGTTCGCTGTCCGGCGTCTTCTCCAGGGCCTCCATCCAGATCCGGCGTGCTTCCGGCTGGTTGCCGGTGACCCACAGGACCTCGCCGAGGTGGGCGGCAACCTCGTGGTCGGGGAACTGGTCGAAGGCCTCGCGCAGCAGGCGCAGCGATTCCTGGTAGTTCCCGAGGCGGTACAGTACCCAGCCCATGCTGTCGGTGATGGCCGGGTCTCCTGGCTTCAGTTCGTAGGCCTTCGCGATCAGCTCATAGGCCTCGTCGTAGCGGGTGGTGCGGTCCGCCAGGGTGTAGCCGAGGGCGTTCAGCGCTGCCGCATTCTCCGGTTCCATGTCGAGAATCTGCAGCAGGTCCGCCTCCATCTTCTCGAGATCGTCGAGCTTCTCGAAAACCATGGCGCGGGCGTACAGCAGGTTGACGTCCTCGGGCGCGGAGCCGACGGCGCGGTCGGCCGTCGAAAGGGCAACCGGGTAGGCCTTGCGCTCCATGAGAATCTCGATTTCCAGGAGCGTCAGGTCGGTGGCCAGGTCCGGGCGCTGCTCACGCAGTTCGGCGACGTAGGCCTGCATGGATTCCAGGCCGTCGTTCTCCGCGCGGAGCTCGGCGATTCTGGCCTGCGCGATCAGGGACTCCGCGTCCACCGGGACCTTGCGGTACCAGTCGAGGGCCTCCTTCATGTTGCCGCGCTTTTCCGCGATCGTGCCGAGGTAGTAGTAACTTTCCTCGACGCGATTGCCGGATGCGGCGAGCTGCCGGAACAGCCCCGCAGCAGCGTCATAATCCTCGAGTTCCATGTTGATCAGCGCCACCGAGAAGCGCAGGTCCGCGTCCTGGGGGTGCATGTTCATCAGGTGCAGAAACTGCTCGCGCGCCTCCTTGAGACGGTTTTCCTCGACCAGGATGCGTGCGTACTGCTGCCGAACCCGGGGGTTGCCCGGGAACCGCTCCACTGCGACGGCGAGGTGCTTCAGCGCTTCCCCGCCGGCGCCGCTCTCGTGGAGCAGGCGGGCCCGCAGGATGTGTCCCTGGACGTAATCGGGAGCGATTTCGGGGAGATCGCGGACTTCCTCGAGGGCCGCCGCGAGGTCGCCGGACTGGCGCAGCAGGATGGCCTTGCCGAAGCGCAGTTGCGGGTGCGCCGGCCGCTCCGCGAGCATGCGGTCGAAGGCCGCGAGAATCCCCGAGCGCGCCGTGTCGTCGAGCTCCTGCGCGTTGAGGGCGAGGAAGTCGAAGCCCGCATCACCCTGCAGGGCAAGGGTGCTTTCCATGTGGCGCAGGGCCTCGTCATAGCGTCCGGCGACGATCAGCAGGCGTGCCGCTGTCTCCTGCGCCTTGGCGTCTTCCGGTGCCGCCGTGGCCCAGATCTGCGCCGCTTCCAGGGCGGCCTCATTGGCGTTGAGGTACTGGGCGATGCGCACGGCGCGTTCCGCCACTCCCGGATCGTGGGTCTTGCGGGCCTGGTCGAGATAATTGCCGAGCGCGACGTCAAAGCGGTTGCGGTAGCCAGCCATCTCGGCGACCAGCAGCGCGAACATGGTCTGCGCGTCGAGGTCACGCACCGGTGGCTTCGCAGCGGCCATGGCGACCGGTTCCGGCCCGGCTTCGACGGACTCCCCCTCGTCGTTCGCAGCAGCGGGCGCGGG
>JBFGWM010000248.1:0-3661 GCA_041588495.1 Pseudomonadales bacterium | reverse complement strand
CGGCGTGGGTGAGCCGCGGATCAAGCGGGTCAACGGAACGAAGCGCGCGGTGGGTGGCTGGCGGGTGCAGATGACAGTCGAGGGCGACTACACGATCACGGGGACGCTGACCGGGAAGAAGTGAGCGACGTAAACGTCACTGATCGGCGCGCCTGGGAGGGTGAGCCGCCGATGGCGGCGAACGCCCGAGCCCGGGCGGGCTGCGCAGCGAACATTGTGAGCGCCCCGCCCGGAATCGGCGAGGGCCGGGAATCCCGAGGAAGCGTCGCGAACGTCAGTGAGTGGCGCGCCTGAGAGGATTCGAACCTCTGACCTCTGCCTCCGGAGGGCAGCGCTCTATCCAGCTGAGCTACAGGCGCGGAGTACCCGGTGGTCACCGCGGATTGTGGGCGCATGGCCCGTGCGGCGACCGCGTTTCCGGGGCGGAACTGCCACGGAAGAGCGGCGAATGATACTGATACCGGTAGCGGGAGTCCATGTCTGGACGCCGGCCGCCGCCCCCTGTCGTTTCTCGGACCCCGGTTTCTCGTTATAATCCGCGCTTTCTTCGAGGCGGGAAGCTCATTCCCGCCCACAGCGATTTCCTGAAGGGGGACATATGAAGGGTCGGCGAGTGAACGGGCCGGTTTTCGGTATGTTGCTGGCGGTTGCAACGCTGCTTTCCGGGCTCCAGTCGGGATCGGCCTGGGCGGTTTCCGCCGAAGAGGCGATCATTCAGCGGATCGCCCCGGTGGGTGACGTGTGCCTGGTCGGCGACGATGCGTGTGCCGCCGCCGCGGCTCCGGTTGCGGCGGGCGGTGGTGCCCGCGGTGGCGAGGAGGTCTACCAGGCCGTGTGTTTTGGCTGCCACGGCACGGGGGCGGCCGGTGCGCCGAAACTCGGTGACGCGGGCGCCTGGACGGCACGCCTCGACGAGAAGGGTTACGACACCCTGGTTCAGAACGCTATAAACGGTATCAACCTGATGCCGCCAAAAGGCACCTGCGTGGCGTGCTCGGACGAAGAGATCGAAAGCGCCGTCAAGCACATCATTGATAACAGCAAGTAACCACAGGCAGATTGCAGGAGGGCCGCCCACCGGGCGGCCCTTTTCGTTGGGGGCTATTAATAACTGCGAGCGGGATCAGCTCAGCAGGGCATGCAGGTCCGCGATACGCGCCTGCCCCTTGCGGCGGCGCTCCTCGAGGCTGTCGGTATCGGCCTGGTCGCCGTCGGCCCACTCCACGTCCTCCTCCGGCAGCTCCTGAAGAAAACGGCTTGGTTCGGTGCTCACCGGCTTGCCCTGGATCTTGCGCGAGGCCGCGTAACTGAGGGTGAGATGGTGGCGGGCGCGGGTGATGCCGACATAGGCGAGTCGGCGTTCCTCGGTGACGTCATCCGCTTCGATGCACGAGCGGTGTGGCAGCAAACCCTCCTCCATGCCGATCATGAACACGCAGGGAAACTCCAGTCCCTTGGCGGCATGCAGGGTCAGCAGATGCACGCGGTCGTCGTCGGCATCCGAGTCCTGGCGGTCGAGCAGGTCCTGCAGCATGAGATCGCCGACCACGCCCTCCAGGTCCTTGTCCTCGTCGCGGCGAAATGCTTCGGCCACCAGGTCAACCAGTGCGTTGACGTTCTGCATGCGCCCTTCCGCGGCTTTGGCCCCCGCGTTCTGGAACAACCACGCTTCGTAGTCCATGTCTTCGATCATCTCGCGGATCGCAGCGACCGGGTCGGCGGTCGCCGCCTGCTCACGCAGGTGGTCGAGCCAGCCGGTAAACCGGCGCAGTCGCTCCACTGCACGGGCCGGGAGGCGTGACTCCAGGCCCATCTCGTTGCACGCGGCGTACAGCGGCCGCACACGCTCGCGGGCGTAGGTGGCCAGTTTCTCCACGGTGCCAGGCCCGATCTCCCGCCGCGGGGTGTTGATCACGCGCAGGAACGCGGTGTCGTCATCGGGGTTGGCGAGGAGGCGCAGGTAGGCCACCAGGTCGCGCACCTCGCCACGGTTGAAGAAGGACGTCCCGCCGCTGACGCGATACGGGATGCGGCTGCGGCGCAGGGCCAGTTCCACCGGGCGCGACTGGTGATTGCCGCGATAGAGTACGGCGTATTCGCTGAACTTGGTCTTGTTGTGGAGCCGGTGGGCAAGAATGCGGGTCGCCACGTTCTCCGCCTCCTGCTCCTCGTTGTCGGCAGGAACGATGCGGATGGGCGGGCCATACCCGAGGTCGCTCCAGAGTTTCTTCTCGAAGATGTGGGGGTTGCTGCTGATGACCTGGTTGGCGGCTTTCAGAATGCGCGCGGTGGAGCGGTAGTTCTGCTCCAGCTTGATCACCCGGAGCCCGGGGAAATCGTCCTCGAGGCGGACCAGGTTGTCTGGCCGTGCGCCGCGCCAGGCGTAGATGGACTGGTCATCATCTCCGACCACGGTCAGGCGACCACGCGATCCGGCGAGCAGGCGCACCAGTTCGTACTGTGCCGAATTGGTGTCCTGGTACTCGTCCACCAGCAGGTAGCGCATGCGTCCCCGCCAGGTGCGGAGAGCCTCCTCGTCATCCTGGAACATGCGCACGCAGCGCAGGATCAGGTCATCAAGGTCCACGGCATTGCGAGCCTGGAGGTGCGTCTCGTAGCGCTCGTACCACTCGGCGAGGCGTGCCTCGCCCGGCGTTTCCGCGCGCTTACGGGCGGTGGCCGGGAGAACCAGTTCGTTCTTCCACTCCGAGATCTGCCCCTGCAGGCGGCCTGCCCAGTCCACCAGTTTCTCGTCGTCCTCGCCGATGATCTCGCGGATCAGACCGAGGGCGTCGTCCGGATCAAGAATGCAGAAGTGCGCACCCAGCCCGGCGCGCCGGGCGTCGCGGCGGAGTATGCTCAGCCCGAGGCGGTGGAAGGTGCAGACGGTGAGCTTGCCGGATTCCTTGCGCGAGAGTTTCACGCCAACCCGCTCGCGCATTTCCCGCGCCGCCTTGTTGGTAAAGGTGACGGCAGTGATGTGCTGCGGTTCATACCCACAGTTGCGTACCAGGTGAACGATCTTGCGGGTGATCACCCGGGTTTTGCCACTTCCGGCCCCCGCGAGTACCAGCAGGGGGCCGTCGCTGTAACGTACGGCCTCTTGTTGCTGGGGATTGAGTCCTTCCATGACAGGGCGTGACCGGAGCGTGTGGGGTCCGCAATTCTAACAGCGGTGATGCGGCCAGTCTTGCAATGTGTCGATTCAGGCCTCCGGCAGCCTGCGGAAGGACAGCGCTTCGAGCAGGTGCTCCCGGTGAATGTCCCGGCTGCCAGCGAGGTCGGCGATGGTGCGCGCGACCCGTTGGATGCGGTGTGCCGCGCGGGCGCTCTGGCCGGTCCGTTCAAGGGCGTCGAGGAAGAGCTCGAGGTCGGAAGCCCTGATGGCGCATAGACCTTCCAGCCGGCCCGGATCGAGATGCGCGTTCGGGCAGCCATTGCGTTCCAGCTGCCGCGTCCGGGCGGAGATCACCCTGGCGCGAACCACGGCTGAAGATTCGCCCCTGGGCTTTCCACCCAGCAGGTCCTGTGGGCGCATCGATGGCACGCAGATCTGCAGGTCGATGCGGTCGAGCAGCGGCCCTGACAGGCGGGTACGGTAGCGCCGCACCTGGTCAGGTGTGCATCGACAGCGCCCGGCATCACCGAGGTACCCGCACGG
>JBFGWM010000247.1:0-3692 GCA_041588495.1 Pseudomonadales bacterium | reverse complement strand
GCCGGGAACTGAAACAGCCGGGTGAAGAACTTAATAGAAAGTACCAAGAACTGCCCTCAAATTGCTGTTGTTACTAAATTGCAGCCACATCCGGCGCCTGAATCGTGTAGCTTGCCACAAATCTAGCATAAGACGCCGTTCCTGCGCGCTGATCCCGGCCAACACCACGGACTGCTCACCTTCCGGGTTCTGCGCAACCTGCTATAGCCGCCTTGCCGCCATGTAATTCCAGATGCGCCCGGCCAGTTGCCGTGAGGTGCCTGGCAACAGGATTCCGGCGAGCGCCGCGATCCCGCCAATGCGCGGCTCGGTCGAACCGGGGGTTCTCATCAAAGCCGCCTTCACCGGCAATAAAAATGCCAGCGCCAGGCGGGTATTGTTCAGACTTGGAGGGTCCGGTCGGGATGACTCGTCACTCTGCGGCTGCGCGGGCCTTACGGCCTGCTCGCCGCTCCGCTCCTCGCCCCTTCGGGGCCGCCGCCGCTTTGCGACGACGTTCAACCGGCCTGCGGCCGGTTGTCGAACCGAGGGTTCTCATCAAAGCCGCCCTCACCGGCAATAAAAATGCCCGCGAATTGCGGGCATTTTTATTGCTGGCGGAGAGGGAGGGATTCGAACCCTCGGAAGACTTACGCCTTCAACGGTTTTCGAGACCGTCCCGTTCAACCACTCCGGCACCTCTCCGAAAGAACGCGCATTCTACCCGCGCGCGGGGCGGAAGTTAATCGAAGGTCATGCCGAGGCGGCGGCCGACGAGTTCGTAGGACTCGACCACGTCACCGAGGTCTTTCCGGAAACGGTCCTTGTCGAGCTTCTCGCGGGTTTCCTGGTCCCAGATGCGGCAGCCGTCGGGGGTGAACTCGTCGCCGAGGGTGATCTCACCGTGGAAGGTGCCGAACTCGAGCTTGTAGTCCACCAGCAGCATGCCGTGATCGAGGAACAGCTTCTTGAGGATTCCGTTGACCTGGAAGGTCAGGTCGCGCATGCGCTCGACCTGCTCGGGCTGGGCCCAGCCGAAGGCGCGGGCGTGGTACTCGTTGACCATGGGATCGCCGAGCGAGTCGTTCTTGAGGAACAGTTCGAAGGTGGGTGGATCGAGATCGAGTCCCTCCTCCACACCCAGTCGACGGCACAGGCTGCCGGTGGAGATATTGCGCACCACGCACTCCAGCGGAATCATCTCCAGCCGCTTGACCAGGGATTCCTGGGGGCCGAGGAGTTTCTCGTGGTGGTTGGGGATACCCGCCGCGGCCAGCTTCTCCATGATGAAGGCATTGAACTTGTTGTTCACCATGCCCTTGCGATCGAGCTTCTCGATCTTCTTGCCGTCGAAGGCCGAGGTGTCGTCCCGGAACAGGAGCACCAGGTGGTCCTCGCTGTCGGTCGTGTACACGGACTTCGCCTTGCCGGAATAAAGTTCTTCGCGTTTTTCCATTTCAGTGTTGCTCCACACAAACCAATCAACAATTCAGGCGATTTCACACCAGTCGAGACCGCGATCCTGGTGAGCCACGCGGATCAGGTCGGCCCCGACCTCCAGTACTGTTTCCAGGGCACCCCGCGCCAGTTCGGGCAGGTTGTTCTTTTCGCTGATGTGGGTGACCACCAGGTGTTGCAGGCGCGCCTGGTCAACGCCCTCCACCAGTCCCGCCGCCTGCTCATTGCTGAGGTGACCGTAGTCACTGGCCACCCGGCGCTTGAGGCTGGGCGAATACGGCCCTTCCATCAACATCCGCCGGTCGTGATTGCACTCCAGCATGAGCGCGTCACACGCCGCATAGGACGCCTCGATATGTGGCGTCACTTTCCCGGTGTCGGTCAGGACGCCGAGACGCCGCGCACCGTGCTCAAACACGTATTGCACCGGCTCCCGGGCATCATGGGGCACCGGTACCGGCAGGATCTCCAGGTCCCCCACCCTGAACGGCGTATCGGGCTGCACCGTGTGCAGGGTGCCGATTTCCTTCAGGTATCCGGACTCCGCAGTTCCGCGGGTCGCGTACACCATGACCCCGTGACGCCGGGCCAGTGCCGCCACGCCCTTGGCGTGGTCGGTATGCTCGTGGGTGACGAGAATCCCGCTGATGTCTTCGGGCTCCAGGCCGGCGCGTTCAAGTCGCCGCCGGGTGTCACGCAGCGAAAAGCCGCAATCGATCATCACGCAGGTCTGGGCACTCCTGACCAGCGTACAGTTGCCCCGGCTCCCGCTACCCAGGGAGGCGAACCGCACTAGGAGAGGTTCTCTTTCACCAATCCAAGCAGGGTTTCGCTCACCGGAACCGGTGCCACCGCGCCCTTGGAATCCCGCACCCGCACCTGGATGCTGCCACTGTCACTGCTTTCCAGGTGAACCTGGTAGGTCAGGGCGGGGTCGGGGGTGTCTTCCGGGTCCGAATCATCATCTCCGCCGCCGGGAAGGATCCGGCTGAGCAGACCACCCTCATCGCCATCCCCGGAATCCTTCCAGGTCACGAGATAGGTTGCCCGACTGCGGTCCAGGTCGTGGACCCGCACCTTCGCATCTTCAAGGGCCTGCCCGACCGCCGCCCAGGCGCGGTTGAAGTCCAGTTCCAGGCGCAGCACCGGGTTGCCATCGGCATCCCGCGCGTAGACCGCCTTGGGCTTGCCGACCAGGCTTTGCGCGAGCAGCGAGACCGTACGCGCCCGATTGCTCCCGCGCGCCAGGTGGACCTGCATTTCCAGCAACATCCCGGCCTCGAGCCCGGGATGGTCGGACTTCTGCGGCCAGCGCAGGCGGTCCACGCCCGATACTTTGTCATCGCGGGCCATTACACTCTTGTGCAGCAGGTGAATCTCGGTGCTGCCCATGCGCACCCCGTGCTCCAGGCGCACGCGGAACTTGTCGCGGGTCTCGACATCCGGATCACGCACGAACTGGGTGAACACCTGGCGGAACAGGTCGGTGCTGCCGGCTCCACGCCCGGTCAGCCAGCCGGTCTCCATCACGCCCTGGGCCGCGCTCTCGTAATCGATGGAAATGCCGTTGACCTCGAAGAAGTCGCGCACCGCGGGCCACACCTCGGCCGGGTAGGACTCCACCAGGATCCAGCTGCGGTCGCCGACCCGCTGGATGCTGACTTTTTCCCGGGACTGGGTCCCGAGGGGTTCCGGTCGCGGCACCTCGAACACCGCCGGGCGGGTGGTCCGCTCCACCCGCGGAATCACCAGCAGGTCGTCAATGGCGGCGGTCTCCATGCCATCCGGCACCTTCATTCGCTCGGTGCGCTTGGAGGCCAGGTAGTCGTCCTCGCGGTCGCGGAACCAGCCCTCGTTGCCGAAGAGCGCCTTGCACCCGGAAAGGAAGGTCGTGGCCATGACCAGCAATACAATCGGAAGCGCCGTTTTCATCCATTTACCCCGCAGCCGCGCGTTCCCGTCGCGGTCTCTTTATCAGTGTCAGTGTCAGTGTCAGTTCAGTCGAATCAGTCGGTTCAGTCGTTTAGTAGGCCCGCCCCGCGCAACGCTTCCCGCAGTTCCGGGCGCAGCGACTCCGACAGCGGGGTCAGCGGCATCCGGATTCCGGGACCGATCAGGCCCATCTCGTGCAGCGCCCATTTTACCGGAATCGGGTTGGCTTCCACGAACAGTACCTCGTGGAGGCGGCGCAGTTTCGCGTCCACCGAGTGTGCCTCGTCCGCGCGACCCTCGAGCGCCAGCATGCAGGCCTCGTG
>JBFGWM010000246.1:0-3755 GCA_041588495.1 Pseudomonadales bacterium | reverse complement strand
CTTCAGGTAATCGACCGGCAGGTTCTTGAGGTAGGAATACGACGACAGGCCGGAACCGAAGTCATCCAGCGCGAACGCGCAGCCCAGGGATTTGACCTCCTCGATGAAATCGGTCGCGTACTCGAGATTGGCGATGGCCTGCGTCTCGGTGATCTCGAAGCAGATCAGTTCCGGCGCCACCGCCGTGTTGCGCATTTCCTCGAGAACAAACGGGAGAAACTCCTCGTCGCCAAGGGACTGCCCCGACAGGTTGATCGCCAGGCCGCCCGCCTTGCGGGCCAGGCCGGGGTGCGCCGCCATCCACTTGAGGGCGTGGCTGACCACCCAACGGTCGATCACGTTCATGCGGCCATAGGCCTCGGCCGCATGCAGCAGTTCGCCCGGGATCGCCGTCGACTGCTCGTCCTTGACGATGCTCAGCAGCACCTCCGCGGGGCCCGGCGGCAAGCCCTTGCGCAGTGGCGCGATACGCTGGATGCGCAGGCGGAAGCGGTCATCCTCGACGGCGCGGTTGATGCGGCTGACCCACTCCATGACCGTGCGCTTGCGATTCACGGCAGTGTCTGCCTCGGCGTAAAGCTGGACCCGGTTGCGGCCGGCGTCCTTGGCCGTGTAGCAGGCGTGATCGCCGGCCTTGAGCACGCGGTCGATGTCAGGGGTGAACGGTGTGATCTCCACCATGCCCACGCTGGTCGTCAGGGTGTGCTGTTCGCCTTCCCACTCGAACACAAATTTGCCGACCGCGGTGCGCATCGCGTCCGCCCGTTCCAGCGCGGGGCCGCAGTCGCAGCCGAGCAGGAGAACGCCGAACTCGTCGCCGCCCAGGCGCGCGACGTGGGCCCCCTTGCCCGCACTCTCCTGCAACACGTCACCGATCTCGTCGAGGAAACGGTCGCCGACCTTGTGGCCGAGGCTCGCATTGATGACCTTGAACTGGTCGAGGTCAAAGAAGCATGCGGCATGGTTCACCGCGTCGCGTTTCGCTGAGACCACCGCATCTTCCAGCAGGCGTTCGAATTCCTTGCGGTTGGCAAGTCCGGTGACCTCATCGTGGGCGGCGTTGTGCGCCAGTTCCTCGTACACGTGCTGGATTGTCTCGAGGATGCCCTCCTCGACGATCGGCATGTCTTCCCCGGCAACCAGTTCCGCCTTCTTTTCCGAGAGCTCGCGGACCAGTTCCTCCATGTTGAGCTGCCGGGCCTCACGGCCCTGCTCGTCGACGAACACGTAACGCGAGTTGTCCTTGGCTTTCCACGCAAGCCGCAGGCGTTCCTCGACCTTGGTTCCCGGCGCGACCAGCAGTCCGTCACCGGAACGCATCCGCTTCGCGCGCCGGCTCCAGATGGCCGCGGTCTCGGCGGCGCTGCCCGAGGCCAGGATTTCGTCCTCGGCCCAGGGCGGGGTCGGTTTCAGAATTTCCTCGTCGAGGTATTCGAGGCCCAGTTGCGGGCCCGGGTCCTTGGCCTGGTCGAGCAGGACCTTGTTGAGCAGTTCCAGCAGGGGATCGCTCTCGAAGGGATCGACGCTCGCGGCCTCGAAGCCGCGGCGCAGAATGTCGATGACCCGTGCGACGTGGGTGGGGAAACCCTCGTCGCGGGCCTGCTTGACGCGTTGCCCCTGGGGCTTGAGCCAGGCCAGCAACAGGTCGAGGACATTGGTGTAGTCGCCCCAGTCCGCGGACTCCTCGCCCTCGCGAATGAGGGTCAGCACCAGCAGGTCGCGCCACCCACCCTCGATGATGCGCTTGAAAATGTGCGGCACCGGCCGCTCGCCGACATGGGTGGTGATTTCTTTCGCGACCCGCAGGCGGGCGTTGTGGAGTTTTTCCTGGCCCTCGCGAAGATTCTGTACCCGTTTCAGGTTGCGCAGGTAGGCGCTGCTCTGGCGCTCGACGAGTGGCGAGATGGCCTGCAGCACCTCGTTGAACACCGCGGACTGCCCATCGTACTCCTTGACGATCTTGCTGGCGTACTGTTCCAACGTGCTCTGCAGTCCGGCACTGCCGGGCGCATTGGCGCTGGACAGGCGCACCATCTGGTTCACCACCTGGCGCGCCGCGTGCTGCTTGTCCTCCATGAAACTCTCGTCCTGCAGGAGCACCTTGAGCAACGGCACCCGCAGGCTGCGGAGCCAGGGTCGCATGTCCTCGAGGAGATGCCGGCTGCCGAATACCGAGCCGAATACGGCGTCGGTGACATCCACGGAAAGACGGTGTTCCGGGGCCAGCGTGCGGTCTCCCTCGCCGGCATCCTTTTCCAGTTGCTGGAGCAGCACCTGGGCGAGTCCCTGCTCACCGGCCAGGCTGTCGGGCTGGGACTGCTGGAGCCTGCCGATTTCCTGCAGGATCTCGTTCACCTGGAAGTGCCCGGTGCCCCCTCCGCCGCCTGCGATTTCGTAGAGTGATCGCAGCGTGGCCATGTCGGCTGCCGAACCCGGCCCAACACCGCCCGAGCCACTGCCTGAGCCACTGTCCGCACCGGCGCCGGTTGTTCCAGCATGCTGCGGGGGAGCTTCCGGCTGGCTTCTCTGGGTGCCCTCCGGAACGTGGGCGCGGGCGCGTGCCTCGCGCTTACGCTTCTCACGCCGTTCGGCCTCGCGTGCTTCCAAGTGCTGGCGGACGCCGCCGGCATCCAGGTGGGCGGTGATGCGCCGGTAGAGCTTGCCGAGTTCCGGGCTCAGGCGAACTTCCAGTTCACGGAAAAACAGCTGCTGGACCTGTTCGGAGATCAGCGCCGGTTCTGCAGTCTCGCGCAAGGCGTGGCAGACCGTTGCTGGTCCCACCGGGTTGTTCTGGTTGTCGATGGGTATGCCGTAGACGATTTCCAGTCCGTCACGGACCCGCGCAAGTTCCTCGGAATACTTTTCCTCGATGTGCCCGGTGGTGGTCGAGACCAGCAGCCAGTCCTCGAACTCGTTCTGTTCGACGAGTTTCAGTTCGCTGGGTTCCTCGGGTTCCTTGACCCCCGGTTGCTCTACCGGGGCCGGTTCGACAACGCGCTTGTCGACGGACTTGAGCACCCGCTTGATCACGATATCGCCAAACTTGCGGAACTGGGTGAGGGCCTCGAAGTATTGCGAGTGCTCCATGTTGGACGTGGATTCACTCGCAGCCAGCAGCAGTGCGTTGCCGACCTCGGTCATGAAACTCTTGAGAACCGGCTCCAGGTCCGCGACTTCCTTGCGAATCGCCGCGAGCAGCTTTTCCCGCTCGACATTCTCGAGCCGGAAGTTTGCCGCGGCCTTGGTCTGCTCCGCCGCGTACTGGCGGGCTGCGGCATCCAGTGCATTGCGGGCAGTGGCGCCCGGTTCGGTGGCGAACGCGAGGCCGACCTGGTTGCCGGCGACGCGGCGGGCAATCATCTCCAGGACGTGGTCCTGGTTGCCGCTGGTGAAGCGCACCCGCAGGGGTTCGCCCGGGTCCAGGAGTTCCGCGACCGAATTCTGGCAGACCACCATGAGCCCGCCCGGGCACCAGTCGCGGATGCGACACGGCTGCTCCGGCAGCACGTCGGAGCCGTAGGTCGCGGGATGGTCGAGTGGCTGCCGGCTCCAGGCGCGCTTGTCCATTGAAAATCCGTCGGAATGTACTTGAGCAGGAACTCATTAAGTGTAGTGCCAGATGTGGAATCCGTGAGGAATATTGTTGATTTTCGGACACTTCCCGGGCGTCTCATCTAGACTCAGACGATCATGCCGAGTTATCGCACCGCTTCCCGCCCGCGCGCCCAGAATCGCGGTGCCGCGCCCGGTCGCGG
>JBFGWM010000245.1:0-3761 GCA_041588495.1 Pseudomonadales bacterium | reverse complement strand
CGTTGGTGCACTCGCGGGCCTGGTCGCGCAGGCTCTCGGTGTTCAGCGCGGCCCGGCTGCAGTCGTCGACGATGCCGCCGCCGGACGCGCAGGTCACCAGGCGACTGGCCGCGCTGAGCATGCGGCTGTAATCGTTGCGGCGCGCACAGGACGCGAGGCGCGAGGCGGCGTTGCCGAGCTGCCTTGCCTGCTGGTCGCCGAGGGTCTTCAGGGAGTCGCAATCGGCCCAGCCGAGGGCGGGCTCGGATGCGCCGCGGTCCAGGTAATCGAAGGTGTTCTGCAGGACCATGATTTCGGCACGTTCCGATTCACTGAGGTCCGCCGCGCCGATCTCTCCGGCGATGAGCCTGTCGTAATTGCGGAAGGCGCGGTCGATGTCGAATGCCAGGGCCGCGGGCGCGGCCAGCAGCAGGGCGCAGGCCAGCGCCTGGAGCAGGCGCCGGATCACTGGAGGGCGGCTTCGGCCTGGTGCGCCTCCTGGCGCTCCCATTCCTGTAACTCGTTCCATAGCTTTTCGGCCTCGCGGACCATGCGCGCGGGAGCCAGCTGGTCTGCCGGGTTGGCAAAACTGCCCTGCATCGCCCGCATGGTGCATTCGTACATGAACTCTTTCTTGGTCACGGGCTGCCCTCCTCGCACAGCGTGCCCGGCCTGTCGGCGGTGTCCCCTGGGAAAACGCCACGGCCTGCGTTCCTGATTTCAGGTTACCGGATTTGGCGCGCAGAGTGCAGGGCCGCACCCTGGTTGCGGAGAATGGTCCCGGAGTGGTCAGAATCCCGCGTGGTGGGTCCAGCTGCCGCGGTCGACATAGGGCATCGTCACGCAGGGACCGATGACTCCGCCGGTCAGGGAACAGACATCGGAGCGCGGGTGTACCCGTCGCCAGTTTTCCATATTGGGGGTGCCGAAATCGTCGGCGAGGCGGTTCAGGGCGTTGCGCAGGGACGCGAGCAGGACCTCGTCGGCGGAGCGATTTCCGGTGTAGTCCCGGGAGGGCTTCAGCGACGACGAGGACGGGTCGAGAATGCGCAGGGCGAGGTTGTCCGCGGGGGTGGCGTCGAACACGTGGCGCCCGATATCAGTCTGCCGGGACAGCAGTTCATCGTGGATCCCGGAGAACAGCTCCGCGCGGATCGCCTGTACCAGGTAGTCGAAGATCGTAGCTCCCGGCCCGTCGGTGGCACCCTCGTCCTCCGGGTTGATGGAAGCGTCGTAGTGGTTGCCGTCCCAGTTCTTCAACTGCACCAGGGCGAGGTGTTCACGAACGCCCAGGGTGGCCATGGGCAGCTTCAGGAGGCGGGTGACCAGCGGCATGTACAGGATCGCGCGCGGATCGCGGACCCCGGCGTGGCGGTCCAGTTCGCGCAGTTTCTCGAAGGTCCAGTCCGACCGCGCCTCCAGCGCCTCGTGGAGAATGCTGACCCGCTCCACGGGTCCCTCCGGCACGCTGCTGTAGGCCACGCCCTCGCCGTCGACCCACCCATGGGCCGGCTTGTTGTTCCAGTTGGCGATATAGCCCCGTTTGGGGTCGATCACGTGGGGCAGGTCCTGGAATGGGATGCGCCCGAGGTCCTCGTGCTCACCGGTGCCACGTTTCGGCAGCCGCTGGTCGGTGTCGGGGTGTCGCATCCAGTGCACGCCGGGATGAAAGTAGGCGATGTGCCCGTCCTTGCCCGCGTACAACACGTTTTCGTTCCAGGTCACCTGGGCGACCCCCGCGATGAACTCCTCGAGGTTGCGCGCACGATTCCAGGCGAGGATACCCTCGATGGTCTGCAGTTCCTGTTTCCACATGGCATAGCGGTGGGTGCGGGCCAGGCCGCCGTCGTCGGACCACGCGACCACCGGCCCGTGGGAGGTCCGGCAAACCTCGGCATTCACGGTCAGGATGTCGTCACTTACCGGCACTCCCGAGAGTGCCGCCCGGTAGTGCACCGCCTCGGTCCGGCACTGCATGTCCTCCCAGCCATCGGCGAACAGGTACTGGCGGCGGTCACCGTCCAGCCGCACGGTCTCGATGTAGCTGTCGATCGTCTTGCTGTAGCCGGTGGTGAGAGCCCACGCGACATCGGCGTTGTAACCGATGCCCACGGTCGGCAGGCTGGGCACCGAGACGCCGCGGGCGTCGTAGCCGGCGCCGTGGATCTCCAGTTCGACCAACAGCGAGGGGTAGCTGTAGCCCAGTTGCGGTGCGCTGATCAGCAGGGCCGAGCCGTCCGCGGTGTGAGATGGTGCGATGGCGACGCCAAAGGAGCCGCCGCGCAGGCCCGCGCGCCACTCGTTGAGGGCGCCAATGGCGTGTCTCATTTGTCGCACCGGGTTCTCGGCGTCGGACGTGGAGGCTTGCCCGCCACTGAACTGCCGGGTGACCGCCCCGGGTTCCATGCGCTCCGGGGCGAGGCTGTCGGGGGGCGTCCCACAGGGGCTGTCGGCAGCCCCTGTGCCCGGCCCCTCGGCCAGTTCCAGGGGCAGGGTGGCAGCATAGTCCGCCATTTGCTCGAAGACGCGGCGGCGCTGGCCCGGCGGCGTGGCGCTATTGGTGAACAGCCCTTCGTCGCGCGCCACCGTGGTCACCGCGCGGTTGTCTTCCTGCCAGACGAAATCACGGAAGATTCCGCGCCCGACGCTTTCTCCGAAGCGTTCCTCGAGATCTCTCAGGATGCGCGCGTTGTGGATGTCGTTGCCGCCCTCGGAGGCCACGAAGCGGGTGATGTAGACCCCGGCCGCGAGGGCGTCGACGAGGGTCAGCGGTTCGGGGATGGTGCTGAGCAGCGCGTACTCGGCAGGAATCTTGTCGGGGTCGCGCAGCACCTCGTCGATCCACGCGTTGGCGCCATCGACGTAGGCGGCGATCACGGTCTGCGACTCCTCGCTGAGTCCGGCGTACATCTCCATGTACTCGGTATCCGTATAGCCCGTTACCCGTTGCCGTATATCCGCCGGTACCCCGGAGCAGCCGACCAGTTCTGCAAACGTACCCCGCCCGGTGCGCCGCACCGCGTCCATCAGGAACAGGCGGTCCCGGGCCACCGCGAACCCGGCCCCGAACCATACGTCATAGACCGTGTCGGCGTAGATCACCGGGACCCCGTAGGCGTCGCGATAGATGCGTATGCCTTTGCTGGGCTCGACGAACTCCCCCTGGGGCGGCGTGAAGGTGCCCGGCTTGTAGTCGAAGTTCCAGTACAGCCCGCGCTGGTCGTCGAGGTGCGGCCCGTAGTCGCCGGGCCGGCTGCCACTGCTTCCCGCTGCCTGGCCACGGATTCCGACAAAGCCCGACTGGCCGGGGGGAAGGGTGCTGCGGGCCTGTAGTTCACCGCCCGCCGCCCCTGTGGCGCCGAGGCCGGAGAGCAGGAAAAGAGACGCGAAGATCGCGCTCACGCACTTGGGAGGGGCGGATTGATGGGTCACAACCGGGGAATCCTCGCAATTATTGTACTTTCGGTTAATGCTCAAGTTTTGCACAGTATGGCGAATTTGACCAACGTGGCCCAGGCATGCCGCGGACTGCCGTGCAAGTGCTTGTATCCGCCATTGAACATCCCTATCCTTCGCATCTTTCCGCTCTACCCCATCGGTTCGAGAGGTGGCACCAGGGATGCAATTGCTCCGCTCCTCAATGCATTTCGTCGACGGCCCGGATGGGCTGATCTCGTTCGACGTGCACCGTACCCGCCGGCGCACCCGGGCCATCCAGGTGCACGTGGACGGCCGCGTGGTGGTGCGTGCCCCGCAGCGGGCGTCATTGCGCGAGATCCGCG
>JBFGWM010000244.1:0-3797 GCA_041588495.1 Pseudomonadales bacterium | reverse complement strand
GTGCGCTGCAAACCCCGGTACAGCTCGTCGGCGGGAAGCTCCGCCACCAGGAACCAGCCGATCAGGGGCACCGGGATGGAAGCCGAGATGGTCGGCGCCCCGTCGCGTTCCCCGTGCAAAAACTGCTGGCCGTCCGGATCCAGGAAACTGGCGACGTCCTCGACGCCGGCATGAATCCCTGTCAACTGGCTTCCGACCAGGGTCTTGTCAGGATGCAGCTTCACCACCCCCGACGCATCGACCAGGTACACGCGCCCCGACTCGCCGACGCGATAGGCGTCAATCAGCCGCGACATGTCATCCAGGGAACGCCCGATCCCGCCAACCGCGCGTACCGCGCCATCCACCCGGATGGCATAGTTGATGAACACCGTCGGCCTGCCCGTGGCCTCGTCGATGTCCAGGCTCAGTTCGTAATCCTTCCCGCTGTCGAGGAAACCGTAAAACCACCCGTCTTTCCCGCTGTCGGGAGACAACGTCTTGAACAGGCCCTGCGTGTTGTAATAATTGCCGGTGATACCCGAGACGACGTACGCCGCAATGCCGTCATTCGCGGCGCGCAGGGTCTCCAGGTAACGGACCACGTGGTCGAGGCCGGCCTCCGGCTCGCCCCCCGCGAGCCAGTCGATGATGAACGCGTTCTGGGCGATGCCGCGGGAGATCACCACCGGCTGCTGCAGCGCGAGCTCGATGCTGTTGCGCACCTCGCGCAGGGTCGCGGGCAACTCGGTTTCCACCAGCCGGCTCTCGATCAACTGGCGCACACTGAGTGTCGACCAGATCGTGGTGATGGCCAGCGGAATGACCAGCGCGCCGATCATGCTCAGCATCAACTGGTGTTTGAGGCGAACCGTTTTCATGGGACCCCGTTTCTCCCGGTCGGTGAAGGGTCAGTCCTCCGCCTTGCCGTCCCCGGCGCCCGTGGCCTCGCGGTGGGCGTGAAACACGCTGTCCAGGGCCGCCTTGAAAAGGAGGTTCTCGGCTGTGCCCTCGAGTTCCAGGCCGTAGCAGAACACCACCTCGTGAACCTCCTCCATGCTGGCGCGCACCTGTGCGCCGAAGGTGTATTCAAGATGGCTGCCACCGTCCTTGAGCGGAATCTTGCGTTCGCGACGATTGCGGATCATGAACGGGTTGCGAAACAGCGAGTCCCCGGATTCGCCGCAGGTGCCATGCAATTCGATCACGATACCCGGCTCGATTCGCCGGTCGATGATCACGCAGGCGCCTTCCGGGCTGAAGTCAAAAACCTCCGCCACGTATTCACGCTCGACGTCTTTTTCCGGAACAATCGCGGTAAGGACAACATCGTGCAGGTTCCCCTCGGCATCAATGAACCGGAGCGGCGCCTCCAGGCGATCCCGCGCCGACTTGCGGCGCACCTCGTCCTCGACGATCTCGACACCGGCCACCGGCAGGGCGCCGAACGAATGATCCTCCTCCCGGGCCGCCTCCCGTTGCGCGTCGCGTGAACTGGCCGTTTCCGGCGCCTCTCCTGCATGTACCGCGCCCTCGCCGCCCTTGTGGGTCATCTCGATATGCATCGCCACGCAATCGAGGGTCGTCTTCAGCAGGATCATGGCCTGCTGCATGTCGATACGCGCGCCGTAGACCTGCAAATCGCTGTCCTCGAAAGTGTCGGGCCGGGGACGGTCCGAGGGAAACGGCCTGCAGTTCAGGATCTCGGCCTCCGCATCAACCAGCGGATCCAGGTCCTCGGCAAGGTGCCCGCGGATGTACACGTGTGAACCGGATTCGAGCTTTTCAGCGCAGGCGAAACCGAGTCCCTCGGCGTTGACGTCGAACAGGAAGCACTCGATCGCGCTTTCCAGGTCGTTGGGGTCCGAATAGACGCAGAGCTTGAGGGTCACGAAGCGGTCGGGAGGGATGTAGTAGAACAGGCCCACCGGCGCGGGCACCCGCTTGCTTGAGCGACGTCCGGAAATGTCTCCGCGTGGCGGCACCACGGGCTTCTCATCCGGCCCGGAACCGCCGCCAAACAGGGACTTCAGCCATCCACCACTTTTTGCCATGGGGTGCGTGCTCCGGTAACGCTGCCGACCCGACACGGGATGTGCCGGAATCCCGGGATCAGGCCGGGTCCCCGCGAGCCGCGGCGTTACTTTACTTTGAGACTAGTCGGTGCCCTGCCCGGGCCGCAAGTGAGCGCCCACGCAGTCCGCGCTCAGAATCGGTAGGAGCCGCTCGCGGTAACCACCGGGTACCATTTCAGGTCACGGAGATCTTCGTTCAACTGGTCTTCCTCGGCCTCGACGTCACTGCGCAGGACGGCGCACTGCGGTGCGGTGAGCAGCGGCCCGCATTCGGCACGCAGGTCGGCCCGCGGGGTTCCGTGGTACATGACGCCCGCTTCCACGGCGACGGAAAATGCGGATCGGGCGGGGTCCTCCCAGTCCCAACCCACCCCGATGTATGGCGCGATGCGGTTGAAGACGACCTCGCCGTCCACCTGGGAAACACTCGTGACCGGGTAGATCCGGTTGTTGAACTCGAAGTTGCCGCCACTGGGCCGTGCCTCGATGCTGATCCGGTTGCCGTTGTACAGGAGGCCGGCGCTGAGCCGGAAACCGTGGCGCCACGGATACCAGTCGACCAGCGCATGGGCGGAGGCGAGGTGCATGGTTGTCTTGTACTGCACGTTGTCTTTCTGCGACTGGGACGAATAAGCGAAGGCCTGGAACCCGAACCGCGCCGCGAACCTGCCCGGGCCATCGTCACCGGTCAGCGGCAGCGAGGCCTCCATTCCGGCGCCCAGGGTGCCGGCTCGCAGGGATACCGCGGGGCCGTCGAATCCCTCGTATTCGAACGCCGCCGCGGGCGCCCCGGCCAGGAGCACGACGAACGCGAAGAGGCGGCAATGGTTCACTGCAGGTTCCCCCGCGAATCTGGCAGAGCGGCGGGGTTAAGGATGGATGCGCCACGCCGCCCTTCAAAGTCTAGGTGATCCGGGCAGCTTCGCTTGCGGTGCGGGCCCGGACTCGCTAGCTTCAGACTCTTGACGTGCGGGCTCATGGACCCGTCAACTCGGTTTACAGGCGGGGCCACACCGATGAAGACAGCGTTACTTCTCGTCTCCCACGCGATGGTCCTGGCGCTCGGATTTGCCCTCGGTGTTTATTTCCTGCCAATTCTCACCGCGCCACCCGCGCCTGCCGCACCCATGCTCGAGAAAATGGCCGCCGAGGCAAAATTTCGAGGTATGTTCGACCGCAACCTCGCCGGCAGCGATTTCCTGCATTGGGGTGAAGGCGAGGTCAGCATCGGTCGCGATGCGATCGTCCTTTCCGGGCGCCTGGCGCCGGGACCCGATTACCGCCTCTACCTGTCTCCGGAGTTCGTCGACGACGAGGCTTCCTTCCTGAAGGTGAAGGGAAATTCCGCCGAGGTCGGCGCGGTGAAGACCTTCGAGAATTTCATCGTCGAGATGCCACGGGGCCTCGACCCGACCCGTTACACCACGGTCGTCGTGTGGTGCGAAACCTTCGGCGAGTTCATCACCGCCGCACGCTACCGCTGAACGCGATCAACCTGCGGCCAGCATTCCCGACAACAGGGTCGCAATCCCCAGGAAGGACATGAAACCGGCGATGTCGGTCACCGTGGTGAGGATGATCGAGGACGACTGCGCGGGGTCCTGGCCAAGTTTTTTCAGAACGATGGGCACCAGGGCACCGGATACCCCGGCGATCACCATCGACGAGATCATCGCCAGGGCGATGATCAGGGCGAGACCGGTGGACTGGCTCCACACGTAGACCCCCAGGCCGCAGGTGATG
>JBFGWM010000243.1:0-3799 GCA_041588495.1 Pseudomonadales bacterium | reverse complement strand
GGTGCAGGGTGTAGGAGCGGATTTGGCTGCCGAAGTCGATCTGGCGCTTCTCCCCGCGCAGGGCCGCCATCTTCTCCTCCTGCTCGCGCCGCGCGTGCTCGTACAGGCGCGAGCGCAGCACCTTCATCGCCGCCGAGCGGTTCTTGTGCTGCGAGCGCTCGTTCTGGCACTGCACCACGATGCCGGTCGGAATGTGCGTGATGCGGATCGCCGAGTCGGTCTTGTTGACGTGCTGCCCGCCCGCACCGCTGGAGCGGTAGGTGTCGACGCGCAGGTCGGAACTGTTGATCTCGACCTCGAAGCTCTCGTCCACCTCCGGTGCCACGAACACCGAGGCGAAAGACGTGTGCCGACGGTTGCCGGAATCGAACGGCGACTTGCGGACCAGGCGGTGAACGCCGGTCTCGGTACGCAGCCAGCCGAAGGCGAACTCGCCCTCGATACGCAACGCGGCGCTCTTGATCCCCGCCACTTCGCCGGGGGAGACCTCGATCACCTCGACCTTGAAACCGCGGGTCTCTGCCCAGCGCAGGTACATGCGCAGGAGCATGTCGGCCCAGTCCTGTGCCTCGGTGCCGCCGGACCCCGCCTGGATGTCGAGGAACGCGTTGCAGGCATCAGTCTCGCGGGCGAACATGCGCCGGAATTCGAGCTTTTCGAGGTCACGGGCAAGGCTTTCGAGGTCGGCCTGGATCTCGCCGACGGTCGCCTCGTCCTCTTCCTCGACGGCCATCTCCAGCAGCTCATCGGCATCGGCCAGGCGCGTGGAAAGGCTTTCCAGCATGCCGACCACGGTTTCCAGGGCGGCACGCTCGCGGCCCAGTTCCTGGGCGCGCTCGGGGTCGTTCCAGACCTCGGGGTCTTCCAGTTCCCTCAGGACTTCGTCGAGGCGGTCCCGCTTCTCCGCGTAGTCAAAGATACCCCCTCAGGGAATCCGCACGCGCGGTAAGATCCCTGACGGTATTGCGAATGGGCGCGACTTCCTGCATGGCAGTTCATCCGTGGCGTGAGCAAAGGGCGCTGATTTTACCGCAATGCGCGGCGAGAAAAAATCATCCCGGCCGCTGGCTTACAGGGCCTCCAGGTGCTCAACCACCAGTTGCACCGATTCGCGACCCCGGTAGCGGTTGATATCGAGACGATAGGCGAGGCGCGCCCGCGAGGCGCCGTCGCGCCAGCGCTCGAGGTCCGGATTGAAGGCGATGGCGTCCAACGGTGCAGCGCCGGCCCCGGCGGCGACACTGAGCTTGAGGTGGCGCTCGCCGACGGTGCGCTGGTCCAGCACCTCGAATTCGCCGTCGAACAGGGGCTCGGGGAAGGCCTGTCCCCAGGGGCCTGCCTCGCGCAGCAAGGCCGCGACCTCCAGGGAAAAGTCACTCGCGCCGAGTTCCCCGTCGGAGAGAATCTCGCCACGCGGGACGCGGTCATCCATGCTCTGGCGCGCGTCTTCCGCGAACAGGTCGCGGAACGTCTCGAAACGATCCGCTTCCAGGGTCAGGCCCGCGGCCATGGCGTGTCCGCCGAAGCGGCGGATGAGCCCGGGGTGCGCGGCGTCGATTCTCGCCAGGGAATCGCGCAGGTGGAAGCCCGGGATGGAGCGACCGGAACCCTTGAGTTCCGCGCTGCCCTCCGCCGCAGGGGCAAAGGCGATCACCGGCCGGAACAGGCGTTCCTTGATCCGCGAGGCGAGAATGCCGATCACCCCCTGGTGCCAGGACGGATCGTACAGGCTGACCGCCAGGGGCAGGTCCGTTCCGCTGAGGTCGCCGGCCAGGGCTTCGACCAGTTGTTCGGCCTGCACCAGCATGCCCGCCTCGATCTCGCGACGTTCCCCGTTCAGCGTGTGCAGGTGTTCGGCAAGGCGGCGCGCCTCAGCCGGCGTCTCCGCGAGCAGGCACTCCACCCCGTGGGACATGTCGTCGATGCGCCCGGCCGCGTTCAGGCGCGGCCCCGCGAAAAAGCCGAGGTCGGAGGCCACGCAGCGGGCCGGGTCGCGCCCCGCGACCTCCAGCAGCGCCAGCACGCCGGGACGCGCCTGGCCGGCGCGGATGCGGCGCAGGCCGTGCCAGACCAGGATCCGGTTGTTGCGTTCCAGCGGCACCACGTCGGCCACGGTACCCAGGGCCACGAGATCGAGGAATTCCGCCATGCGCGGCTCGGGAATCCGCGTCTCGGCGAACCAGTCGTTCTCGCGCAGGCGCGTGCGCAGGGCGGCCATCACGTAGAAGATCACCCCGACCCCCGCCGTGGAACGCGCCGCGAAACCGCAGCCCGGCTGGTTCGGATTGACGATGGCGGCGGCGTCCGGAAGGGTTTCACCGGGCAGGTGGTGGTCGGTGACCAGCACCTGCATGCCGCGCCGGTTGGCCTCTGCGACACCCTCGATACTGGAGATTCCGTTGTCCACGGTGACCAGGACATCGGGGTTGGCGGCCGCAGCGAGTTCGACCACCTCGGGCGTCAGCCCGTAGCCGTACTCGAATCGATTGGGCACCAGGTAGCCGACATTGCGGGCGCCACAGGCGCGCAGTGCGCTGACCGCGAGGGCGGTGCTGGTGGCGCCGTCGGCGTCGTAATCGCCGATGATGAGAACGCGCAGGTCCTCGCGGACCGCGCGCTCCAGCAGCGCGGTGGCGGGGCCGATGCCGAGCAGGTCGGCGGGCTGCAGCAGCGCGGACAGCTCGCGCTCGAGGTCTGCCGCGGCGGATATGCCGCGGCCGGCGTAGATACGTTGCAGCAGGGGATGCAGCCCCGGAGGGAAGTCACACTGGCCTGGCTCCGCGCTGCGGCGGCGGATGACCTTGTCCATGTCGCGATCCCTGCGTTGGTGTTCCTGCAGGGAATTCTCGCGCCGCGCGGGCCCCCGATGCAAGCGGACCCCTTGCGGGGACTATTCGATGGAGTCGAGAATCGCCCGCGTGACGCTGGGCAGGTCGGCACGCACGGTCTGCAGCGGGGTGCCCCGCTCGCGGCACTGGCTGATCGCCGTGTCGGGGTCCTTCATGCCGTTGCCGGTGAGGGTACACACGATCTTGCTGCCCGCTGGAATCCGTCCGTTCTCAATATCGCGCAGAGCACCGCCAAGCGAGGCCGCCGAAGCCGGTTCGCAGAATACGCCCTCGTGATCGGCGAGGAGCTTCTGGGCGTCCAGGATCTGCGCATCGTCGAGTTCATCGAACCAGCCATCGGAATCCTTCTGCGCCGCCCAGGCCTTGTCCCAGGACTGCGGGTGGCCGATGCGGATGGCGGTGGCCACGGTTTCCGGGTCGTCGACCATTTTTCCGCGCAGGAACGGCGCGGCGCCGGAGGCCTGGTAGCCCACCATGCGCGGCAGGCTGTTGACGCGGCCATCGCGGTAATACTCGGAGTAGCCCATCCAGTGGGCGGTGATGTTGCCGGCGTTGCCGACCGGCAGGCAATGGAAATCGGGCGCACTGGCCAGTTCCTCGATGATCTCGAAGGCGGCTGTCTTCTGGCCCTGCAGGCGGTACGGATTGATCGAATTGACGATGGTCACCGGGGCCTCCCCCGCCACCTGCTTGACCAGCTCCATGCCGGCATCGAAGTTGCCCTCGATCTGGATCACCTGGGCGCCCAGCATCATGGCCTGGGCCAGCTTGCCCATGGCGATCTTGCCCTCGGGAATCAGGACGAAGGCCTGGATGCCCGCACGCGCCGCGTACGCTGCAGCGGAGGCCGAGGTATTGCCCGTGGAGGCGCAGATGATGGCGCGGCTGCCCTCTTCCACGGCCTTGGTGACGGCCATGGTCATCCCGCGGTCCTTGAAGGAACCGGTCGG
>JBFGWM010000242.1:0-3819 GCA_041588495.1 Pseudomonadales bacterium | reverse complement strand
GACCTTGGGCTGGTAATGCAGGACCAGTTCGTCGCGCTTCACGGCCCGGTGCAGTTCGGTCTCCACCCGCAACCGGCGCTTGGACTGTTTCTGGATATCCTCGGCATAGAACTGGAAATTGTTCCGGCCGGACATCTGCCGTGCCTCCCGCATGGCGCTGCTGGCATGATTCAGCAGGGCCTCCACGTTGTCGCCGTCGCGCGGAAACACGCTGACCCCGACGGAAGTGGTGGGAAAGACTTCACTGCCGTCCACTTCGACCGGTTCCTCCTCGCGCAGGAACAGCCGCTGCATGATGTCCGTGATGTTGTCCGTGGACTGCACGTCGGTCAGCAGGATGACGAGTTCCTCGGCGCCGAGCCGGGAGATGGAAAAGCCGGAGTCGCCGACGTGTTCCGGCAGCGAGATGGTATCGGTGGTGCGCAGGCGGTCGCGCAGGCGTTCGGTGACCGCGCGGGAAAACTTCTCCGCCGCTGCAGAGCCCATCGTGTGGGCCAGCTGCTCCATCGCATCGAGGGAAACCACCAGCACCGCCACTTCATGCCTGTTGCGACGCGCCCGACGGATCGACTGCTCGATGCGGTCGAGCAGCAGCATGCGGCCGGTACTGTCCCCGTTGATGATGGATTTGTCCGGCGCCTCGAGCTGCCCGACCATCTGGTTGTCAGGCTGCACGCTGGCCACGGCCGGTTCCGGAGCCAGCGGCGCGGGAACCTTCTCGGGCACTTTCTGCACGGCAGCCGCCTTGACGGGTGGCGGCGCCTCCACGGCCCCGGCCGGTTCCTGCCCCGGCGGCAACAGTTCCGCCTTCGCACGCATGTCCGGTTCGTGGCAGACGACGCGGTTGCGGCCGGTCTCCTTGGCCACGTAGAGCGCCTCATCCGCCTGCTCGAGCAGTTCCTTGTGGGTCGGGGGCCGGTTCAGCAGCGACGAGACCCCAAAGCTCGCGGTGATCTTCAGCCCGACGTCGAACTCCTTTCCGTCACCCTGCTTCACGCCCTGGCGCATGCGCTCCGCCACGCGCGCCGCCACGTCCACCTCCACGCCGGGCAGCACGACGCAGAATTCCTCGCCGCCGAACCGCCCAACCAGGTCGGTGGGCCGGGAGCACTCGGTCAGCAGGTTGGCGAGAAACTTGATGACGATGTCGCCGACACCGTGGCCGTAGGTGTCGTTGACCGACTTGAAGTGGTCGATGTCCACCATGATGCAGCAGAGCGGCTCGCCACTGTCCTTCGCCTCCGCGAACAGGGCCTCGAAGCCCTGGAAGAAGGAGCGCCGGTTGAGCGCACCGGTGAGTGGGTCGCGGGTCGCGAGCAGGTGCAGTTCCCGGTTCTGGCGCTTGATCTCCTGCTGGCTCTTTTCCAGTTTCTGGAGGGTGCGGCGCAGGTGATCGTTCTTCGCCTCCAGTTCGGTGATGTCGTCGAAGGTGATCAGCGCGCCGCGGATGGCGGTGCCGTCGGACTGGATCGGCGTGGCCTTGACCGAGAACTTGTAGACCGCGTCGAAACGCGTCTTCATGCGCAGCGTGTAGTCCGAGGGAATCTCCTCGCCGTGGAGGATCAGCTTCCAGGGCGGTTCACTGTCTTCTTCGCCAAACTCCCAGTCCAGTCCGCCGATGGAACGCCCGACCAGGTCCTCCGACGCCAGCCCGGTCTTGCGCGCGAACGAGGCGTTCGAGAAGACGATGTACTCGCGCTGGTCGATGATCAGCAGGCCCTCCGCCAGGGCATCCAGCGCCCGCCGGACGCGGTCGGGAATCACGGCATCCGGGTTCAGTTCGCGCAGCGCGCGTTTCAGGAAGATGAGATAGGCGATGAAGCCCGAGATCGCCATGAAGACCACGAAGGTGACGAACGAGTTGCGCGGGTCGAAGCTGGTCCCGGTCTTCACCAGCGGGGCGAAGCGGATCTCCACCGTGCCCCAGCGGCCCTCGCGGTCATAGAGCGGCACCTGCACCTCGGTGGGTGTAGAGCGGGCCTCCGGGGTCAGGGTCCAGTTGGCGACATGATCACCGACCTGGAACGCGACCGCGTTCTCGCGGTCTCGCACCGCGGCAGACAGCACGTTGGCGTTGCGATTGACCACCGAGCGCAGCATCGGTTCGGCGGCCAGCAGGTTCTCCGCGGATACGCTGGACGACATCTGGACCGCGACAGATTCCGCGATCACCTTGCGGGCCTGCAACTCCGGCTTGGTGGTGTCCGGGATGAACCCGAGCAGGTCGACGACCAGCAGGATCGCCACGGTCAGCATCACCAGCCCGAAGCTGAGCCGGACCAGCGGCGAGGACAGGAACTTCAGCATGCCCGGACGACCGCCCGGTCAGTCCTTGTCGAACATCTTGTCGACTTCGGTGGAATCGCCCTTGCCTTCCTCGCCGGCGCCGGCCTTCTCCTCGTCTTCATCCTTTTTCTTGTCGTCCTTGTCCTTGCTGAGCACGGGTAGCGGATCCAGCTGCTTCCAGAAGGGAAGCACACTCATGAAGCTCGCCGCCAGTGAACCGGCACGCAACACCCAGCTCACGAAACCGGCCGTGAAACTGGTGGTGACCCCGATGGCCGCGTCGCGCACCTGGCGTTCCTCCTCGGTCATGCCGTCGGCATTGTCATCGAGATCCTTCGAGACCTGCTCCAGTTCGCGCAGGAAGTCCTCGTTGTCGAGGTCCACGTCGAAGTTGGCGCGCTCGAGTGCCTCGGCGGGCGCCTGCGGGAGATTGAGCTTGGTCAGGTCGAGGGACTCGAGGATCGAGGGGTCAGCCGGCTGCGCCTGGCCGGCCGCCGCACCGGAATCACCCGCGTTCGACAACACGCTCGCCAGCGCGGCCTCGTCCAGCGTGGCGGCGGTCTCGGTGGCCCGTTGGTCCTGCGCCTCGCTGCGCGCCTCTTCGGCCTCTGCAGCCTGCTCCTCGGCAGCTTCTGCAGCGGCGTCGGATGCCGCCTGCTCGGCGCTGGCCTGCCGCGCGGCGTCGCGCGCTTCCGCCTCGGCCTCAGCCTTGGCTTCCGCCTCTGCCTCGGCTTCCGCCTCCTGCTCCTGGCGGGTGGTGTCCTGCTGCGTTGTACGCGACTCCTTCGCCGAACCGGTTTCGGGTGCGGCGGTATCCGTGGCGCCCTGCGTGCCGCCAGCCGGTGCGATGATCGCCGGCGTCGCGGAGGCTTCCCGGCCGTCGGCAAGTTCGGCCGGCGGCGGGGCGGGCACCGGTGCGGTGGGTGCGGAGAGGACGCTCTCGGTACCGCCGCGGGCATCCGTGTGCAGGACCTCCACCTGGATGTTCGCGCCGACATCCGCCGCGGCCACCGTGTACAGGTCACCGGTCGCACCGTCGATCACTGCGCCATCACGCAGCCACTGGTAACTGAATCCGCCCATGCCATCGGCATCGGACATCCCGTCTGTTTGCGCATGCAGCACCCCGCCGACCTCGGCCAGACCCTGAATCTCGGGGGCGCCGGTGAGCGGATCGTCCACATTCGCGACGGGGCCGGTCTGGGCACTGTGCAGGGTCTCCAGGTTGCCCTGGCCGTCGGTGTAGGTGACTTCCACGCTGATGGCGCGGCCGATGTCCCCTGCCGTGATCGCGTAGGAACTGGCGGTCGCGCCACTGATTGCCGCCCCGTCCCGGTACCACTGGAAGCTCGCCGGCCCCAGGCCATCGGCATCCGAGATGCCGGACGTGTCCGCCGTGAGGGTTTCGTCCTCCTGCGCCACCCCGCTCACCGTGGGTGCGCCCTCAGGCGCATCGTTGACGCCCGTGACCACCGCGGAGTCCGCCGAGGTCAGGCTCTCGTTCGTGCCCTGCTGGTCGGTGTAGCTGACCTG
>JBFGWM010000241.1:0-3837 GCA_041588495.1 Pseudomonadales bacterium | reverse complement strand
CGCCGCCCTGCTCACCGCCTTCCTGGTCCCCACCCACGCCATTGCCGCGGCCCTGGAGACCGTAGGCAAGGTTGAATTCAAACGCGGTAACGTGGTGGCAACGGTGGACGGGGCCGCGGACCGGGAACTCGACTTCGAGGACCCGGTGTACCTGCGCGATGCGGTCACCGCCGGAGGCAGTTCATTCGGAATCATCCGTTTCCGTGACCAGAACAAGCTCGCCGTGCGGCCCAACAGCGAGATTTCCATCGCCACCTACCTGGATGCCGATGTCGAGGACGCGGCCGCGGTGGACCTGCGCAAGGGCGGGATGCGGGTCAACGTGAAGCGCCGCGAGGCCAGCAAGCGGAGCTACCGGATCGAGGCTGGCGAGGTGGCGGTCTCGGTGGAGGACGCCCAGTTCGACCTGCGCCGCTGCGGACCCGAGTGCCGCGAGGAAAACAAGCTGCTGATCGAAGGCGGCGTGCCCCTCCCCGACGACGCGGTGGGCCGCGCCGCCCTGCTCCGCGGCACCGTCCGCGCGGTCTCCGCGGAGGGCAAGAAGCGCCGCCTGGCCCTGTCGGGGCCGATATTCCCGGGCGACACCCTGCACACCGAGGCCCGCAGTTACCTGCTGGTGGTCTACCGCGACGGCGGACGCATGACCGTGGACCAGAACAGCGAACTGCAGGTCCAAGCCATGACCGACGGCAGCGGCACCGACACGGAAAGCGGCAAGTCGAAACTGGTGCGCGGGGCGGTCCGTGCCCTCACCGGCCAGCTGGCCAAGAAGAACCCGGGCGGCTACCAGGTGGACACACCGGTCGCCACCACCGGGGTGCGCGGCACCGGCTTCGACCTGTTCTGCAAGGGTACCTGCGTCAACAAGGGGTATGCCGGTGGCGCCCTCGGCGAGGACGAGGGCCGCTACCCGGACGGCCTCTACTCCACCGTGTGGGAAGGGGCGATCTTCCAGCAGAACGATGCCGGCACCTTCGACCTCGGCAACGGGCAGACCCAGTACATCGCCAATCGCAACAGCAAGCCGACCGAACTCCCCAAGCAACCCGACGAGTCCAAGAACATGCTGGCGCCGCGCCCGGATACCGCGGTGGATTTCACCTACGACGACCTGACCCGCGACGCGGAAAAACTCCTCGCCAGCCCGCCGGTCGGGACCTGGACCCACGTCTACGAGGGACAACTGACCATCCTGTTCAAGGACGGCCGCGAACCGGTCACCGTGGGCGCGGGCACCACGGCGTTCTACACGCGCAACGGAGAACTGCTGATCATTCCGGGCGCGCCGGCATTCATGGCGCACGATCCGGCCTGCGCGGGCTGCTGAGCGCCCGGGATTCCCGCTGCGGGATCAGGAATCCCCGCCCATCTCACCCCGCAGGCGCCGCACCATCTGGCGCTCGTAGAATGCAGGCGCCAGCTTGCGCACCCACCAGGATGCCCTGCCGACCGACCCGATGACACACAGGCGCTCGCGTCGCGCGGCTGCGCGCACGATCCTTGCCGCCACCTGCTCCGGACGCATGCGCCCGCCCACTGTGCGGTAGACATGGGAGACCCGGCCGCCATCGCGACCAAGCGCATTTTTCTCGATGTCGGTGGCGATGAACGCGGGACACACCATGGTCACGCTCACACCGTGTTCTTCCTCCTCCCCGCGCAGGCTCTCGAAGAAACCGTGCAGGGCGTGCTTGCTGGCCGAGTAACCGCTGCGCGCGATCAACGGCGCGAAGCCGGCCACGCTGGAGATCACCACGATGCGCCCGGCCGACGCCTCGAGGTCTGCCAGCGCCGCGCGGGTGATCAGCACCGCACCGAAAAAGTTGACCTCCATGACGCGGCGGAGCACCGCCACGTCGGTGTCCCGCACCGCGCTGCGGTGGGTGATGCCGGCGTTGTTGACCAGCACGTCGAGCGTCCCGTAGCGCTCCCGCACCGCGCCAACCGCGGACTCGCAGGCCGCCGCATCGGTGACGTCACAGGGCCAGGCGGCGAAACCCGGGTTGTCAGCATGGGCAGCCACCAGTTCGCGGAATCCCTCGTGCTCCAGGTCCAGGGCCGCGACCCGCGCGCCCGCCGCGAGGAATGCGCCGCACATCGCGCGCCCCAGGCCGCCGCCGGCACCGGTGATCACCACCACCCGGTTCGCAAGCTCATCCATGATCGTTTGCTCCGTGGTTCGGGGTGCGGGAACGCAGGTAGACCTCGAACGCCTCGCGGGAGGTCTTCGCCGGCTGGTAGCCGAACTCGTGCTTGAGCCGGTGATTGTCGAGCACGGGCCGGTAGCGCAGGAAGTCGAGCTGCTCCGGCCCGTAGCGGGTCAGGCCGAGCCGGCGCAGCACGGCCAGTGACGCGCGCAGCAGCCCGGGAGAGACCTCCAGCACCGGTTTGCCGAGCAGGTCGGCAATCTCCTGGATGGTCAGGGCGCCATCGCCGGCCACGTTGTAGATCCCCGGGCGATCCGAGTCGAGGGCCCGGACCAGGGCCCCGACGACGTCCTGGTCCCAGACGAACACGAAGGGGCTGTCGCTGCCGCGGATGGCGATGATCCGTGGCTTCTCGAACAGGTTGGTGATCTGGTTACGCACGGTGGTGCCGAGGATGGTGCCGATGCGGAACACGAACTGCCGCAACTGCGGATGCCGCTCGCGGTACTCGGCCAGCATCTCCTCCACCAGGCGCTTGTGCCAGGCATAGGCGAACGACTCGTTGCCGCGCACCGGCCAATCCTCGCGAATCCATGCCGGGTTGTCCGGGTGGTACCCGTAAGCCGCGCCGCTCGACGACACCACCACGCGCTCGACGCCGTGGGCGACGCAGCCCTCCAGCACATTACGGGAGCCCTCCACGTCCACCGCGTACTCGAGTTCGCGACTGCTGTCCGGACCCGGGGTCACGATCGACGCCAGGTGGACGACGACATCGGCGCCGAAATCGCCGATCAGGCGGCCGAGGCCCGGATCACGCACGTCGGCCTTCAGGTAGCGGACCCCTTCCACGCGGCGCGACGGGTGCGGGTCCTGTACGTCGGCCCCGATGACCGTATTCGGGTCCCGGCCGTCGCGGACCAGGCGCGCCAGCAACTGGTTGCCGAGATAGCCGGCGGCGCCGGTGACGAAAACCCGCTTAACCGGCATCGGCCTGTACCGTTGCTGCCGATGGCATGCGTCGTGACCACCAGGTGGCAAGGGTCAAACCGGAAACCAGGTGCCAGATGCCCCACGCCGCAGCCACCAGCGCCATGCCGCCCATCCCGCCGAAGAAATCGAAGATCAGGATCAGCCCCAACCCGGAATTCTGGATACCCACCTCGATGGCAACCGCGCGGCGCTCGGCTTCCGGCACGCCGGCGGCGCGCGACAGGCTGTACCCGGTGAACAGCGCCGCCGCGTTGTGCACCACCACGACGAGGATCACCAGGCCGAAGTAATCCAGGAAATGCTGGAAGTTGGCGGCGAGTGCGCCAACCACGAACAGGCCGAACACGACCAGGGAAAACCAGCGCATGGGCCGGCGCATGCGCGCGGCGAAGGTGGGAAAGTTGTGCGCCACCGACATGCCGCAAACCAGTGGAATACCAAGCAGCACCAGGATCGTGAGCAGCATCGACAGCGGGTCGAGGCGCACCTCGCGCAACAGCGCCGCGGTTTCCGGGACCAACGAGCTCCAGAAACCGAAATTCAGGGGCGTCATGACAATGGCTGCCGCCGTGGAGACCGCCGACATGGTCACCGACAGCGCGGTATTCCCACCGGCGTGGTGGGTCAGGAAGTTGCTGATGTTGCCACCGGGGCAGGCCGCAACCAGGAACATGCCCAGGGCCATGCTCGGCGCCGG
>JBFGWM010000240.1:0-3847 GCA_041588495.1 Pseudomonadales bacterium | reverse complement strand
TAGAGGAGCGATCCCCCGAAATCATTGCTTTCATCTTCACGTTTTCTGAAACCCGGAATTCCGTCATCAAGAATGGTGTTCACCTGGTTGCCTACGCCACCGAGGCCCTTCATCACGAACTGGAGGAAGACACCGCTGTTGCTACTGTCATCCCCTGCGGCGATTGTATCGCCGTCCGAGATCCAGTGCCGGTATACCAGGCGCATTTTCCAGCAGCAGCTCTCATATTCCAAGCCCGCGATGTTTTCCAGAGTGCGTTCGTTTCCCCAGTCCCGCGACCAGCGGCCGATCGCGCTCCAGTCACCCCACATGGGCCAGATAAAGGAAACATCGGATTGCTCGACGCCGATTGAGTCTCTGGAGCGATAAGCGGCGTTGAATACATGGTCCAGATCAGGCTGGTAGCGGAACCCGAACCCCCACAGCTCGGTGCGTTCGCCACGGTCATCGTACTGCCACTCGGAGAGGATCCGCCATGCGTCGCCGGCGCGCATTTCGACCTCGGCGACCAGGGGGCTTGCCTTGGCGTTGTCCACGAACACGTCGCTGCGCGAGGTTCCGGCAGTATTCACCGCGCGGTCCTTGAAGTAGAAAATCTTGCCCAGGCTGGCCTGCAGGCGCTCGCGCCCGGTGTTGTCCTCAAGCAGTCGACTGGTGAATCCAACCGAGACATGATTGGTGTCGCCAATGCGGTCGCGCCCGGTGAAGCGGTCTTCGCGGAAAAGTTGAGCGTAGCTGAAAGTCAATATGTCCGTGTCGAAATCAGGGATATTGTCCTGTCGCTTCAGCGGCACCCACAGGTAATAGATCCGTGGCTCGAGCGTCTGCACGTAGCCGCGATCCCACCAGCGCGTGTCGCGTTCGAAGAACAGCCCGGCATCCAGGGAGAAAAGGGGCACTGTCAACGACTCGTGATCGTCGCGGCCGGTGGGCGTATCGTCGAGGAAATATTGTGCGTGTCGGAGCTTCACCGTAGGGGTCACGTAGCCGGATTTCCAGTGCATCGGGTAGCTTAAGCCGGGCGCGACATAGAGCCGTTGGCCTTTGATTTCCGCACCCGCGGCGATCTGTGCGGCAGTCAGGCGTGAGCTGTCACGCCCATGGTCAAAGTAGCTGTATTCGGCCGTAAGCAGGTACTCCAGCCCCGTGTTGCGGTCGGGAACTCGTCCCTGTACCAGCAGTTGGGGTAGACGGAAATAAGGTTTTTCGACCTCCATTGCGGTGTCGCTAAGGGTTTGGAAACCCTGCACGCGCCCGGTCAGGTCCCACCACTCCCAGCTTCGCTTGACCTCCCCCAACTGGTTGAGATGGGTGGCGCTGCTGACGTTGAGTTCGGTCCCCAAGTCTTCGAAATACTGGTCATCACTGACCCGGGAGTAGTCGACCCGCGTGCGCCAGCCGTCGTACCAGACGCCGGATTCCTTCAGGTTGTACAACCAGCGGTCGTCGCCCTGGTACTCGTCGTCGCCGGGCAGGTAAGCAAAGGCAATCTCGCCCGTATCCTTCGGGGAGAGATAGCGGAATTCAGTTTCCAGTCCCTTCCCGCGCTTCGAGTAATACCGCGGGATGATCGTGGCATCGTAATTCGGGGCGAGGTTCAGATAGTAGGGTGTGGCGATTTCCAGGCCGTTCTCGCTGGAGTATCCGCCCGCCGGAAACAGAAACCCGGACTGTCGCCTATCGTCGAGCGGGAAGAACCAGTACGGGGTGTAGAAAACGGGAACCCCGCCCAGGCGCAGGGTGACGTCCTCGGCCTGGCCGAAGCCGGTGTGCTTGTTGAGCTTGATCTTCTTGGTCTTGAGAACCCACGACTCGGTGCCCGGGGGGCAGGTGGTGTAACTGCCGTTCTCGATCTCGATGACCTCGTCGGCACGCCGCTCCAGCGCGGCAGCGCTGCCGCGGGCATGGGCGCCGTGCACCAGGAATTCGCCTTCCTCGAGGCGTGCGGCGCCGGTATTCATGTCTGCCTCGGCGTACTGGCCGCGCAGCAGCACGCCCGGTTCCCGGTAGCTGACATTACCTTCCAGTACCGCGGAGCGGTCTGCGCGGTTGATGGTTGCCTTGTCGGCCCGCAGTTCCCGGTAGCCCTGCTTCAGGTAGACATCGCCCTCGAGTATCGCGGTATCTCCCTCCGCCTCGATGGACTGGGCGGCAGACGCCTCCAGGGGCGAGGTTTCCGGATCGGCGTCGGGGTCGAGTTCGGAGGGTTGCACGTAGGCGCCCGTACAGTGGGGCGCAACCTTGGTCTTGCTGTCGGCAGGCAGGTTGGCCGCGTGGACCCAGTCGTAACGGGGATAATCGCGAACCTGTTCCCCCGGTTCGTCGGCCTCGGCGTACTCCTTGACGAGATGTTGCGGCACGTCGACCGATTTCCCGGTGCTGCGCTTCAGAACCGTGCGCTCGGGGCGTTGTGGCTGGCGTACCGGCCCGGGTGCGGGCTCGAAGGCGCCGCACTCCCAGTTTCCGTCCGCGCCTGCCCGGCACATGTACTGACCCGGGTCGGGCGTTGCAGCCGCGGAGTGCAGGGGGGAGAAAGCGAATGCGGTGATCAGCAGGCCGGAAGCCCGGGTTGCGCGCGCGTTCGATCTCTTCATTATTATTGCCACCGATATCCGTGTGTGCTTATTGGTCGTAGGGCGCTCCGGCTGAATCTTTTCCGGTTCAGTGCCTTGACCGTGTCCAAGAGCCGCTTTGTTCAGGGATAATAAGCATTCTTTCCAGTAAGGGCCAGAGGCAAACCGGTGTCGACGCAGCGTGAACGGGAGCTCACCGAATGGGCTGTTCAGAATCTGGGCGGAAGCACTGCCGGGTCGACGTCAGATGATGACCTGGTCCCGGTTTCCGGGGATGCGAGCTTTCGTCGCTATTTCCGGATTTCGCGCAACGGGTCGCGTTATATCGTGGTCGATGCGCCGCCCGAGCGCGAGGACAGCTTCCCCTTTGTCGCAATTGCGCGTTGCTGGCGCGGGCAGGGAATCCACGTCCCCGAGGTGCTTGCCGCCGACCTTGGGCAGGGCTTCATGCTGCTGGAGGATTTCGGCGACACCCTGTACCTGGATGTTCTTGATGGAGAGAACGCGGATTGCTACTACGGGCCCGCATTCAGGGCATTGCTCGACATCATGTCCGCCCCGCAGCCCCCGGACTGGCCTCTGCCGCCCTTCGATGCGGACCTGCTGTCTACCGAGATGAACCTGTTCCGCGACTGGCTTTGCGCAAGGTTTCTCGACACCGGCATGGATGCCGAGGACTCCGCGCTACTCCAGGAAGCCTTCGATTTTCTCGCCGCGGCCTCCCTGGAGCAGCCCCGCGTGCCCGTGCACCGCGATTACCATTCACGGAATCTCATGGTTGTTGGCGACCGCTCGCCGGGCATTCTCGATTTTCAGGACGCGGTCGTGGGCCCGGTGACCTACGACCTGGTTTCGCTGTTGCGCGACTGCTACGTGCAATGGCCTGCGGAGCGGGTGCAGAAATGGGTCGCCGAATTTGCCGGCGCGAGCCGGGAGCGGGGCCTGCACGATGCCGACGAGGCGCAGTTTGCCCGCTGGTTCGATCTTGCCGGCGTGCAGCGCCACCTCAAGGCAAGTGGCATCTTTGCCCGCCTGTGGCTGCGGGATGGCAAGCGGGGTTACCTCGGTGACGTGCCACGCACGCTAAACTACGTGCTCGAGGCGTGCCCTCGCTATCCGGAACTCGCGGGCCTGCGGCACTGGATCCTGGAGCGCATGCTGCCAAGGATGGAAACGGTCGAGGAGTTCCGCGACAGCGGGTTCCTGTCCAACTGGAGAAACCCGGCATGAAAGCGATGATACTTGCCGCCGGCGAGGGACGCCGCCTGCGGCCG
>JBFGWM010000239.1:0-3956 GCA_041588495.1 Pseudomonadales bacterium | reverse complement strand
TACATTGCCGAGAGCGCGAGGAACAGGAACACCCCGCCGACCGTGAACACCAGCCGGCTCCGGGCCCGCCCCTCGGGGTGCAGCATCACCAGCAGGCCCATGCCAACGCCGAGCACCAGCACGTTGAACAGGCGCGACAAGGCCCAGGTGAATGGAATGAAACGATCATTGTCGGTCACCGCGTAGACAAGACGCTCCGCGGCAAGGGTGTGGAAGGCGTCGATCAGGCCCGAGCAGAGCAGGGCCATGCCGATCACCGGAATCACCACGTCGCGGCTCATGCGGAAGTAGGCCATGGACAGCCCGGCGACGATCAGCGTGACCATCACGCCGCTCCATTCGAGAACGCTGTGTACGAAGCTCCCGCGCAGGTAGCGGTGGAGGGCGTCGATGTCCCCCGACCAGATGTAGACATCGAGCACGTCGGGTTCCTCGATCCCGAAATCGGCGCCGAGGAGAATCAGCAGCCCGGGCGCGAGACTGAACGCCAGCGCCGCCCACAGGATGCTGCGGGGCATCACGCTCACCTGGGGCAGGGTGGGGCTCGCTGATTCCGCGACTGCGCTCACTGGGGAAGGTTCCGGGGTTTTCCGGCAAGTTTAGCTGAACGGACGGTCCGCGGTCCCGCTGCGGGGGTGGCCCGCGGCTCGCCTTGCGCAGTCCGCTCACCCGCGGACATAATAGCTTTCTTCGCACAACGTCCTGGGGAGGAACGTACATGGCGGACGACAAGCTGAACAAGCATTTCGAGGACTGGAAAAAACGGGAAGCGACGGCGGAGGCCATGATCCCGCTGATCGGTCGCCTGCACCGCGAGAACAACGTCGTCACCACCATGTACAGCCGGTCCCTGGTGAACCGGTCCGTGATCCAGATCATCAAGACCCATCGCTTCGTGCGCCAGGTCGAGACTGCGGAACTCTCGGTCCACGACTCGTTCCCGATCCTCAAGGCCCTGGTCGATCTCGAACCGGGCCCGGCGCGCATCGATCTCGGCAAGCTCGCAATCAAGTACAAGCGCGAGGGGCAGGGCGCTCCCATCGAGGAGTTCGTGCGCCAGGAGATCAGCGAGATCGTGGGCCAGAAGGGCAAGGTGAAGATCCCCACCCGGGACGTCGTCCTATACGGCTTCGGCCGCATCGGGCGACTCCTGGCGCGAATCCTCATCGAGAAGGCAGGTCGGGGCGGCGGCATGCGCCTGCGTGCGATTGCCGTGCGCCGCGGCAAGGGCAACGACATCGTCAAGCGCGCCAGCCTGCTGCGCCGCGACTCGGTGCACGGTCCGTTCCACGGCACCATCTCCGTGGACCAGGAAAACTCCACCCTGGTCTGCAACGGCAACCTGATCCACCTGATCTACCCGGAATCCCCGGAGAAGGTCAATTATCGTGATTACGGCATCGACCACGCCCTGCTGGTGGACAACACCGGGGCATGGCGCGATGCGGAGGGCCTGGGCCGCCACCTGGAGGCGCCCGGCATCGAGCGGGTCCTCCTCACCGCACCGGGGAAGGGCGACATCAAGAACATCGTCCACGGCATCAACCACGACATGATCACCCGCGATGACCGGATCCTTTCCGCGGCTTCCTGCACGACCAACGCCATCACCCCCGTATTGAAGGCGATCAACGACGAGTTCGGGATCGTCCACGGGCACGTGGAGACGGTGCATGCCTTCACCAACGACCAGAACCTCATCGACAACTATCACAAGGGAGACCGCCGCGGCCGTGCCGCGCCGCTGAACATGGTGATCACCGAGACCGGCGCCGCCAGCGCGGTGGCGAAGGCGCTGCCCGAACTCAGCGGCAAGCTGACCGGCAACGCCATCCGGGTACCGACGCCCAACGTGTCCCTGGCGATTCTCAACCTGACCCTGGAGCGGGGCACCGACCGCGACGAGATCAACGAGTACCTGCGCAACGCCGCGTTACGTTCGCCGCTGCAGAAGCAGATCGATTACGTGTGTTCCCCGGAAGTCGTCTCCAGCGACTTCGTGGGCTCGCGCAGCGCCGGCATCGTGGACGCCATGGCAACCATTGCCACCGGGGACAAGGTCGTGCTGTACGTGTGGTACGACAACGAGTTCGGCTACAGCTGCCAGGTGCTGCGCGTGCTGGAACAGATGGCGGAGATCAATCTCCCGTCACTGCCGCGCGACTGACCGTCCCGGCCCCGGCCGGCGGCGGAAGCGGGAAAGGGGACGCCCGGTGACCCGGGGTCCCCGGCCAGCGACGCGCCGCAACAGGAAAACAGATAAACCAGGTAAACCAGGTAAAAAACCGGAAATCGCGGCTCAAGGGGAACAATCCGGCGAGACGCTGAATTGAACAAGAAAAGGTCGGGACCCGCCGCGCAGCGATGCCACGCGGAGAACCCGCCGGCGGGAACCCGAAGCGGTCTTTTGCCATTGATTTACCGCGAGAACTTTCGCCCTCGGGAATCCCGACTAAACTTCTTGTGGGTGCGCGCGGGGCAAGGGTGTTTCTTGGTTGTTTTTGGGTAATTTTTAATCAGGCGTACGTCTATGATCAAAATCAAGCGGGGACTGGATCTGCCCATCACCGGGGAACCGGATCAGTCGGGCATACAGCAGGAGCGATCCGCCAGGACCGTGGCTACCATCGGCTTCGACTATGTCGGCATGAAGCCCACGATGGATGTCCAGGAGGGTGACGAGGTCAAGCTGGGCCAGGTGATCTTCAGGGACAAGAAGAACCCCGGGGTGAACTACACGGCTCTCGCCGGCGGCCGCGTCGCCGCCATCAACCGCGGCGAGAAGCGGGCCCTGCAATCGGTGGTCATCGAGGTCGCCGAGCAGGAGGAAGCCGTTGAATTTCCGTCTTTTTCCCGCGACCAGTTCAGCAAGCTGGAACGCGAAAAGGTACAGCAGGTCCTGATCGATTCGGGGATGTGGACCGGTATCCGCACCCGCCCGTTCAGCAAGGTGCCGGCCCCGGGCAGCGCGCCGCGCTCCATCTTCGTGGCGGCCATGGACACCAACCCGCTGGCACCCAACCCGGCAGTCATCATCAACGAGGAAAAGGAATCCTTCTGCGACGGCCTGCAGATCCTCAGCCGCCTCACCGATGGCAAGGTCTACCTGTGCAAGGCGCCCAATGCGGACATCCCGGCCCCCGGCGGCGGCCAGGTGCAGGTGGAGACCTTCGACGGTCCGCACCCCGCGGGCCTGCCCGGCACCCACATTCATTTCCTTGATCCGGTCTCGGCCCAGCGCATGGCCTGGGTGGTCGGATACCAGGACGTGATCGCCATCGCCAAGTTGTTTTCCACCGGCCGCCTGTGGACCCAGCGCGTGATCGCCCTCGCCGGGCCGCAGCTGGAACGGCCGCGCCTGGTGCGCACCCG
Organism: Pseudomonadales bacterium; assembly: GCA_041588495.1. GTDB lineage: Bacteria > Pseudomonadota > Gammaproteobacteria > Pseudomonadales > JBFGWM01 > JBFGWM01. The sequence continues at coordinate 584 of JBFGWM010000239.1, read as the reverse complement.
CCTGGGCGCCTGCACCGACGACCTGGTGGCCGGCGAGGTCAAACTGGGGGACAACCGGGTCATTTCCGGCTCGGTGCTGGGCGGCCGCAAGGCGGCTGGCGCGTACGCCTACCTGGGCCGCCACCACAACCAGGTGACGGTGCTGCGGGAGGGCCGCGAACGTGGCATCTTCGAGTACCTGTGGCTGGGCAAGGACAAGTTCTCGGTGCTCAACATCTTCACCTCGAAGCTGAACCCCGGGAAAAAGTTCAATTTCACCACCACCACCAACGGCAGCGAACGCGCCATGGTCCCGGTGGGCGCCTACGAGGAAGTCATGCCCCTCGACATCCTGCCCACCCAGCTGCTGCGCGCGATCATCGTCGGTGACACGGAGACCGCCCAGTTGCTCGGGGCACTGGAACTCGACGAGGAAGACCTCGCGCTGTGCACCTTTGTCTGCCCCGGTAAATACGAGTACGGGCCACTGCTCCGGGACAACCTGACCCGGATAGAACAAGAGGGATAATCGGATGGGGCTGAGAAAGTACCTGGACGAAATCGAGCCGGAATTTCACAAGGGCGGCAAGTACGAGAAGTGGTAC
>JBFGWM010000238.1:0-3999 GCA_041588495.1 Pseudomonadales bacterium | reverse complement strand
GCCTGCACCACCCGCGCGCACACACCCACCTCGTAGAAATCCTCGATGGATTCCGGCGTGTCGGCGGCCGGCAGGGCGGAATCGCGGACCAGCAGCAGGCCGACGAAGCGCTGGGAGTTGTTGAACATCTCCACCAGCGCTTCCTGGATTCCCTCGTTGAACACCAGCAGGGGCACCATCATGCGCGGGAACAGGGGTCGGTCATGGAGCGGCAGGATGGGCAGGATGGGGGGCAGGAACTCGCTGCTCACCACCATGTCACGGCCGGTTTCGACGGTCTCCGCGGCGGCATCGCCGGAGTCGTTGCTGTCCTCGTCCCCGGCCATGCGGAGCAGTCTCCCGAATCTGGGTTTCGACGTCATTGCGTGAAGAAATTATAGTTAACGACCTGTTCCCTGAACTTTGGGTCAACTTTCACGTGTTCAAGGCCCTGGAAGTCTCCATCACCGACAACCTGCTGCCCTTCAGTCGCGCGCTGTGGGCGATGGAGATTCCGCATCGCATCACCGAGCATGGCGGCATGCAGCAGCTCTGGGTGCAGGACGAGGACGCCGCCCTGCAGGTGCGCGACCGCTACGCGGAATTCGTGGCCGGGGCGGAGATGCGCCCGGGCCCGGCAGCCGGCAGGTCCGGCAGTGGGGCTTATGTCGCCCGGGCCACCCGCCTGCTGGCCCGGGTTCCGGTCACCCTGACCCTGTTCGTGGCGGCGCTGCTGGTGGCCGCCATCACCCGCCTCGGCGAGGCGGTGGAAATCGTGCGCTGGTTCACCATCGTCGACTTCTCCGTGGAGGGCCGCATGATTGCGTACCCCAGCTTGCGCTCGCTGACGGAAAGCCACCAGTACTGGCGGGTGCTGTCGCCCGTCCTGATTCACTTTGGCTCCCTGCACCTGGTGTTCAACCTGCTGTGGTTGTGGGTGCTCGGCCTGCGCATCGAGGGCCTGCACGGACCTATGCGCATGCTCACCCTGGTGATCTTCGTCGGCTGCACCTCGAGTATCGCCCAGTTCATGGTCAGCGGACCGCTGTTCGGGGGGTTGTCCGGGATCGTCTATGGGCTCCTCGGTTACATCTGGTTGTGGCAGCGGCTCGACCCCCGGGCCCGTTTCGACATCCCGCCCGGGATCATGATCTTCATGGTGGTATGGCTACTGCTCGGTTTCGGCGGTGTGCTGACCGCCATGGGGCTGGGCGCGGTTGCCAACACGGCCCACGGCACTGGGCTGGCCGGCGGCCTGCTGCTCGCACTGCTGGGCCGCTTCCTGCGCTCCCGCAGGGACCCCGTGTGATACCATCCCCACCGATCCCATCAGCATCCCGTCTGCCGCCATGCATGAATTCGACGAACTCATCCGCAGCATCAATCCGGAAATCCACGCGCGCCTGAAGACCGCCGTCGAGACCGGGCGCTGGGCCGACGGCACCCGCCTGCGCAGGGAACAGGTGGAGCAGTGCCTGCAGGCGATCATCGCCTGGGAGCAACGCAACCTGGCGCCGGAGGAACAAACCGGGTACATGCCGGATGCCTGTGCCAGCCGCAAACAACCCGGCGCGGCGGAAACCCCCGTGCAAAACCTGCAGTTGCGCGCGCCCGCCACGCGCAAGCCGGCCCACTGAGCCGGCCCGGATCCCGACGTGCAGGAAATCAGCAGCGGCAACCTCCGCAAGATGCGTACCGAGCTGGCCGACCCGGTGCAGTACCGGTTGCCGGTCGGCGATGACGAGGTCGGGCTCAACGCGTTGCTCGGGAAAACCCTCCGCATCGAGTTTCTCGGCGAGATCAACTGCGTGCACTGCGGGCGCAAGACCTCGAAGAGCTTCAACCAGGGTTTCTGCTACCCGTGTTTCCGCAAGCTGGCCCAGTGCGATTCCTGCATCCTCAAGCCGGAACAATGCCACTACCACGAGGGCACCTGCCGGGAACCGGAGTGGGGCGACACGCATTGCATGATCCCGCACTTCGTGTACCTGGCGAACACGTCCGGGATCAAGGTCGGGATCACCCGCCACACCCAGGTGCCGACCCGCTGGATCGACCAGGGCGCGACCCAGGCGCTGCCGATCATGCACGTGGCGACACGCCAGCAGTCCGGCTTCGCCGAGGTGATGTTCAAGGACCACGTCGCCGACAAGACCAACTGGCGCGCGCTGTTCCGGCGCGACATCGAGGACCTGCCCCTCGCCGCGGAGCGCGACCGCCTGCGCGAGCTGTGTATGGCTGAATTCGCTGCGCTGGAACAACGCTTCGGCCTGCAGGCCCTGCAATGGATGGAAACGGGCGAAGAGGTCGCCATCCGCTACCCGATCCTGGACCTGCCCGACAAGATCGCCTCCCGGCGCCTGGACAAGATGCCGACCGTGGAGGGCACCCTGACCGGCATCAAGGGCCAGTACCTGATCCTCGACACCGGGGTGATGAATATCCGCAACCACGCGGCCTACGCGGTCCGCGTCAGCTCCGACTGAGGCCGCAAGCCATGCGCGAGAACCGACCCACCACCGTTCACCTCAAGGATTATCGCGCGCCCGACTACCTGGTCGAGCGGGTGGAACTGCATTTCGAACTCCTCGATGCCGGCACCACGGTGACCGCGCGCCTGGATGTCCGCCGGAACCCGCTCCACGCCGCGGAAGGCGCGGCGCCGCTGGTGCTGGACGGCGTCGGTCTCGAACTGCTGGAGATCAGCCTCGATGACGAGGAACTGGAAGCGGGCTCCTGGCAGGTCGAGGAGGAGCGCCTGGTGCTGCCCACGGTGCCGGAGCGCTTCAGCCTGGAGACCGTGTCGCGGATCCAGCCGGAGAGCAACACCTCCCTGGAGGGTCTGTACCGTTCCGGCTCCATGTACTGCACCCAGTGCGAGGCCCAGGGTTTCCGCAAGATCACCTGGTTCGTGGACCGCCCCGACGTGCTCTCGGCGTTCCGCACCACCATCGTCGCGGACCGGGAACGCTACCCGGTCCTGCTGTCCAACGGCAACGATGTCGCCAGTGGTGAACTGGAGGACGGCCGCCACTGGGTGACCTGGGAAAACCCGTTCCCGATGCCCTGTTACCTGTTCGCGCTGGTGGCCGGGAACCTGGAACACGTGGCCGACACGTTCCGTACCGCCTCCGGCCGCGAGGTGGCGCTGCGCATCTACACCGAGGCCGAGAACATCGGCCGCGTCGATCACGCCATGGACTCGCTGCAGCGCGCCATGCGCTGGGACGAGGACGTCTACGGCCGCGAGTACGACCTGGACATCTTCATGATCGTGGCGGTCAACGACTTCAACATGGGCGCCATGGAGAACAAGGGGCTCAACATCTTCAACTCGTCCTGCGTGCTGGCGGACCCGCAGACGGCGACCGACGCCGCCTTCCAGCGCGTGGAGGGCATCATCGCCCACGAGTACTTCCACAACTGGTCGGGCAACCGGGTGACCTGCCGCGACTGGTTCCAGCTCAGTCTCAAGGAAGGCTTCACGGTGTTCCGTGACCAGAGTTTCTCCGCCGACATGGGCTCGGCAACGGTCAAGCGCATCGACGACGTGAGTTTCCTGCGCACCGTGCAATTTGCCGAGGATGCCGGCCCGCTGGCCCACCCGGTGCGGCCCGACAGCTATATCGAGATCTCCAATTTCTATACCACCACGGTCTACGAGAAGGGCGCCGAGGTGGTGCGCATGCTGCACACCCTGCTGGGCGCGGAGCGATTCCGCGCGGGCACCGACCTGTATTTCGAACGTCACGACGGCCAGGCGGTCACCTGCGACGACTTCGTGCAGGCCCTCGAGGACGCCAGCGGAGTCGACCTCGCACGCTTCCGCCGCTGGTATCGCCAGGCCGGCACACCAGTGGTGCACGCCGGCGGACGCTGGGACCCCGAGCAGGGCACCTGGACCCTCGACCTGCGCCAGGAACTCCCGCGAATCCCCGGCCAGGACGCGCCCGAACCGCTGGTGATCCCCCTGCGCATCGGTCTCCTCGGTCCTGACGGAAACGACCTGCCGCTCGACTG
>JBFGWM010000237.1:0-4014 GCA_041588495.1 Pseudomonadales bacterium | reverse complement strand
GCGATGTTGCCCTCGGGGATCAGAACCACGCACTTCATCTTGCAGCGACCGGCGTAGGCCGCCGCCGACGCCGAGGTGTTTCCCGTCGAGGCGCACATCACGGTTTCGATCCCCTTTTCCTTGGCCTTGGAGATAGCCATGGTCATCCCGCGGTCCTTGAAGGAGCCGGTCGGGTTGAGACCCTCGAACTTCACGTAGATGTCGACGTCGGCACCGACGTGATCGGGAATGCGGTGCAGGCGGATCAACGGCGTCGCGCCCTCGCCGAGGCTGATGACACGGGTGTCGTCGTGAACCGGAAGGTGATCGCGGTACTTGTCGATCAGGCCGGTATAGCGCGTGGGCAGACTCATGTTCTCTCCTGTGCCGGCCGGCAGGGCCGGTACCTGGTCAGCTGTCGAGATCCTCGACCCGCAGGCGGGTGATGGGGCCGACGACATCGGGCAGGGCCTCGATGGCGCGGATCGCCTCGTCGATCTTGTTCTCCGGGACCCGGTGAGTGAGGATCACCAGGGGCACACGGCCGGCTTCCCGGGAATCGCCCTGGACCTCCTTCTGGATGATCCCCTCGATATTGATTTCCCGGTCGCTGAGCAACTGCGCGATCTTGGCGAGCACGCCGGCGCGATCGACCGCGAGCATGCGCAGGTAATACGCCGACACGATCTCGCTGATGGGCAGCACCGGCGCGTCGGACAGGGACTCGTGGTGAAACGCGAGATAGGGCACGCGCTGGTCCGGCTGCGTGGTCGCGGTACGCACCACGTCGATGATGTCGGCGACCACCGCGGAGGCCGTCGGCTCGGCGCCGGCGCCCGGCCCGTAATACAAGGTCGAACCCACCGCATCGCTGTGCACCAGCACCGCGTTCATCACCCCGTGCACGTTCGCGATCAGGCAGTTCTCCGGCACCAGGGTCGGGTGCACGCGCAGTTCGATCCCGTGCGCGTGGCGCCGCGTGATCCCCAGGTGCTTGATGCGGTAACCGAGTTCCTCGGCGTAGGCGACGTCATCGCTGGTGACGTGGCTGATGCCCTCGGTGTAGGCGCGATCGAACTGCAGGGGCACGCCGAAAGCGATCGAGGCCAGGATGGTCAGCTTGTGGGCGGCGTCGATCCCCTCGACGTCGAAGGTCGGATCGGCTTCCGCGTAACCCAGCTCCTGGGCCTCCTTCAGGACCTCGTCGAAATCGCGGCCCTTGTCGCGCATCTCGGTGAGAATGAAGTTCCCGGTGCCGTTGATGATCCCCGCAAGCCACTGGATGCGGTTCGCGGAAAGTCCCTCGCGGATCGCCTTGATGATCGGGATGCCCCCGGCCACCGACGCCTCGAAACTCACCGTCACGCCCTGCTCGCGGGCCGCGTTGAAAATCTCGTTGCCGTGCACGGCGATCAGGGCCTTGTTGGCGGTGACCACGTGCTTGCCGTGGGCAATCGCCCGCAGCACCAGTTCGCGCGCGGTGTCGTAACCGCCGATCAGTTCGACGACGACATCGATCTCCGGGTCCTCGGCGACCTCGAAAATGTCCCGGCAGACGCGCACGCCGGAAGTGTCGCACGCGGGATTGTCACGCCGCGCGCCCACCGCCGCGACTTCGATACCGCGCCCGGCCCGGCGCGCGATCTCGTCCGCGTTGCGGATCAGCACGTTGAAGGTTCCGCCGCCGACGGTGCCAAGTCCGCAGATGCCGACCCGTACCGGTTTCAGCGCGCCCGCGCTCTCGGGAAATTTGCCTGCCATGTTCATCGTTCTGTCTGTGAAATCCGTATTTGCCTGCCGCCCCGGCGGAGCCTCAATTCAGCCCGTCGCTGCGCAGCATGCGCTTGATGCCGCGCACCGCCTGCCGCGTGCGGTGCTCGTTCTCGATCAGCGCGAAGCGCACGTGATCGTCGCCGTACTCACCGAAGCCGATGCCCGGCGATACCGCGACCTTCGCCTCCAGCAGGAGTTTCTTGCTGAATTCCAGGGAGCCCATCGCGCGATACGCCTCGGGGATTCTCGCCCACACGAACATCGTCGCCCGTGGCGGCTGCACCGACCAGCCACTGGCATTCAGTCCGTCGCAGAGCACGTCCCGCCGCGCCAGGTAGCGGTCGCGAATCTCCGCGACACAGTCCTGGGGCCCTTCCAGCGCGCGGATCGCCGCCACCTGGATCGGGGTGAAGGTCCCGTAATCCATGTAGGACTTGATCCGGGTCAGGGCCGCGATCAGGGTCGGGTTTCCGCAGCAGAAGCCCACCCGCCAGCCGGGCATATTATAACTTTTGGACAGCGAAAAAAATTCCACCGCGACGTCCTTGCCGCCGTCGACCTCGAGTATCGAGGGCGCCCGGTAGCCGTCAAACACGATGTCCGCGTAGGCCAGGTCCTGCACCACCCAGATGCCGTGCTCCCGGGCAATCGCGACGACCCGCTCGAAGAACTCGCGATCGACGCATTGAGTGGTCGGGTTGCCGGGAAAATTCAGCACCAGCATCTTCGGCTTCGGCCAGCTGTTGCGGATCGCATTGTCCAGTTCGGCGAAGAAATCCACATCGGGCGTCAGCGGCACGTGACGGATGTCGGCACCGGCAATCACGAACCCGTAGGGATGGATGGGGTAGGACGGGTTGGGCACCAGCACCGCATCCCCGGGCCCCACGGTGGCGAGGGCCAGGTGCGACAGGCCCTCCTTGGAACCGATGGTGACGATGGCCTCGGTCTCCGGGTCCAGTTGCACATCGTAACGCGCGGCGTACCAGATGCAGATGGCGCGCCGGAGGCGCGGTATGCCCCGCGACTGGGAGTACCGGTGGGTGTCATCGCGCTGCACCGTCTCCACCAGCTTGTCGACGATGTGTGGCGGGGTCGGCTGGTCCGGGTTGCCCATGCCGAAATCGATGATGTCCTCGCCCCGCGCGCGGGCCTCCCGCTTGAGGTCATTGACGATGTTGAACACGTACGGCGGCAGGCGCCGGATGCGTTGAAAGTCTTCGTTCACGGGTGCGTCGTCCGTTACCGGTGGAACAGGAAGAAGGTTAGCCGAAGCGCGGCGGCCTTCCGCGCCGGCGGGTCAGCGCGGCATCGCGGCAATCGCGCGGGGCGCCAGTTCGGCCGCCTCGACCAGTCCGGGCAGCAGGTTGCCGTTTTCCAGGACCAGCGCCGGGGTTCCGCGCACGCCCACGCGGCGCCCGAGTTCGAAATGACGCGCCACGGGATTCTCGCAGGTCTTGTCCTTGACCGGCTTGCGGGCTTTCAGCCGGGTCAGGGTTTCAGCCCGGTCATCGGAGCACCACGCTGTGACCAGGCGGCTGTAGCCCCGACTGGCAATGCCCTGCCGCGGCCAGGCGAGATACTGCACCGTGACCCCCATCGCGTTGAGCTCCGGCACCTGCTGGTGGAACTTCCTGCAGTAGCCGCACTCGACGTCCGTGAACACGGTGACGATCCCCTGCTCCTGCTTGGCCGGGTAGACGATCATCTCGTCCTTCGGAACCCGCGCGATGAGCGCCCTGCGCTCCCGCGCCTCGTTCTGCTCGGTCAGGTTGATCAGGCCATTCCCGCGCACCTGGAACAGGTCGCCGGCGATGAAGTGCATCCCGTCCTTGCTGGCGTAAAACACGCCACTGCCGTCGATGGAGACCTCGTACATGCCCGGCATCGCCGCGGCGCGCACATCGAAGTTCGTAACCTCGGGATAGAGTCGGTGCAGCACGGCGCGGATGCGGGCGATCGCGGGATCTGCCGCCTTTTCTCCGGCGGGGCCTCCGGCCGCTTCGGTCGCAGCCTGCTCGGCCACTGCCGGATTGCGCAGGCTGTACCACAGGGCGGCGCTCAGCATCAGGATGACCAGCATCACCGAAAACAGGCGACGCTCACGTCTTCCCGAATGACTTTCAACGGACAGGTTCATGAATTCTCGAGGCTCCGTGTATCGGTGGCAGGATTCTAACCCTTAGGCACGCTGCAAGCGCACTGGTTCCCCCACCGGGGTTATTCATTCCGGGTCCGGCGGTCATGCTCAACCGCGCGGAT
>JBFGWM010000236.1:0-4023 GCA_041588495.1 Pseudomonadales bacterium | reverse complement strand
ACCGGCCGGTCACCGCGATCCTGTTCACCCACAGTCACGTGGACCATTTCGGCGGCGCCCTCGGCATCGTCGATCCCGCGGACGTGGAACAGGGCCGGGTACGGGTGATCGCGCCGGAAGGCTTCATCGAGGAGGCGACCAGCGAGAATGTGCTCGCCGGCGTCGCCATGGCGCGTCGATCGATGTTCATGTACGGCAAGCGCCTGGACCGTTCCGTGCGCGGCAATGTCGGCAACGGGCTCGGCAAGACGCCGGCCTACGGGAACATGGGCATCCTGGTGCCCACCGAGTTGGTCGATCACTCGGTGCGGAACATGGAAATCGACGGCGTACAGTTCGAGTTCCAGTACACCCCGGAGTCCGAGGCGCCCGCCGAGTTCACGTTCTACCTGCCCGAAAAGAAGGCGTTTTGTGGTGCGGAAGTGGTTTCCCGCACCATGCACAACCTCTACACCCTGCGGGGCGCCAAGGTGCGCGACGCCCTGAAATGGAGTGGTTACATCCACGAGGCCATCGAGCGGTTCGGCGCTGCCGAGGTGTACTTCGGCAGCCATCACTGGCCGGCCTGGGGCAATGCACGGGTGATCGCCTTTCTCGAGAGCCAGCGCGACACCTACAAGTTCATCCATGACCAGACATTGCGCATGGCCCTCGAGGGCATGACGCCGCTGGAGATTGCCGACACCATCGAACTTCCGGAAAGCCTGCGCAGGACCTGGTCCAGCCGTGGCTACTACGGCACCCTGCGCCACAACTCCCGTGCCGTCTACCAGGCCTACTTCGGCTGGTACGACGCCAATCCCGCCCACCTCAACCCGCTGCCGCCCGTGCAGTCTGCAACGCGTTATGTCGCGTTCATGGGTGGTGCGGAGCGCGTGCTGGAGCAGGCGCAGGCCTCCTTCGATGCGGGCGAGTACCGCTGGGTCGCGGAGGTGCTGAACCACCTGGTGTTCGCCGAGCCGGACAATGACGCGGCCAGGGCCTTACTCGCGCGTACCTACGATCAGCTCGGCTACCAGGCCGAGTCGGGGCCGTGGCGCAACGTCTACCTCAGTGCCGCATACGAGCTGCGCCATGGCGCGCCGGAGCAGGGGTTCAGCATGAAGGAGGCGGTCAACATGGTCATGCACACCCCGGTCCCGCGTTTCCTTGACGCCATGGCCGCGCGTCTCAACGGGCCCGAAGCGGAAGGGAAGGCACTGACCGTCAACCTGGTGTTCACCGACATCGGCGAAAGTTACACCCTGCGCCTGGAGAACTCGGTACTGCATCATGGGCCGGCAAAGGCGGGCGATGAGGCCGATGCCACGCTGAAGCTGACCAAGGCGCTCTACGTGAAAATGGCCCTGGGCCTCGCCGGGATCAAGGACACGTTGTTCAGCGATGATCTCGATATCGACGGCTCGCGAATCGACCTGGTGCGGTTTTTTGCATTGTTCGAGAAGCCGGACGGGACGTTCAACATCGTGACGCCGTGAATGCGCCCTGCGGACTGCTGAACGAGGGGAGACCGGGATGGGTGGTGTGCCAGCCGGTCGCGACCCGCGTTTTAGAATAAAAAACCCCGCCATACGGCGGGGTTTTTCGCATACACGGGCTCTCAGAGAGCGCTGACGGTCTCGCCTTCTGCATCGGCGGCAGGCGGCTTCGCCCCGGTGGTGACCGGTGCCGGCGGGTTCGGGAGCCGCATCGGCACCTGGACCTGCGACGGGTACTCGAATGCCGCGCCCGTTCCGAAATCGATCGGGCAGCTGATGATGCAAAGATCGATCAGGAAGAAGTTGGCGGCGATCTTGGCGCCCTGGACACTGCTGGACGCGCTGGCGATCCCGGTGCCAGCGGTATCCGACTCACAGCGAACCGAGATGTCGTCGCTGCTGCGATCCACGACGGCAGCCATGCCGCCCAGGGAGACCCACGTGCCTTCCTTGCTGGCGATCGTGCAGGTCGCGTCCGTCACGATGCGACCGCCCTGCATCGGCATTGCCGATACGGACTGCGTGGATCCGTTCATGATGGAAGCACACCCTGAGGTGAGCCCGATCAGGCTGGCCATGCCGAGCATCCTGATAGTGTTGTTCATACGTATACCCTCGGGTCAGAAAATTTGAAGAGCCGAAATAATATTCGAAAACGGTGAACAAGGATGTGCATTCCATGCCAATGGGTGGGACTGGCGCGCCATACATGAATGAATATTCCCTCTACCGATTGGTTGGCGCAGGTCGTGAGGGACTTTCCTGGTTTGTGTGGCACCCGGTTGTGCACCGCTACGGGTGACCGCGTAACCTGTCTGCATGTTCGCCCTCATCGTGTTCATTGCCGCCGTCCTGGCGTTTACCGCGGGCCTGGCCTGGGTCGCCTATCTCCTGCTGCGAGGGCGCATGCACCATGCGGGGCCGGTGGTGGGGTTCGTCTGGCTCCTGGTCGTCGCCGGGTTGTTCCCGATCCCGATACATGGCGGTTTCATGTTCACCTACGAATTGTGGATCGAGACCGTCGACGAGTGGCTGAAGGCCCGCTCGCTGCGCGAGGAGAGGCGGCGCGAAGAGGCGTTCCTGGCGGAGCCGGCAGCACAGTTGCCGGCTCCGTTGCCGGTGGTCGTCATGGACGGCACCGCGCGCTGGGCGCGTGTGCAGGTTGCAGGAGCAGGGGTGGGCCACCTGCACCGGCCGAGCGGCCTGGTGTTTACCGATCCCTTTCCGTGGTCGCCCACGGGACAGGTCGACTGGGAGCAGGCGGATTCGCGCTGCCGGGAACTGGATCCGTCCGGCACCTGGGTATTGCCGACCCAGGGCGAACTGTTCCTGTTCTGGCGTGATGGCGGCGCCGCGGTCAGTCCCTGGGGCCAGGGGCGGTTCGTATCGGTACTGATCGACGGCGACCTGCAGATGCGGATGACCGTGCGTCACCTCGGCCAGGGGCCGGAGATGCTGCGCTGCGTGGCCCGCACCGCGCGGGCGCCGGTGGAGCGGGTGACCCGGGCCGCGATCGAGACCGCGGACTGGAACCGCTACCAGCTGGATCCCGGGCGGTACCGCTAAGGCATGCGCAATCCCGCGTTGCGATTCGGAGCGGCACTGGCCCTCGGGCTCCTGTGTGGGATTGGAATCGCCATCCTGCTGGTGATGGTGATCACGGTCGCCGACCTGTACATCGCCGGGCACGGCATCGACCTGCCTGGTTGGCAGGTGGCGCGGGAGGCGGTGTTTCTCGGCGTGACCGGTGCGACGATTCTTTTCTGCACCTGGGCCGCGTGGAAATCACTGGGCAGCCGCCCGGAAAAGAAAAAACCGGAGTGATGCCGCTTCCCGCGAGTGGAATGGAACGGCATTGCTCCGGCAGCTTTTCGGGTCGCGTCAGAACTCCAGTTCGACCTCCGATTCCGCGGCGGAGATGCACAACTGGATCTCCTGCTGCGGCTCTGCGCTGACCTCGCCGGTGACCAGGTTGCGGACAACACCGTTGTTCTTGCGGCAGCGGCAGGACTGGCAGATGCCGATCCGGCAGCCGTATTTCGGTTCCTGTCCGGCCTGCTCGAGGGCCTCCAGCAGGGTACTTCCGGCAGCGGCATTCACACTGGTTTCCTGTTTCGCGAGGCGGACCGTGGCGTCGACGCCATTCCCGTCGTTCTCGATGCGCACCGTGGGTGAGCCGAAGTATTCGAAACGCAGGTGGTCGCTGCTGCCCGACTTCTGCCAGATTTCCCGCGCGATCTCCATGAACCCGGCCGGGCCGCACAGGTAGGTGAGGCGTTCGCCGAAGTCGGGGACGAGTTTCGATATCGCCCCGGCCGAGATCTGGCCCTGCTCGCCTTCATCGGCGCAGAGGTTGGTGATCTCCAGGTTCGGGTGATTTCGCGCCAGCTCGCGCAACTCGTCGCCGAGGATCCGATCCCGGGAAGTCCGCGCGTAGTGGACGAAGCGGATATTGCCGTCGTATCCCCCTTCCAGGAGGGTGTGCAGGAGCGACGCGACCGGGGTGATGCCACTGCCGGCGCTCAGCAGGAGCAATTTCTTCGGT
>JBFGWM010000235.1:0-4048 GCA_041588495.1 Pseudomonadales bacterium | reverse complement strand
TGTCCCGGCCTGCTCGTGCAGGCTCTTGTGAACACTGGGAAAGCTTCTTGAATTAGCGGTCAATTATTGCACAAGACGCCACCAGTTTCACCTGTACAAAGGTCCGGGGTTCGCAGTGTCCGCGGCGTTTCGGGCAGTGTCCGGACTATGGGTCCCGGAGGGCATCGTCGCCGGCGGTACCGGCTTTCGGAACCGGGCCGGAATTTCGCGTGGTGGCCCCGGTCTCGGGCGCCAGGGCGCGGGCGACATCCACTCCCACGGTGAGGACACCGAGGCCGCGGCCGGTTTTCGGATCCTGCACGATCACGCTGATCTGGGACTGGAAACTGCGTGTGGACTCATCGTACTCGATGCCGCTGATGTGTACCGTTCGCGGTTCGGGGGCGCCCAGTGTCTGCAGGAACTTGTCCTCGTCACCCTGCCACATGTCCGAGGTGACGTCGCTGATGCCGACGTTCATGCCGATCGCATCCATGAGGATCAACTCGGTGAAAAGGCCATTGGACGCCTCGCGAATCCGTCGCAGGTGGCCCGAGGGTTTGGCATTGATCAACTTGCGAATCAGGTCGTACTCACCGGAAGCGAATTCGTCCCTCCAGCGCTGATCGAGGGCCGCGATCTGCACCGGGCCGAGTTTCCTGCGCTTGGCGCGGAGGGCCTTCAACAGGGCCGGTTGCGCCGCGATTGCGGCGATCTGCTTCTCGGCCATTTGCTCCAGCAGGGTTTCCTCGCGAAGGGACAGGCGGCTGACGTCCGGCGCGCAGGGATACAGGTTGAAATTGAACTGGGACAGGAAACCCGGATTGGCATCCAGGAACCGGTGGGTGAAGTACATGCCGAGCGGGGTATAGCGCTCGAAACGCAGGGACAGCCTGTCCGGTTCGATTCCCACTCTGGCGACTTCGGCCTCGATGGCGCTTTCATCCGCGAGAATCGTGTCGATGCGGCCCCGCTCGAGGAGCAGAAAGAGTTGCTCGAAGGTGCGGGTTTCGGCGTGCGGGGTGTAACCCTTCCCGGTCAGCCAGGCGCTCTGGATGCTGCCGCTGAGGGTCCCGATGCGCAGCGACGGATCGGCGGGCGACTTGTCCAGTACCGCCGGACGCAGCGCGGCCCAGTACCATTTCTCGAGGGCAAGGGGCGCCGACAGCAGGGCATAGCGGTCGGTGGATTCGAAGCGCATGGAAGCGAAATAGCCATCGGCGAGGCCGGTCTGCATGTCCGCGAGGGCGCGTACCCAGGGCACCACGACGACCTGGTGGGGAGTCTTCATCCGGTTGAACACGCACTCGAGAACGTCGATGGAGATGCCCTCGAGGTCATTCTCGTTCAGGACCTGGTAGGGCGGGCTGATCGAGGTGCGCAGGCGGACCGTGGCCGGCCCCGGTTCCCGTGCCATGGCGGGGTCGTCGGCGGACACCCGTTCCGCAGCGAGGAGCAGCAGCAGGACAAGGGCGGACAACACGGTATGGGCCATTGAGCGCAGCCAGTTAGCCGATAGGTCAGGTCGATCAAGTCATACTAGCAGAGGCGCGCTGCCGAAACGCGCGCCGCGACGGCGACGGGGGGGGCGGGGAAACCCGCTGGCTATACTCGGTAGAGCGTAATGGGGATGGTCTCGTTGAACGGTTCAGGGCACAAGTTCGAATCTGCGCGTTGTCTGCTGCGGACCCTCGCCCTTGCGTGCCTGGTTCTCGCCGTGGCGGTTCGCGCCCACGGCGCCGGGGGTGAGCCATCGCAAACATTGTCGGCCGATTCGGCGCTTGCGACCGTCGATGTCGGGCCCTACCTGGAATACCTTCCCGATCCCGGGGGCGCCCTGACCATCGATGATGTCCTGGGTGGCGCGGAGTTTGCGCCCCTGCCGGGCGGCGCGATCTCGTTCGGCTACGATTCCACCGTGTACTGGTTCCGTTTCCGGGTGCGCAACCTCGATCCCGAGAAGTTGCACCTGTACCTGGAAGCGCGCTACCCGCTGGTGGACTCGATCGAGTTGTTCCTGGTCGATGCGCGGGGGCGTTACCGCAAGATGCACGCCGGGGATTCGCTTCCCTACGCGGCCCGTCCCCTGCCCAATCACCTGCACGTGTTCCCCCTGCACCTGGATCCGGGCGCAGCGCCGGAAATCTACCTGCGCATTCACACCACGAGCTCCTTCGACGTGCCGCTGTTCCTCAGCGGCGAGGAGCCGTACATGGCACACCTGCACGACCTGCAGTGGCTGATCGGCGCGTTTTACGGCGTGATCCTCGGCCTGCTTGCCTACAACGCGTTTCTTTACCTGACGACGCGCGAGCCGGCGTTCCTGTACTACGTGCTCTACCTGGCAATGACCTACGGCTACATGTCGGCGTTCGACGGCATCCAGTTCCGCATGTTCCCGGAAGCCATCACCTGGCAGAAGTACTCGATCTACGTGTGTTCCAACGGGTCCATGGTGTTCCTGTTCCTGTTCGCGATCCATTTCCTGGCCTTGAGCAGGCGCTCGTCGGCGCTGCTGCTGAACGTGGCGCGCACGGCCATCGGACTGAACCTGCTGGCCATTGCCGCCCACCTGGTGGTGGACATTTCGGTGTCGGCGCGACTGGCCGCGGTGGTCGGCCTGCTGTCTTTTATCTGCGTGCTCGTGCTCGGGGTCATCCGCCTGCGCGAGGGATATCGCTCGGCACGCATCTTCGTGCTGGCTTTCGTCGTATTCCTGGTGGTGGCGACGACTGCTCTCCTTGGCGCATTTGGCGTGCTGCCGTTTTATGAGCTTTCCCGCTGGGGCACCAAGGTCGGGATTCTCCTGCAACTCATCCTGTTGTCCCTGGCCCTGGGTGACCGCATCAACGTGCTCAAGGAGATGCGCTTCAAGTCCCGCCAGGAGGTGATCGAGGCCGAGGCCCACAGCAGGGCCACCAGCGAGTTCCTGGCCAAGATGAGCCACGAGATCCGCACCCCCATGAACGGCGTGCTGGGCATGGCCGACCTCATGCAGGACACCCGCCTGGATCGCATCCAGAAGCATTACATCGACGTGATCAGCAGTTCCGGGCGGGCCCTGCTCGGGGTGATCAACGACATCCTCGATTTCTCCAAGATCGAGGCCGGGAAGATGGAACTGGAGCAGATCGACGTCAACCTGGAGGAACTGCTCAACGAGTGCATCTCGGTGTTTTCCCTCAAGGCCGACGAAAAGGATCTCGAGTTCGTGCTGCGGATCGATGCGGATGCCCAACTGGTGCAGCGCGCGGACCCCACCCGCCTGCGGCAGGTGATCCTCAACCTGCTCGGCAACGCCTTCAAGTTCACCGACACCGGGCACGTGATGCTGCACCTGCGCGGGGACGCGGAGGGTTGGACCCGTTACGAGATCGAGGATTCCGGGATCGGGATCCCGGCGGAGGTCCAGGCGCGCCTGTTCACCTCCTTCACCCAGGCGGACACCTCGACCACACGCAAGTACGGCGGTACCGGACTGGGCCTCGCCATCTGCAAGCAGATGGTCGAACTCATGGGCGGCGAGATCGGCATCGACAGCGCACCGGGAGAGGGCTCCACCTTCTGGTTCCGGTTGCCGACGGAGCCCGCGGAGGATCCGGACCTGGTTTCGGGTTACCGCCGGGAATCGCTGCCCAGTTGTCGCATCCTGCTGGTCAGCAACCGCCCGTGCATGAACGAGATGCTGGCCGCGGAACTGCCCCAGTTCGCCATCGAGGTGGACGTGGTGAACAGCGGTTCCGCGGCCATCGCGCGTATCCATTTCGCCCGCGGAGACGGTGTCGAGTACGCCCTCGTCGCGTTCGAGAAGCACCTTCCGGACCGCAGCCCCTACGCGGTGGCGCGGGACATCGGCGACCTCGTGGATAGCGGCAGAACGCGTTTCCTGTTGCTGACCGGCCTGCGCGAGAACGAGGAAATCAGCCACCTGCAGCAGGCCGGGTTCGTGATGGCCGCAAACCGGCCCCAGTCCTGCGCCGAGTTTCGTGATGTGTTGACCCTGCTGTTCCGGCCCGGTGTCACCGAGCAGGACGAGGCGGTCCGGGAACCGGTCGAGGAACTGCCCGAT
>JBFGWM010000234.1:0-4057 GCA_041588495.1 Pseudomonadales bacterium | reverse complement strand
GCACTTTCCTGAATAAAATCCGCTGTCTGGCGCCATCCGCCTGTGAACATGACCCGGCAACCTGCTACGCTTAGCCCTTGAGTATTCCCGGAACTGCCAGCACACTATGAACCGTCAATCGCAGCACGCCGCACATTGCCGGCGTCCGGACGACGGCGACCCCCGAACCCGATGAATATCCCGCGACCCCGCGCCACAAAGGACTGACACTTCCTTGGAAGACATTCCCCTCGGCCTGCTGTTCGGGGTGCTTGCCGGCCTCATCTGCTGCTCGGCGTTTTTCTCGGGCTCCGAGACCGCCATGATGTCGCTCAACCGGTACCGGTTGCGGCACCTGGTGAAGCACCGGCACGGCGGCGCGATGCGCGCGAGCCGCCTGCTGGACCGGACCGACCGCCTGATCGGGGTGATCCTGATCGGCAACAATTTCGTCAATATCCTCGCCTCGGCGATCGCCACCGTGTTCGCCATGCGCCTGTACGGCGAGGCCGGTATTGCCATCGCCACGGGGCTGCTGACCCTGGTGATCCTGATTTTCGCCGAGGTCACCCCGAAAACCCTCGCCGCCCTGCACCCGGAACGCCTGGCGTTTCCGGCGACCTGGGTGCTGATTCCCCTGCTGTGGCTTTTCTATCCGCTGGTGTGGACGGTGAACCTGATCACCAGCCAGATCCTGCGCCTGCTCGGGGTGCGCATGCAGCACGGCCAGACCGAACACCTCAGTACCGAGGAACTGCGCACCGTGGTGCACGAGGCCGGCGCGCTGATCCCGCGCCGCCGCCAGGGCATGCTGCTGAACATCCTCGATCTCGACAAGATGACCGTCAACGACATCATGGTGCCGCGCAACGAGGTGGTGGGCATCGACATCGAGGACGAGATCAGCGAGATCGTCGACCTGCTGAGAACCAGCCAGCACACGCGACTGCCGGTTTTCCGCGGCGACATCCAGAACGTCATCGGCATCCTGCACATGCGCAACTCGGTGCGCCTGTTCCAGAGCGAGGAAATCACCCGCGCGGGCATCCTGCAGTATGTGCGTGAACCCTACTTCATCCCGGAAAGCACGCCGCTCAACAAGCAGCTGTTCCAGTTCCAGAAGAACAAGCGGCGCATGGGCCTGGTGGTGGACGAATACGGCGACATCCAGGGCATCGTGACCCTGGAGGACATCCTCGAGGAGATCGTGGGCGAGTTCACCACGGACTTCGCGGCGAGCAGTAAGGACATCCACCCCCAGGAGGACGGATCCTACCTGATCGACGGCACGGCGCTGGTCCGCGAGATCAACCGCGCGCTCAGCTGGCGACTGCCGGTGGACGGCCCGAAAACCCTCAACGGCCTGGTCACCGAGCACCTCGAGACCATCCCGGAGAACCCGGTGTGCCTGCGCATCGGCAACTACGTGATGGAAATCATGCAGGTGCAGGACACCATCATCCGTACCGTGCGGGTGCGGTCCCAGGAACCCCTCCTGGAACAGGGCGACGCGGCCTGAGCACCAAACGACCCCTGCGCCCGTCGACCTACAGCAGTTCCTGACCCACGAATTCGGCCAACTGGCGCGCCCACAGGCCGTAACCGTATGCGGACGGATGATAGCCGTCCTCGGCCATGCAGGCTCGCTCCCGGGGAAACCGGGGTCGCAGGTAGGCGCTGTCCGGCAACGCGTTCGCGCGTGCTTCCAGCGCGCGGTCGAGGAGTGCGGAGCGCACGCCGAGTACCGCGCGCAGGGGCTGCGGAACACCGATGAAGCGATCCATCGGCGGCACCGCGTTGAACAGCACGAAGGGGACACCGTGGGCGCGGATGTCCGCGTGCAGCCCGGACAACTCCCGCTGCCACCTCGACACCGGCGTGAGGGCGGTGGTGTCATTGACGCCGAGCACCACGATCACCAGGTCGGGCGCGAATTCCGCCAGGCGCGGAACCAGGCGCTCGCGAACCTCGCGGATGGTCGCACCATTCTCGCCGATCGCCCGCCAGGCCACCGGCCGTCCGCTCACCGCGGCCAGGGTTTCGCCCAGTTGCCCGGCGAGCCCCTCGGCATGGGTCGACACACCGACCCCGGCGACGGGCGACTCGCCCAGGAGCGCCACGCGAAGCGGGTTCGTGCCGGTTTGTTCGCCGCAGGTTCCGTCACAGGGCGGCGCGGCCTCGGGCAGGCGCAATGCGCTGCGGCGGGCCAGGAAACCCTGCATGAAGAAAACCGGAAGCAAGGGCACCAGGGCCAGCCAGCGCGCCTGCAGGCTGCGCAAATCCCCGGCGTGCTCCACATCGTTCATGGCAGGGACCCCGCTCAGGGCAGGCGCGCCATCTGGACCCAGAACCTACAGGTCTTTTCGAGCACCCGGGCAAATTCCGTGGAATCGGTCGGCTTGACCATGTAACTGTTGGCGCCGAGAAGATAACTCTCGGTGATATCGGACTGCAGTTCCGAACTGGTGCATACGATCACCGGCAGCGCGCGCAGGACATCGTCGCTTTTCACATGCCGCAGGACCTCACGGCCGTCGGTGCCGGGCAGGTTGAGATCCAGGATGAGGACCGTCTTGCACGGGCGCCCCTCGGCCATGATCGGACGCAGCCTGGACTCGACAAGCTCCAGCGCAGCCTCGCCGTCCTCCAGCACCTCGAGCTTGCAACAGGGGCCGCTGCCCTCGAAATACCCGCGCACGAGTTCAATGTCGACGGGGTTGTCCTCGACCAGGATCACCCGCGGCCCGTCCCTGTTCATTTCATCCACCCGATGGACCCTCCGCACCGTCCGCGATGTCCCTGCCCGGTTCCAGCGTGAACAGGAAGCGGGTCCAGTCTCCCGGTTCTGACTCGATCCAGATCCGGCCACCGTGCTTGTCGATGATCCGCGCCACGATCGCCAGGCCGATCCCGCTACCGCCCCCGTACTGGCCACGCCCGTGCAGGCGCTTGAAGGCGCGGAACACCGCCGCATGATGCTTTTCCGGGATACCGATCCCGTTGTCGCGCACGAACAGGACCGGTACCCCGCCCCGCTCGCCGTCCACACCGACCTCAATACGCTTGTCATCACTGCGGTTGTACTTAATTGCATTATGCACCAGGTTGTGGAGCACTTCCCGCGCCCGGACCGGGTCACACCGCACCACCGGCAATTGGTGTGACTCGACCCTGGCCCCGGACTCCTCGATGGCAAGGGAGAGGTCCACCAGGACCTCCCCCATCACCTCGTTGAGGTCGACCGGGACCCGGACCAGGTCCTCGCGCCCGAGGCGTGCGAAATACATCAGGTCATCGATGACCTTGCCCATGTGGGTGGCCATCTCGCGCAGGGCCTGCAGCTTCTGCCGCCCCTCGTCGTCGAGGCCTTCGCCATAGCGCTCGGCCAGCACCACCGCGTAGGCATGGATGCCGCGCAGCGGCTCCTTGAGGTCATGGGAGGCGGTGTAGGCGAAGGTGGCCAGTTCCTCGTTGGCGCGGGTCAGGTCCTCCACGCTGTCGCGCAGGTCACGGTTGACCACCTCCAGTTCCTCGCTGCGGTTGTGGTCGGACTGCTGGGCCAGCATCAGGTTGTGCATCATACGGTTGAGTGCGTTGGCGAGTTCCTGCATCTCCGAACTGCCGCCCGCCACCCGGGCCTTGCGGGAAAAATCGCCATTGCTGACCGCGATCGCGTGGCGGGTGAGTTCCTCCACCGGCGTGGTGATCGCGCGGGAGAATGCCATGCCCGCCACCACCAGCAGGGCACAGACGCCCGCTGCCACCGCCAGCAGGAACCAGGACATCGCGCGCAGGGGTTCGCGGGCCTCGCTGAGATCGATCTTGGTGACCAGGCCGATGCCCTGGCGGGGCAGGACACTCGCCACCGCGAGCACTTCCTTGCCGCGGTAGTCGGTGCCGCGCAACAGGGCGGAACTGTCCTCCGCCAGCACCGCGTGAAGATCACGGGCAAACCCGCCATCCTCCATCCTCATCTTCAACGCCGCTCCGGGATCGAAGCGCAACGGCGTCAGCACATGGACCTCGCCGTCTCCCCCGGCACGGGCCAGGAAGGTCTCCCCCGTGGTACCCAGGCCGG
>JBFGWM010000233.1:0-4085 GCA_041588495.1 Pseudomonadales bacterium | reverse complement strand
TTCCAGATCGACATCATGCTCGACAGCGGTCCGGCGGCGCGCTCGCTGAAGCTCAGCCTGCCGAAGTTCACCCTGGTCGGCGCGACCACCCGCGCCGGCCTGCTTACCTCCCCCCTGCGCGATCGCTTCGGCATCGTGCAGCGTCTTGATTTCTACGCGCCGGCCGACCTCGCGCAGATCGTGGAACGCTCGGCGAGGCTGATGAACGTCGAGGTGGACGCCGCTGGCGCCGCGGAGATCGCGCGTCGCTCGCGTGGCACGCCGCGCATCGCCAACCGCCTGCTGCGTCGCGTGCGCGATTACGCGGAGGTCGAGGGTGACGGCCGCGTGACGCGCGAGGTCGCCGATGCCGCCCTGGGCATGCTCGAGGTCGACGACCAGGGCCTGGACCTGATGGACCGTCGTCTGCTGCGCACCATGCTCGAGGTATTCGGCGGCGGGCCGGTGGGGATCGACAGCCTCGCTGCTGCGATCGGCGAGGAGCGCGGCACGATTGAGGACGTGTTGGAACCCTTCCTGATCCAGCAGGGTTACCTGGCGCGGACCCCGCGCGGGCGGCAGGCCGCGCCGCGCGCCTGGCGGCACCTGGGACTGCCGGTGCCGGTTCCCGGAGGTGAGTCCGGGGCAGCCGACCTGTTCGCGGATTCCTGAGTGGCGACACGGGTTTGCGTCGCGGGGGCGAATTCAACGAAAATGACTGGCGTTTCACCGTGCGGTCATGAAACCGGAGTATTCAGGTCTTGAAAGAATTCAGTCTTCCGATCCGGGTCTATATCGAGGATACCGATGCCGGCGGCATCGTTTATTACGTCAATTACCTCAAGTTCATGGAGCGGGCGCGTACCGAGTTCGTGCGTCATTTCGTGCTGGAACACAGCGCCATGCTGCGCGAACGCATTCTCTTCGTGGTGCACTCGGCGAACGTACGCTTCCTGAACCCGGCGCGCATCGATGACGAACTGGTGGTCACCGCGAGCATCGTCAAGCTGGGGCGCGCGAACATGGTGTTCGGTCAGACGGTGCGCCGCGCCGACAACGGCCTGGCCCTGTGCGAGGGCA
This sequence comes from Pseudomonadales bacterium, assembly GCA_041588495.1. GTDB lineage: Bacteria > Pseudomonadota > Gammaproteobacteria > Pseudomonadales > JBFGWM01 > JBFGWM01. The sequence goes on along the minus strand of JBFGWM010000233.1, from coordinate 3,026 downwards.
CGGTGAAGATCGCCTGCATCAATGCCGAGACGATGAAACCGTGCGCGATCCCGGAAGACATGTACAGCGCCATCCAGCGGGTGATCTAGGGGCTTGCGGGTTCGCAATGCGCCGTTAACCCGTTTCCATTCAATTTGCGTTTCTTCTTTCAGATGAGGGAGGCGGTTCGTGGCTGAGCAGATGTCCCTGTGGAGCCTGTTTGCCAATGCCAGCCTGGTTGTCCAGGCGGTAATGGTGATGTTGCTGCTGGTTTCGGTCCTGTCCTGGGTGATGATTTTCCAGCGCTCGCGGGTTTTGCGTTCCGCCCACCGGTCGCTGCACGATTTCGAGGAGCGGTTCTGGTCGGGTATGGATCTCGGCAAGCTCTACCGCCAGATCGATTCCCAGGCCGAGCTGAACGAGGGCGTGGAGAACATCTTCCGCTTCGGTTTCAAGGAGTTCTCCCGTCTCAGCAAGCAGTCCAGGGTCGACCCCGACGCGGTCATGGAGGGCGCCCAGCGCGCCATGCGGGTGGCCGTCGCCCGGGAGGAGGAAAAACTCGAACTGCACCTGTCGTTCCTGGCCACGGTCGGTTCCACCAGCCCCTACGTGGGCCTGTTCGGGACCGTCTGGGGCATCATGAATTCCTTCCGCGGGCTGGCCAACGTGCAGCAGGCGACCCTGGCCACCGTGGCGCCGGGTATCGCGGAGGCGCTGATTGCCACGGCCATGGGACTGTTCGCCGCGATCCCGGCGGTCATCGCCTTCAACCGCTTTTCCGCCCGGGTCGATTTCCTGACCAACGCCTACGAGACCTTCGCCGACGAATTCTCCAGCATCCTGCACCGCCAGGCGCACACCGGCGACCGTGACGAGCAGGGGAACTCGCGATGACGATCCGCCACCGGCGGCGGCGCAAGCCGATGTCGGAGATCAACGTCGTACCCTATATCGACGTGATGCTGGTCCTGCTGATTGTTTTCATGGTGACCGCGCCGATGCTGACCCAGGGGGTGACCGTGGAACTCCCCGAGGCGCCGTCCGAGCCCCTCGACCCGAAGGTCGACGATGAACCCCTGATCGTGTCCATCGGCAAGGACGGCAAGTTGTACCTGAACACCGGGGCGAAGCCCGAGGAGCCGGTCAGCCTGGGCTACATCCAGGACCAGGTCGCCAAGGTCATGCGCAGCAAGCCGCAGACCCCGGTTCTGATCAACGGGGACACCAATATCGACTACGGATCGGTGGTGCGAACCATGACCGCCCTGCAGGCGGCGGGTGCACCCAGCGTGGGGCTGGTCACCGAGGCCCCCTCCGAACTGCCCTGATCCCGCGTCATGCCGGACCTCAACAGGCCAGCAATCCAGTGACACAGAGGAACGGTTACGCGGTACCTGTCGCCTTCTCGGTGCTGCTGCATGCCATCGTGCTGTACGTCACTTTTGCCGGCTGGTCGGCGACCCCGCGCCTCCCCGACCGCCCCAAGGTGCCGACCCAGGTGGTGCAGGCCACCCTGATCGAGATGAAACCCCGTGCGCCGCAGGTGGTCCCCCCGGAGCCGGAGCAAAAGGCGCCGCCGCCGCCGCCCCCGCCGCGGGAATCAGAGCGCGAAAAACAGTTGGAGAAGGAGCGCGCCGAGGCCGAGCGCCGCAAGAAGGCCGTCGAGGAACAGCGTCGCGTCGAACGCCGCCGCCAGGAGGCCGAAAAGAAAAAAAAGGAGGAGGAGCAGCGCAGGAAGGAAGCCGAGGAGCGCCGTCGCGAGGAAGCCCGCAAGCGGGCAGCGGAGGAGGAACAGCAACGCAAGCGTGAGCAGGAGCGGCTCCAGGAAGAGAAGCGCGAGCGGGTCCAGGAGTTCCTCCGTGAGCAGGCACGCCGCCAGGAGGTCGAACGCCAGCAGGCCCAGGAGGCGCTGATTGCGGTACAGTCCTACCAGAGCGCGATCCAGCAGCACGTGGCACGCTTCTGGTCGCGGCCGCCGAGTGCTCGCAACGACATGCAGGTCACCCTGCAGATCCAGCTGGTGCCCGGTGGAGACGTGATCGACGTCGTCGTCATCGAGAGCAGCGGCAATGGTGCTTTCGACCGCTCGGCGGTCAACGCGGTGCAGAAGGCCGGCCGCCTGCCGGTTCCCGACGACCCGCGCTTGTTTGATAAGTCTTTCCGGCGCTTTAAAATGCGCTTCCGTCCCGAAGATCTGAACTGGTAACCGGATAAATACTGCCCATGCGCCTGATTCTCTGCCTGACGCTCGTTCTATTCAGCGGCCTCGCCCGCGCCGAACTGCTCATCGAGGTGACCCAGGGGGTCGATGAACCCTCGCCGATCGCGGTGGTGCCGTTCGGCTGGGGCGGCTCGGAGCCGCTGCCCGAGGACATCGCCCAGATCGTGGAAGAGGATCTCAAGCGCTCCGGCCTGTTCCGGGCCATTCCCCGCAGTGACATGCTGAGCCTGCCTCACGATTTCAAGGAAGTGTTTTTTCGCGACTGGAAACTGCTGGGAGCCAGCTACCTGCTGGTCGGGCGGATCACCCGCGCGCCCGGGGCGGCGGATTACCAGATCCAGTTCGAGCTGTTCGATGTCCACAGTCGTGGACGCCTGATCGGGGAGATGATCTCCGGCGGTGGCGCCGAGTTGCGCGACCTCGCCCATTACGTCAGTGACCGGGTGTACCAGACCCTGACCGGCATTCCCGGGATATTCTCCACCAAGATTCTCTACATCACCGTGGAGCGCGGTCCCGAGGGCTCCGAGCACCGCCTGCAGATCGCCGACGTGGATGGCGCCCGCACCCGGACCATCCTGCAGTCCCGGGAGCCGATCATGTCACCGAGCTGGGCGCCCGACGGCCGGCGCATTGCCTACGTCTCCTTCGAGGACGGCCGGCCCGGCATCTACCTCCAGGAACTGGCCACGGGCGTGCGCCGCAAGCTGCCGCACTTCCAGGGCCTGAACGGCGCTCCGGCGTGGTCGCCGGACGGAACCCGGATCGCGCTGGTCCTGTCGCGGGACGGCAACCCCGAGATTTACATCATGGACCTCGTGTCCGG
>JBFGWM010000232.1:0-4100 GCA_041588495.1 Pseudomonadales bacterium | reverse complement strand
CCTCGGCGGCGCACACCGGGATCCGGCCGCCATGGCCCGGGAACTCAAGGCCTGCCTGCTGAGCAGCCTCGAGCGGCTGCGTGACAGCCATCTGGACGAACTCCTCAAGCGGCGCGAACAGCGCCTCATGGCCTACGGAATATCCGGCTGAACGGACCGTGCGCCGTGCCCCCGGCGCAAGCCCGACGCCCCTGACCTTCATGTTCACCCCTGACCTGCTCGGAGACCGCCTGCGCGCCCTTGGCGCCACGGGGGACCTGTGGGTGGCTTTCAGCGGTGGCATGGATTCGACGGTATTGCTGGCCGCGCTGGTGGAACTGCAGGGCGGCGGAGCCCTCACCGGCCGGTTGCGGGCCCTGCACGTCCACCACGGCCTGGATCCCGCGGCGGACGCCTGGAGTGATCATTGCCGCAGCGTTTGCGACCGCGCCGGGGTGCCGTTGCAGGTGTTGAGCGTGCGGGTCGATCCGGCCGCCGGGAGCGGGCCGGAGGATGCCGCCCGTCGCGCGCGTTATGCGGCGTTTTCCGCGGCACTGCCGGAAGGCGCCGTCCTGCTCACCGCCCAGCACCGCGATGATCAGGCGGAGACGCTCCTGTTGCGGTTGCTGCGCGGGGCGGGTGTCGATGGCCTGGCCGCCATGCGCGGGGAGCGGCCGCTGGGCCAGGCGCGCCTGTTGCGTCCGTTGCTGGACTGGACCCGGGCCGAACTTCGCGCGTGGGCTGAACAGCGCGAACTGGCCTGGGTCGATGACCCGTCCAATCGCGATATCGCGCCGGACCGCAACTACCTTCGCCACGAGATCCTGCCGCGACTGCAAGCGCGCTGGCCCGGGTGCGGAACCAGCCTGGCGCGTAGCGCGCGACTGTGCGCGGAGGCCGCCGACGGCCTGGTCGCGGTCGCCGGGGAACGACTGGCGGGGAACCCGGCCGGCCCGGACTGCCTGGCCATCGACTGGCTGTTGTCCCAGCCACCGGCGCTGCGTCCCTCACTGCTGCGGGAATGGGTGCGCGGCCGGGGCTTACCGCTGCCCGGGGCGGAAGCCCTGCGCCGCATCCTCGACGAGGTCACGGGTGCCGGGGCCGACCGTGCGCCCAGGGTGGAGTGGGCCGGGGTGCAGTTGCGCCGTTACCGGGGCCGCCTCTTCGTGGGACGGCCGTTGCCGGAGCCGGACGCGGATGTCGCGTTCACCTGGACGGGCGCGGAGCGCCAGGATTTGACCGCCGGTATCACCCTGCTGGCGCATCCCGTGTCAGGCACGGGCGTCGCCCGCCGTCACCTCGATGGCGGGCGGGTGACCGTGCGCTTCCGTACCGGTGGTGAGCGGTGCCGCCCGTGCGGTCGCGGCGGGTCGCATCCGCTGAAAAAAATCTTCCAGGAACTCGGGCTGCCGCCGTGGCACCGAGGGCGGGTGCCGCTGGTCTGCGTCGATGGCGCCATCGCTGCCGCCGCCGGACTGTTCGACTGCGCCGATTTTGCGGCGACCGAAGGTGAGCCGGGGGTTCGGTTCGAGGTCGAAACGACGTCCTGATGTCAATTCCAACGCCTGTTCAATTGAGCCGGTTCCGGTGATCTGTTAGTCTCTGAATCCGTCTGCGGTGACCCGCTTCCGGGTGCCGCCGGTGGATTCCTGGGGAGTCTCGAGGCATGACCCGCTTCATTTTCGTTACCGGTGGTGTCGTTTCCAGCCTCGGCAAGGGCATCACGTCCGCCTCTCTCGGCGCCATCCTCGAGGCCCGCGGCCTCAGCGTCACGCTGCTCAAGCTCGACCCCTACATCAACGTCGACCCCGGCACCATGAGTCCGTTTCAGCACGGCGAGGTGTTCGTTACCAGCGACGGCGCGGAGACCGATCTCGACCTCGGACACTACGAGCGCTTCGTGCGCACCACGGTGACCAAGGACAACAACTTCACCACCGGCCGCATCTACGCCGACGTGCTGCGCAAGGAGCGTCGCGGCGACTACCTGGGCGGAACGGTGCAGGTGATCCCGCACATCACCGACGAGATCAAGCGGCGCATCGTCAAGGGCGCAGGCAAGGCCGATGTCGCCCTGGTCGAGATCGGCGGCACCGTCGGTGACATCGAGTCGCAGCCGTTCCTGGAAGCAATCCGGCAACTGCGCCTGGAAATGGGTGCGCAGCGCTGCCTGTTCATGCACCTGGTGCTGGTGCCGTTCATCGCCACCGCCGGCGAGATCAAGACCAAGCCGACCCAGCACTCGGTGAAAGAACTGCGCTCCATCGGCCTGCAGCCCGACATCCTGGTGTGCCGCTCCGATCACCGCATCGCGGTATCCGCGCGGCGCAAGATCGCATTGTTCACCAACGTCGAGGAACGCGCGGTCATCGCCCTCGAGGACACCGACACGATTTACCGGATTCCGTCCATGCTGCACGCCCAGGGCCTGGACGACATCATCGTCGAGAAACTCGGCATCGAGTGCGGCAAGGCGGATCTCAGCGAGTGGGACCGGGTGGTGGACGCCAAGCTGAACCCGGAAGACGAGATCCGCATCGCCATGGTCGGCAAGTACATGGACCTGCTCGATGCGTACAAGTCCCTGAACGAGTCGCTCATCCACGCCGGCATACAGACCCGCACCCGGGTCCGCGTGGAGTACATCGATTCCGAGCAGATCGAGCAGGAGGGAACCGGCGCCCTGCGCAACATGAACGCCGTCCTCGTTCCCGGCGGGTTCGGGCAGCGCGGCATCGAGGGCAAGATCATGGCGGCGCGCTACGCGCGGGAGCACAAGGTGCCTTATCTCGGTATCTGCCTCGGTCTGCAGGCCGCGGTGATCGAGTTCGCGCGCAATGTCGCCGGTCTGCGCGAGGCCCACAGCACCGAGTTCAACCAGCAGACCCCGCACCCCGTGGTCGGCCTGATCACCGAGTGGCGGGACCGCGATGGCTCCGTGGCCACCCGCGACGCGGGGTCCGACCTCGGCGGCACGATGCGCCTGGGCGGTCAGTTGTGCCACCTGGAGCCGGACTCGCTCACCGCGAAAGCCTATGGCCGCACCGAGGTCACCGAGCGCCACCGCCACCGCTACGAGGTCAACAACACCTACATTGATCGCCTCGAGAATGCCGGGATGCGGATCGTCGGGCGTTCCGAGGACCGCGAACTGGTCGAGGTGGTGGAGATTCCCGACCACCCCTGGTACGTCGCCTGCCAGTTCCACCCGGAATTCACTTCCACGCCGCGCGACGGGCACGGTCTGTTCACCGGCTTTGTAAAAGCGGCACTTCTGCACAAGAATAAAGAGACCTCCGGTTGAACGTGCGCGCATGAATCGCATGCCCGGCCAGGAGTTCCGAATTTTCCGTGCAGGAGGCCAGCCGGCATGACCCAGAAAACCATCCAGGTAGGCAACATCCCGGTTAATAACGACGGACCCTTCGTGCTGTTCGGCGGCATGAACGTGCTGGAGTCCCGCGATCTCGCCATGCAGATCTGCGAGACCTACGTCGATGTCACCGGGCGCCTGGGCATTCCGTACGTGTTCAAGGCCTCCTTCGACAAGGCCAACCGTTCCTCGGTGAACTCGTTTCGCGGCCCCGGGCTGGAGGAAGGCCTGAAGATCTTTCAGGAGATCAAGGATCAGTTCGGGGTGCCGGTGATCACCGACGTCCACGAGCCCCACCAGGCGGCTCCGGTCGCCGAGGTTGTGGACGTGATCCAGTTGCCCGCCTTCCTGTCGCGACAAACCGACCTGGTGGTGGCGATGGCGGAAACCGGCGCCGTGATCAACGTCAAGAAAGCCCAGTTCCTCGCCCCCCACGAAATGGCCCACATCGTCCGCAAGTGCAACGAGGCGGGTAACGACAGGATCATCCTCTGCGAGCGGGGCAGTTGTTTCGGCTACAACAACCTGGTGGTCGACATGCTCGGTTTCGGCATCATGAAGAAGACCGGCTACCCGGTGATCTTCGACGTCACCCATTCCCTGCAGATGCCGGGCGGTCGCGAGGAGTCCGCCGGGGGGCGCCGCGCCGCGGTCACCGAGCTGGCCCGGGCCGGGATGTCCCAGGGTCTCGCGGGACTGTTCCTGGAGGCGCATCCGGATCCCGACCAGGCGAAATGCGACGGACCCT
>JBFGWM010000231.1:0-4177 GCA_041588495.1 Pseudomonadales bacterium | reverse complement strand
GTGGAACGAACCTCGAGGTGGCCATGCAGTTCCTCGATGTTGCGTTTCACCACGTCCATGCCCACGCCCCGCCCGGACAGTTCGGAGACCTCGGTGGCGCTGGAGAAATCCGGCAGGAAGATCAGCTCGTGGATTTCCTCCTCATCCGGCCTTGCGTCCGGGTCAAGCAGGCCTTTTTCGCGGGCCCTGGAGAGGATGGCCTGGGTGTCCAGCCCACGACCGTCGTCTTCGACGTCGATCACCAGTTGTCCGGAGCGGTGCGCGGCCTGTATGCGCAGAGTGCCGGTAGCCGGCTTGCCTGCGGCAACCCGTTCACCCGGCGGTTCAAGACCATGATCCAATGCGTTCCGCACCAGGTGCATCATGGGGTCGCCAATTTTTTCGATGACGGCCTTGTCGCATTCCGTCGCACCTCCCTCTGTGACCAGTTGCACCTGCTTGCCGAGTTGACGGGCGAGGTCCCGTACCGGCCGCGGAAAGCGCTGGAACACGAGGTGCAGCGGAAACATGCGGATTCCCATCACGCAGTCCTGGATCTCGCGGGTATTGCGCTCGAGCATGTCCAGGCCCGCGCGCAGATCCTCGTCATCCTGCAGGGCCTCGCGCTCGCGCAACCTGGCCAGCATGCCCTGGGTAATCACGAGTTCGCTGACCAGGTCCACGAGGGAATCGATCTTGCCGGTCGCGACACGAATCGAGGCATCCTTTGGCGCCTCACCCGGCACCGTACCGGAAGTGTCGGTTGGGCCCGCCGCGAACTGTGCAGGCGCGTCATCCCCCGCTGCCGGGCTAAGCCCCTGCAGTTCCAGGATCGCCGCTTCGACACGAGCCACGAAGGCATCATCGGGGGGATTCCCGGATTCCCGGCTGTCGACCAGCATTCGGATACAGTCGACTGCCTCAAGCACGCGATCCGTGGCCTCGGCATCCAGGAGACGCTCGCCCTGGCGGACAAGGTCCAGATAGCTTTCCAGGGTGTGGCTGAAACGGGAGATCTCGTTAAAACCGATGGCCGCGGATTCGCCCTTGAGGGAATGGGCGGCGCGAAATACCGCGTTGATTGTCTCCGGATCCGGTGCCGAGGGATCCATACCCAGCAGCAGGCGCTCGAGTTCCGTGATGTGTTCGCGGCTTTCCTCGAAGAAGATGCTGTGGAACTGTTGCAGGTCCAGGCTCATGGGAGGATCAGGTGCCGCTCGGCTTGATTTCAGTCTAGCCCGCGGCGCGCCGTCCGGCCGGAGCGGGAATTCAGTCTTCGACGCCGCTCAGGAATTCGACCAGTTTCCCCTCGTCCACGGGCTTCGGGAAAATCCGCATGCCAAGGCGTTTGCCATGGCCCTTGTCCTCCGAGGTGACCGAGCTGGAGATGATGGCCACGCGGGCCTTCGGCTGGTATTCGCGCACGTCGGGCGCCAGGAACATGCCGCTGATCGCCGGCATGTGGATGTCCAGGGTGATGGCGTCGAGCTTCTTGTCCCGCATGATCATGAGCGCCTGCAATCCGTCACAGGCCTCGTGGATGGTCCAGTCGGGGAAATGCTGCTGCACGATCGCCTTGATCATCTCGCGAATCAGTCGGCTGTCGTCGACGATGAGTATCGACCTGTTCATCCCGCCCTCCCGTGGCGACCGCTCTCCGCAGCATCGCCCCGACGGGACGACGCTGCATTGCTAAAGGTAGCCGCCTTGAGCAGTGCCCGGGCGACGCGTTCCAGCGGAAGCACCTCGCTGGCCGCACCCAGTTCGATGGCCACCCGGGGCATACCCCAGACCACGGAGCTGCGCTGGTCCTGTGCGATGGTGTGCGCGCCACATTCGCGCAATCGCAGCAGGCCCTGGGCGCCGTCCTGGCCCATTCCCGTCAACAGTGCGGCACTGCAATTGTTTCCCATACCACGCGCCACCGATTCGAAAAGCACGTCTACCGATGGCCGGTGGCGATTGACCTTCTCGCCCTTGGTGAGCTGACAGGTCCGGTTGACCCCCTGCCGGTTGAGGAGGAGATGATCATCGCCCGGTGCGAGGTAGGCGCAACCCGGCTTGATCACCTGGCCGGAGCGCGCCTCGAAAACGTTCAATTCGCACATCTTGTCCAGGCGCCTGGCATAGGTGGCGCTGAACCCCGGTGGAATGTGCTGGGCGATGAGCACCGGCGGCGAGTCACCGGGAAACTGGGTGAGCACTTCCATGATGGCCTCGGTACCGCCGGTCGAGGCGCCGATCAGGATCAGGTGGCCATGGCGGTATTCCGCGCCCATGACATCGGTCTTCAGGGTGTGGCTGGTGACTCCCGGGCGACGTGCCAGCTTGGACTCGTCCAATGGCCGGACGTGGGCGCCGGCCACGGTTTTCACCTTGGCACAGATCTCCTCAGCAATTCCGAACAGCCCGCCCTGCATGTCCGCGGTGGGTTTGGAGACGAAGTCCACGGCACCGAGTTCCAGGGCTTCAAGGGTGATGTCGCCGCCTTTCTCGGTAAGTGTTGAAACCATGAGCACCGGCATCGGACGCAGCCGCATCAGGTTGCGCAGGAACGCGATGCCGTCCATGCGCGGCATCTCGACGTCCAGAGTGATCATGTCCGGCTCGAGTTGCTTGATCTTGTCCCGCGCGATGTAGGGGTCCCCGGCCGTGCCGACCACCTCGATCCCCGGATCCTGGTTGAGAATTTCGGTAAGAACCTGGCGGATGAGCGCCGAGTCATCGACGATCAGCGCACGGACCGGTTTCAACGCGGAAACCTCACGAGGTCGCCGGGCAAACTGCCGGATGCCATGTCGGGAATGCGCATCCCGGCTGCAGCCAGGTCCCGCACCCTTCTCGAATAGGCGACCTCTCGTTCACTGATGGTCTGGTTGCGCAGGTGACGCAGGCGCTTGACCCAGACCCGTCCGTTCTCGGTGTCGAAGACCACCCTGCGTGCATAATCCTCGGCGACATCCTCGGCGAGCACCGGGAGTCCGGTTTCACGCAGGTATTCGCGGACGAACTCGATGTTGCGCAGTCCCACGTTTTCCGTACCGCCCAGTGTCATCCGCGCCCCACCAAATATTTTGATCTGAAGGTCGGTCGGCCGGGACCCGTAACGCAACATGGTTTCAATCAGGCAGGTCATGGCCCAGTTGCCGTAGCGGTTGGAGTTGCCGGCGACACCATCGCCCCAGGGGCGTGCGTTTGCGGCCTGGATCGGCAGCATGAAATGGTTCATGCCGCCGTGCCCGGTGACCGGATCGAACACGCAGGCGGAGATACAGGAGCCCAGGGTGGTGACCAGCACCTCGCCGTTCAGGCTGACATAGAGTTCCCCCGGCATGAGCTTTGCCGCGTAGCGTCCATGGCGGGCGTCATAGAGCCGCTGGATATGTTCCATGCCGGGTGGACACGGCGGCAGCGGATTGAGGGTCGAGACGGCATTCACGATTTCACCCCGACCCGCTGGTAGACGGTCTTGCCCAGGAAATGAACACGACTGTCGCCCTGCGGCATGCTTTCAGAATGCCCGAGCAGCAGGTAACCGCCCGGCTGCAGCATCTCCGCGAACCGCCCGAACAGCGCCTGCTGGGTGGGGCGGTCGAAATAGATGATCACGTTGCGGCAGAAGATCACGTCGAACGGGCCCTGCATGGGCCAGGGCCTGAGCAGGTTGAGTTGGCGGAACGCCAGGAAGGCTTGGAGTTCGGGCTTCACCCGCACGCGTTCCTCCGAGCGCAGCAGATACTTCCGCTTGCGCATCGCGTTGACGTCCGCCACGCGCTCCAGTGGATACACACCCTCGCAGGCGGTGGCGATGACGTTGCTGTCCAGGTCGGTGGCCAGGATCCTGGCATCCCATTTCCGCCCGCGGAGCGCCTCGTCCAGCACCATGGCGATCGAATACGGTTCCTCGCCCGTGGAGCAACCGGCGGACCAGATACGCAGTCGCGCGGAGGCGCGGTTCCGTTGCATGGCCTCCGGAAGCGCGGTCTTCGCCAGGAACTCGAAATGATGCGGTTCACGGAAGAACGCGGTCAGGTTGGTGGTGATGGCATTGACCAGGTGCGACATCTCGTCGCTATGCGGGTCGGCGACCAATTCGAGGTAGTCCCGGAACGAGGAAATATCCAGTGCACGGAGGCGTCGCGCGAGCCTGCCGTAGACCATCTCCCGCTTGGTCGGTGCCAGGGATATCCCGGTCTCC
>JBFGWM010000230.1:0-4310 GCA_041588495.1 Pseudomonadales bacterium | reverse complement strand
GTCCCCGCTCGAGGGTGCGGCGGACTGCCTGGACTGGCTGCGGGAGCGCTTCCAGGTGGTGATCCTCTCCGACACGTATTACGAGTTTGCGGCGCCGCTGATGCGCCAGCTTGGCTGGCCGACCCTGCTCTGCCACCGCCTCGAAGTCGATGCCGAGGATCGGGTGACCGGGTACGTTCTGCGCCAGAAAGACCCCAAGCGGATGGCGGTGCGCGCCATCCGCGGACTGAATTACCGCGTCATCGCCTCCGGCGATTCCTATAACGACACCACGATGCTGGAGGAGGCCGACGCCGGCATCCTGTTCCGCGCGCCGGACAACGTGGTCAGCGAATTCCCGCAGTATCCACTGGCCAACAGCTACGCCGAACTGCGCGAACAATTCCGCAGGGCGAGCATCCGCGACCTGGACTGAGTTCAGCCCCGCTCACGGGTCGGGCGCCGCGAATTCCCGGTGCAGCCCCATCAGGATGCCGGCGGTGGCGCCCCACACGTTGTGCCCGGCCCAGGTGACCGAGTAGTAGTAGCGCAGGTGCCCCGCGTAGCGGGACTCGTGCACCGAGTATTTCGAAGGCGTCATCAGGTGTCCGAACGGCACCGAGAGAATCTCCGCCACCTCGCGGGGATCAGGGTCCAGTTGCAGTTCGGCGTGGCGTTGCGGGCAGGTCGCGATGATCGGCGTGACCCGGAACCCGGTCACCGTGTAGTAGTCGCCACAAAAGCCCAGGACCTCCACCACGCCGGGGTCGAGACTGATCTCCTCGGCGGCCTCGCGAAGCGCTGTCGCGACGTCGTCGGCGTCCCCGGGGTCGCGGCTTCCCCCGGGAAAGCTGATCTGTCCCGGGTGCTTGGGCAGGTCGTCCGTGCGCCGGGTCAGGGTCACGTGGAGGCCGTCCTTTTCCGGCGTCAGCAGGACCAGCACCGCCGCCGCGCGCGCGGTGCGGGTGAGGGGTTCGTTGCGCTCCACCTCGGCGGGATTGATCACCGGGTACACCGGTTCCGGGTGGGCCCGGAAATGGGCGCGAATCTCGCCGAGATCCAAATGCAGGGGCGGCAGGCGGAGACGTTCCTCGAGGGCGGAGCGCGAACTCATGGCAGGGTCTCCTCGAGCACGTCGAGCAGGCGGCGGACCTTGACGATACTTTCCTTATATTCCTCCTCGCAGTCGGAGTCGGCGACGATCCCGCCGCCGCCCCAGCACTGCAGTTCACGCGCGTCCGCCACCAGGGTGCGGATCGCGATGTTGCTGTCCAGGTTGCCGTCGCGGTCGATCCAGAACACGCTCCCGCAGTAGGCGTGACGCCTGCAGGGTTCCAGTTCGTCGATGATCTGCACCGCGCGGTGCTTGGGGGCGCCGGTCACCGAGCCGCCCGGCAGGCAGCCGGCGAGGAGGTCGAGCGGGGTGCTTTCCGGGTGCAGGCGCCCGCTCACGGTGCTCACCAGGTGGTGCACCGTGGCGTGGGATTCCAGCTGGTAGAGGCGCGGTACGCGGACGCTTCCGTAGTCACAGAAACGACCGATGTCGTTGCGCAGAAGGTCGACGATCATCAGGTTTTCGGCCTGGTCCTTTACGCTGGCCGCAAGCGCCTCCGCGAGGGCCCGGTCGCGGGCCGGGTCATCGTCACGGGGCCGGGTGCCCTTGATGGGGCGCGTGGTCACCTCGCGGCCGCGGACCTCGAGGAACTGTTCCGGAGAATGGCAGAGCAGGGCGCCACCGGCAATGCGCAGGTAGGCGCCATAGGCTGCGGGGTACCGGTTCCGGACCCGGCGCCACGCCTCCCAGGTGTCTCCCGAATAGGGCGCCCGGAAGCGCTGGGCCAGGTTGACCTGGTAGCAGTCGCCGTCACGGATGTACTGCTGGATGCGCGCGAACGCCCCGGCGTACGCCTCGTAACCGGTGTCCCCCCGAAATCCCCCGCCCAGCCGGAAGGGGCGCGCGACAGCCGCGGCCGGGCGCGTTCCGAGCATCTCACGGAAGGGTCGCGGGTCCGTGTCCGGTGCATGCACCAGCCACGCCTGGCGGCTGTCGTGGTCGATCACCAGGGCCGCGTCGTACAGTCCCGCCCAGGCCTCCGGCAGCTTGGTCGTGGCCGGCAGACGGCTGGGGATGCCCAGGGACTCGCGGCCGAAGTCATAGCCCGCGAACCCGGCGGCGGCGAGGTGGGCGCCGTCACCGCCGGCGACGCAGCGCAGGGCGTCGAGGAAATTTGCGCGCGGTTCGCCCGGGCGGCTGGTGAGGATTTTGCGCGGTGCGAACAGGCCCAGGTCGAAGCGTCCGCCGCTGGGTCCGCCGGCGCCGCTGTCCAGCCACAACGTCCCGGGCTGATCGTGGATCGGCTCGAACCAGCTCAGCGGGTCATCGCGCCAGGGCAGTGGCGTGGCGATGCCGCTGCCGGTGAACGGGGTTCCGGGAGGCGGGCTGGCTGGCAAGTCGGGACCTTCGTGGCAGTGCTTTACAAAACAGTGAGTTCCAGTAGTCTTTCAGGTACAGGTGGTTTATTCCACGTCTGACCTACCGGAATTCTTTCGGACATGTCCATGATCGGACCGCGATCCGGCGGACGGGGTCGCGGCGCCGCGGACAGCGGCCCGGTCCTGATCCGGACCAAGCTGGAACCCCCGCCCCGTGCAGGGCTGATCTTACCACGCGACCGCCTCCTCGAGCCGCTCGTCGGGACATCCGCGTGGCGGGTCCTCGCGGTACATGCGCCCGCGGGCTACGGAAAGACCGAGTTCCTCCGCCAGTTGCAGGAGGCGCTTGTGGCGCGGGGGACCCGTGTGGCCTGGTTGCGGGTTGACCACGACGACAACGATCCGCGGCGTTTTCTCCGTTACCTGGGCGCTGCCCTTGCCGGGCAGGGGTTCATGGCTGCGGACTCCGGCGAATGGGAGCAACTGGTCGAATCCGGTGGTTCGCGGGCCGCGTTCCTGGAAAACCTTTGCGGGCGCGTTTCGGCCATCGACGTGCAGGCCTGCCTGATCGTCGATCATTGCCACGAGCTGCGTGCCGAGGTCGCCTGGCAGTCGCTGGAGATGGTGCTGCGCTACCTGCCGGCCGCGATGCAGGTGTGTATCGCTTCCCGCGGGCCTGCGCTTCCCGGCCTGGGGCGCCTGCGCGGCGATGCCGGTTTTCGCGAGCTGGACGCCGGGGGTCTCGCCTTCGACCGCCCTGAAACCACGGCCATGCTGGACGCGGCCGGCGGGACGCAAATCGACGCGGACACCCAGGGTTGGCTGTACGCCCGCACGCGCGGCTGGCCCTGTGGCCTGCAGATCATGCTACGCATGCTCGACGAACCCGCCGGGCAGGCACCGGAACTGGGTTCGATCCACGGCGGCATGGCGCCAATTGCCGACTATTTCAGGCAGGAGGTTTACGACCCGCTGCCTGCCGAGACCCGGCGCCTGCTGCGCTGGCTGGCCATCCCGGGGCGTGCCAATGCCGAGCTGGTCAGCGCGGTGTCCGAGACGGACTGCGCGGCGGCCGAACTCGAGGCCCTGGCGGCCGACAGTATCTTCACCACCCGCGAGGAGGATCCCGGCTGGGTTTCCATGCACCCGCTGTTCGCCGAGTTCCTGGCCGCCGAGTGGCAGGCCGACGACGTGGACGGTTTTCGCGCGGCCCAGGGTCGGGCGGCCGCGTGGATGGGCGCCCGGGACCTCGGTGAAGCGGCCGTGCGCCACGCGATCCTGGCGGGCGAGGACGAACTCGCGCTTGCCCTGGTCAACCGCTGCATCGACGATACCGTCGACCGCGGCCAGTTCGAGACCATCGCCGCCTGGCGCGTGGCTCTGCCGGAATCGTTCATCCAGCGTTACCCGCTGGTTGTGTTGCTGTGGGCCTGGGAGCTGGGTTCCCGCAATCGCTGGGGGGATGCCGAGGTGCTGGCGGGCAGCGTCATCCAGGCCCTGCAGAAAAAGAGCCGGCGCAAGCGCCAGAAAAAAGCCTCCACGGAGGTCGGGCGGGCGCTCGGCCTGCGCGCTGTCGCGGCCCTGGTGACGGAGGACGCGGCGCTGATGGCCGCATGCCGCGAACTGCGGGCGTCCATGGATGCGGACGGGGACGGCGAGACGGGACTGGCCGCGGTCGCATTCGCGGCCGACTGCCTGGCCCACGGCGATCGCGACGGAATGCAGGCGGCCCTGGACCGGGCCGGGGTCCACCGGACCCGCCTCGGGAGCCCGTTTCTCGGCGTGCTGGTGGACTGGTTGCGCTGTGAGGCCTGGTTCGAGACCGGGGATCTGGAGAGCGCCTTGCGTCTCGCGCGACTCTCCGGTAGCAGCATGGAAACGGGTCCGGTGCGCAGGCT
>JBFGWM010000229.1:0-4361 GCA_041588495.1 Pseudomonadales bacterium | reverse complement strand
TGCGTTACTGCGAGCATCGCCATCATTCCTTCGGACAGACGCTGGGCAACCTCTACGGCTGGAACACGCTGGGCGGTGTCGCCGGCGCCTGTCTCGGTGAGGCGTTCCTCATCGCGCTGGGTGGTATTCCCGGGACCGCGCTGTTCGCGGCCCTGTGCAACATGGGCGCAATCGGGTGCGCCGTCCTGCTGGGGCGCTCCGCGGTCGTGTCCGGAGCCGGTGATCCAGCAGCGGAAGCGGGTGAATGGCGCTGGTCCTGGGCCACCGCCCGCATCCTCATCGCGGCAGCGATCAGTGGCGCCATCCTGCTCGGACTCGAAGTGACGTGGTTCCGTTTCCTGCAATTGTTTGTGCTCGACACCCACCTGCATTTCGCCCTGATGCTGGCGGTGGTGCTCGCCGGGATTGCCCTCGGCGGGTTGGCCGGCGGATGGTGGTTGCGTGACGTGGTGCCGGATCCGGAACGTGGCGCCCTGGTGGCGGTTTTCGCCGGCCTGGCGACCATTGCATGTTTTCTCGTCTTTTCGCCCGGTGAGGGCGGGGAGGTCAGCCACTGGCACGTGGAATGGCCGTCCATCCTGCGCCTGTGCGTGGTGCTGATGTTCCTGCCGGCGTTCCTCTCGGGCCTGCTGTTCACCTGGCTGGGCGCGTTGCTCTACGAGGAATGCCCGCAATCCGCCGCCGCGACGGGATGGCTGACCTTTGCCAACACCCTGGGCGCCGCCCTGGGCGCGCTGGCCGCGGGTTTCCTGCTGCTGCCGGAAAAGGGGATGCAGATCACCCTGCTGGGCCTGGCCATCCTGTACGGGTTCGTCCCGCTCCTGCTGTGGCGGCCACGGGCCGCGGGTGGCAGCCCGGCGTTCCTGTTCGCCGGGGTGATCGCCCTTGCGGTCTCGGCCCTGGGTTTCCCCCGCGACCACGTGGCCGGTTTCCTGTTGCAGGCGACCGAGAAGTTCCGCGCGGAGGATGGTTCCGCCACCGCACGTGTGCACGAGGGGCGCCTGCAGACGATCCAGTATTTGCGCAAGGACTTCTTCAGCAAACCACTCTACTACCGCTTGGTGACCAACGGTTATTCCATGTCGGCGACCACCCGGGACAGCCGGCGTTACATGAAGTTCTTCGCCTGGTGGCCCGCGGTGGTGCACGGCGAGGTGCGGGACGCCCTGTTGATCAGTTACGGCATCGGCATGACCGGGCAGGCCCTGGTGCGCCTGCCGGGCCTGGAAAAGCTCGACGTGGTCGATGTTTCGGCCGATATCCTGGAAACGAGCGGCCTGGTTTTCGCTGGCGCGGACAACCCGCTGAACGATCCCCGCGTTCGCGTGCACGTGGAAGACGGCCGTTTCTTTCTGCACCAGCCCCCGCGTGGTTACGACCTGATCACCGGGGAACCGCCACCGCCGCGCGCCAGTGGCGTGGTCAACCTGTACACCCGGGAGTACTTCGGGTTGGTGCGTGGCGCGCTGAACCCGGGGGGCGTGGTGACCTACTGGCTGCCGGTGGACCAGATGCGGGTGGATTCCGCACGTGCGGTGCTTGCCGCGTTCTGCGCGGTGTTCGAGGACTGCGCGTTGTGGGCGGGATCGAATTACAACTGGATGATGACCGGGTCCCGCGGGCGGGCGGGGCCCGTGGCACACGAGAACAGCCGGCGGCTGTGGCGTAACCGGACCATTCACGGTGAGCTCCTGGCCACCGGTTTCGAGCGTCCCGAGGCCCTGCCCGCGACGTTCATCGCCGATGCCGCGACACTGCGCGAATGGATCGCCGGGCAGCCGGCCCTGAGCGACTGGTTTCCCCTGCGCCTGTCCCCGGACCTGCCGCGTCAAAACGACCTGCAGACCTATTTCCAGTGGATGGACGACGTGGAGACGGAACGCCGCTTCATGGCGTCGGATTACATCGATCAAATGTGGTCGCTCGACAAGCGCCAGGCTATTCGGCCGTGGTTCGCGTACCAGTCGGTGCTGAACAACCAGGTGCGTCCCGGGACGCTGCAGGCACTGCAGGTCCTGGAACCGGTGCTGGAAGCGTCGCCCCTCCGGGTGCCGGTGCTATGGCTGCTGGACAGCGATCTGGACCGCCTGCGCATCGTGGACCAGTCCCGCTCGATCAGCCCCGAGGCAACCTGGCACCGAGCGGCGTCTGCCGTGGTGCAGCGGGATTACGCAGCCGCGGCGGAACTGCTGGAGAGTATTCCGCCAGGCGAGGGCAGTTGGTTCCGCCAGGCCGCGGCGGTCTACGTGCTGTGCCGGGCGGAGCGCCCCGAGGCGGCGCAGGCCGTTGCCGCGGCCATGGTGGCCGCGGATGGCCAGCCTTCGCCCTACCGTTGCTGGTAGGGCGTAAACCTCAGCCGCCGGTCTTCCACGGCGTGAACCAGCGGCGCAGCAGGAACGGCACCAGGCGCAATGAGGTCCACACGAACTCGAGCGCATCGCGCGGGCTGCCGAAACGCAGTGCCAGCAGCAGGCTGCGGTAGGCTTTTTCGTCCTGGGGATACCACCACACGCTGCGCCGCGCCGGGAGCAGGTCCCAGTTGACGCACTTGGCGTGGGTCATTTCCAGCAGGCCTTCCTCGCCGTGGGTGCGGCCAAGTCCCGATTCCTTCCAGCCGCCCCAGGGCAGTTCCGAGAGTCCGTGCGTGTACAGGTGGTCGTTGATGGTGGTGACTCCCGCGTGGATGCGGGAGGCGATCTCGCGTCCACGCTTCAGGTCGCGGGTCCACACCGAGGAGGTGAGCGCCATGGTCGAGTCGTTGGCCAGGGCAACCGCCTCGTCAACGGTGCTGAACTTCATCACCGGGAGGACCGGCCCGAAGGTTTCCTCGCGCATCAACTGCATCTCGTGGTGCACGTCGGTCACCAGCGTGGCGGGGTGGAACAGTCCGTCATGCTCGCCGACCTGGCGCGACTGCGCCACGATGCGGGCGCCGTCGCGTACCGCGGCCTCGAGGTGCGCCTCGACGGTGGATTTCTGTTTCGCCGTGGTCATGGAGCCGATGTCGACGTTGAAGTCGATGTCGGCGCCGTGGCGCAGCGCGCGTGTCTTGGAGGCCATGACGCTGACAAACTCGTCGTAAACGGATTCGTGGACGTAAATTCGTTCCACCCCCGCGCAGGACTGGCCGGCATTCTGGTAACCCGCCCATGCCGCGCCGTTCGCGGCGCGTTCGATGTCCGCGTCCTCGAGGACGATCATGGGATCCTTGCCGCCCAGTTCGAGCGAAACCGGAGTCAGGGTTTCCGCCGCCTGGGCCATGAGCTGTTTGCCGGTGGCCACCGAGCCGGTGAAGAAGATCTTGTCGATCCCGTGGCGGAACATGGCCGTGGAGACGTTGCCGCCGGATCCCACCACGTGGTGGAAGAGTCCCGGCGGTAGGTTGCCGGCGTCCACGATCTCCTCGATCACGCGGCCGACCATCGGGGTTGCCGCTGCCACCTTGAGCAGCACCGCGTTCCCGGCCATGAGGGCCATGACGACCTCGCCGAAGGGAATCGACAGGGGGTAGTTCCAGGGACTGATGATGCCCACCACGCCGAGGGGCACCCGTTCAATGGCGGAGCGCTTGTGGAAGAAGATCAGGCTCCCGGTGCTGCGGGTGCGACTGCGCAGCACGCGTTGCGCGTTGTGGCCGTACCACTTGCAGGCGAGGCTGCAGGGAATCACCTCGGTGGCCAGCGCGTCCATGCGCGTCTTGCCGTTGTCCTGGCTGATCACCCGGGCGATCTGCTCGGCATTGTCGACGATGTACCGCCGCATGAGCTGAACGTGGTAGCGGCGTTCGGCGAAGCTCTTGGCGGCCCAGCCCTTCTGGGCCTCGCGCGCCTCCGCGAAGATGCGCGGAATGTCCTCGAACGGGGTGTTGGGCAGGGTGCCGATGTCCTCGCCGGTGGCGGGGTTATGGGAACGGGTTTCTCCGGCGTCGATGCCGGCGATGGCCTGGTTCACGGATGCATGCTCCTCGCGGTGACTGGATTGCGCCGCCGCGGCACGGGGCCGGGCAGGGCGGTAGCCCACGTTAGAGCAAATCAGGGAGCGTGAAAAGTCCGGAAAGGCGCCTCGGGATTCGGATCAGAATCCGAATTCCTCGATAATCCGGTCCATGGTGCCGTCCTCGCGGATCTCACGGAGGCCGCGATTGAACCCGTCGCGCTTGGCTTCCCAGTTTTCGCTTTGCTTGGAGAAGGCCACGAAGAGGTCCTTGACCTCCAGGGGCGGCTCCATGAACTCGAGTTCCCCGAGGTACCAGGGGTAGCGGGTGACCATGATATGGGTGGCGACGAACTTGTCGATGAAGATCAACTGCACGCGATCCTTGTACAGTTTCTTGAGGTTCATCTCGTCATCAACGGCGGCGT
>JBFGWM010000228.1:0-4422 GCA_041588495.1 Pseudomonadales bacterium | reverse complement strand
GGTTCCGCCGCCGCAGGCGAATACCGAGCCTTCCTCGCAGCAATGCGAGCGGATGGCCCGGGCAATGCTGGCTGCCGTTAACTCGGTGAGGGTCGCCTGCACGTCGTCGGGAGACAGGTTGCCCTGGCGGGCAGCGATCTGTTCGACCCAGGCCCGGTGAAAATGCTCGCGGCCCGTGCTCTTGGGCGGGGGGACGCGGAAATACGAGTCATCGAGGAATGCCGCGAGCAGTGTCTTGTTCACGGTGCCGCTGCGCGCCCAGTTGCCGTCAGTGTCGAACTGCCCGCCCCGGTGTTCGCGGTGCCATGCATCGAGCAGCGTGTTTGCCGGGCCGGTATCGAAACCGGAGGCGGACTCGGCCTCGGATCCCGGGAGGTAGGTGATGTTCGCGATGCCCCCGAGGTTCAGGATGACGCGGTTTTCACCCGGGCTGCGAAACGCGTCCGCGTGAAAGGCGGGGGCCAGCGGTGCGCCCTGGCCACCGGCAGCGAGATCGCGGCGTCGAAAATCGGCGACCACGACAATCCCGGTCCGTTCCGCCAGCCGGGAAGGGTCATCGACCTGGAAAGTCGCCCCGAGGTCGGGCCGGTGGCACAGGGTCTGGCCATGACTGCCAATGGCGACCACCTCCGCCGCTTTCAGGCCGCCCTTGTCGAGCACGCCCTGGACGGCTTCGGCGCTCAGCTCGGCGAAGCGGTTGCTGACCCGTAACAGGTCATCGAGGCGGGTTTGCTGGGTGCCGATCATGGACTGCAGCAGGGTGAGCAGTTGCTCGGGGATTGCGGTGTGGTAGTGGCCGGCAATCTCGATGCCATCGGAGTCAAATCGCGCAAGGACGGCATCCATCCCGTCCATGCTGGTGCCCGACATCAAACCGATATACCAGCCCGGGACATCCATGGGTCAGCGGTCGCTGGTGTTGAGCGCGAGCTGGCTCGATTCGCGGAGACTGTTCAGGCGGGCGACCAGTTTCTCCGCCTGTGCCATGAAGCGTTTCTTTTCCTTTGCCGGAATGGGCCGCGCTTTCGGAAATTTCACGGTCAGCGGATTCTTGTGCACCCCGTGCACGTGGAATTCGTAGTGCAGGTGGGGACCGGTCGCCAGGCCGCTCTTGCCGACGTAGCCGATCACCTGACCCTGTTTCACACGTGCGCCGTTGCGGATTCCACGCCGGAAGTTCTTCAGGTGGGCGTAAAGCGTGCTGTAGCGCTCACCGTGCTGGATGATGACGGTGCGGCCATATCCACCCTTGTTTCCTGCCAGGCGGATCTTGCCGTCGCCAGCGGCACGAACCGGGGTGCCCATGGGCGCCGCGTAATCCACGCCCTTGTGAGCGCGAATGGTGTGCAGGATCGGGTGGCGGCGTCGCAGGTTGAAGCGCGAACTGATTCGCGAGAACTCGACGGGGGTGCGCAGAAACTCCTTGCGCATGCTGTGCCCGTCGGGTGTGTAGTAGTCGGTGTTGCCCTTGGTGTCCGTATAGCGTACGGCGGTGAACGTCTTGTCGCGGTTGGTGAAGTGCGCCGCGAGAATCCCGCCGTTGTCGATCTTCTCCCCGTCCAGGTAGCGTTCCTCGAAGAGAACACCGAACGAGTCGCCTTCACGGATATCGAGGGCGAAGTCGATGTCCCAGCCGAAGATGGCGGCAAGTTCCATGATCAGCTGATCTGACAGGCCGGCCTTGCGCCCGTCCAGGAACAGCGAAGAGCGGATCGGCCCCGACCCGTAATTGGTGAGAATGTCCGGCTCGCGCACGACGTGCTCGGCACGCAGGCCCTTGGCGTCGCGCCGTACCTGGATACTTTCCAGGCGACTGCGGCGGTACTCCAGTTCCTGCAGTTGTCCGTTGCGGTCCTTGCGTACTGCGACGGTTTCCCCTGGTAAGAGGCGGCGCAGGGGCGCGGCTTCTTTTCCGGAATTCATGACTTCGTGGACGTCCCGCCCGTTCAGGCCGAGGCGCTTGAAGATGGTCGACAGGCTGTCCCCGCTGCGCACGGTCTGCCGCTTCCAGGGGAGTTCCTCCTGGTGCCGGGAGGGCGACGCTTTGGAAATGGTGGTGGGCCGCGCGCGGCGTTCCGCGTCAGTCGCACCCGCATTCTGCGTGTCCCTGGCAGGGGGCGTTTCCTGTGGCGGGGTTTCCTGGCTCCCGGTTTCCGGGGCGAACAGGGGGTGCGCGACCGCCACCCGGGTCCCTTCCGTGGGGACTTCCAGGGGGATCGATACCTGGCCAGTGGCGGCGTGCCTCGTGGCCGATACCTCGCTGGACGGCCACAGGATCAGGGGGATCGCCGTCAGGAAGGTGATGCCGCCGGCGAGAAAAAGGTGCCCGCGGGGGAACAGGTGCAAAGTACGCACTGATCCAGAATCAGGAGTTTTCATGTGATTATTGTAGTAAAGGATGTAGATTGTATAGTAAATGCCCAGAATAATAGCAAATTTTGAATTGGCGTGATATGCCACCGATGGATGTGCAAGGCACGCCTCGTCGGGACGACCCGGGCCAAAGTTGGTGTAAGATAACGCCCCTTTTTTCGCAAATCGACAAAATTCGGTAATTTCATGAACGGCGCCAACGAAGAAACCATGCAGCAGGTCCGTCGCGGGACCGAGGAAATCCTCATCGAGGACGAACTCCGGGAGCGACTCGGCGCGGGGAGGCCGCTACGGATCAAGGCGGGTTTTGATCCCACCGCACCCGACCTGCACCTGGGTCACACCGTTCTGATTAACAAATTGCGCCAGTTCCAGGACCTGGGTCATGAAATCCTGTTCCTGATCGGTGATTTCACGGGCCGCATCGGCGACCCGACCGGCAAGAACGCGACCCGGCCTCCCCTCAGCGAGGAGGATGTCGAGAATAATGCGCGAACCTACCGGGAACAGATCTTCCGCATTCTCGACGAATCCAGGACACGGGTGGTGTTCAACTCGGAGTGGCTGGACCGCATGTCGCCGGTCGAGTTTGTGCAGTTGGCCGCCCGCCAGACCGTGGCGAGGATGCTCGAGCGTGACGATTTCGGCAAGCGCTACCGTGAGGGCCAGTCGATCAGCATCCACGAGTTCCTTTATCCCCTGCTCCAGGGTTATGACTCCGTGGCCCTCAGGGCCGACGTCGAACTCGGTGGCACGGACCAGAAATTCAACCTGCTCATGGGTCGTGAGCTGCAGAAGCAGTACGGGCAGAAGCCCCAGGTGGTCATGACCCTGCCGATCCTGGAAGGGTTGGATGGGGTCCAGAAGATGTCGAAGAGCCTCGGCAACTATATAGGCATCTGTGACGCGCCCGGGGAGATGTACGGAAAGCTGATGTCCGTGTCAGATGACCTGATGTGGAGATATTTCGAATTGCTCAGTTTTCGGAGTCTGTCCGAGATCGACGCGCTGAAAGCGGCGGTGGCCGGTGGACGCAACCCCCGCGACGTGAAGATGGAGTTGGCGGAGGAACTGGTCTCCAGGTTCCATTCTCCGGGAGATGCCCGCAAGGCCGCTGAGGACTTCATCTCGCGCTTTCGGAAGGGCCAGATGCCGGACGAGATGCCGGAGATGACGCTTTCTGCCAGCGAGGGTGGCCTCCCCATTGCGAACCTGCTTCGCGAGGCGGGCCTGGTCGGAAGCACCAGCGAGGCCATGCGCATGATCGACCAGGGTGCGGTACGTATCGATGGGGAGAGAGTCGGCGATCGGCGCCTCGTGGTCGGCTCCGCGACCACCCACGTCTACCAGGTCGGCAAGCGGAAATTTGCCCGGGTGACAGTGGATTGAGCCGGAAAGAACTTTTTTCTGCCGGGACCCCTCAAAAGTGTTGACATGGATTGGTTGGTGCGTAGAATACGCGTCCTCGTCTGCGGGACATCACTGAAACGCAGACCGCTATTTAAGAGTTTAATTAGGAGCAATTCGTGTGGGCACTCGCCGGAAACCTGTTTCCGGTAGAGAAACACGTGAATTCATACTGAGTTTGTGTGATTTTTTGCCGGGTCAAGCTTAAGGGTTTCAAGCCGGGTGCTTCGGCACCTAGTGAGAGACTCTGCTCTTTAAACTGAAGAGTTTGATCATGGCTCAGATTGAACGCTGGCGGCAGGCCTAACACATGCAAGTCGAGCGGAAACGACAGGAGCTTGCTCCTGGGCGTCGAGCGGCGGACGGGTGAGGAACGCGTAGGAATCTACCCAGTAGTGGGGGATAACCCGGGGAAACTCGGGCTAATACCGCATACGTCCTTCGGGAGAAAGAGGGCCTCTGTTTCATGCTCTCGCTATTGGATGAGCCTGCGTCGGATTAGCTTGTTGGTGGGGTAACGGCCCACCAAGGCGACGATCCGTAGCTGGCCTGAGAGGGTGGCCAGCCACACTGGGACTGAGACACGGCCCAGACTCCTACGGGAGGCAGCAGTGGGGAATATTGGACAATGGGCGCAAGCCT
>JBFGWM010000227.1:0-4432 GCA_041588495.1 Pseudomonadales bacterium | reverse complement strand
GCCGGCTGGGCCAGGGGTTCGCCGCCCGTGACGGTCACGTAACGCGGGGCATGGGAGGCGACCTCGGCGAGCACCTCGTCCACGGTCCAGTTTCGCCCGCCCGTGAAGGCATACGCCGTGTCGCACCAGCTGCAGCGCAGGGGACAGCCGGTCAGGCGCACGAACACCGTGGGACAACCAACGGTCCGCGCCTCGCCCTGCAGGGAATAGAAAATCTCGGTGACGCGCACCGTGTCGGTAGCGAGAGTCATGTTGATTAAGGTTTGATCAATCTGGCAGCGGCGATGTTACCGCAAAGAAGCAAAACTATCACCCGGGAATCAGTTGCCCTGGGCTCCGCCCGCCATGAAGCGCAGGTAGTTTTCAGCCAGGCTGGCCGCGGAGGTTCCGGGATATTCCTTCGCGACCTGCCCCAGCAGTTCACGCGCCTTATCCGCCTGGCCCAGCTGGTCGTGAACCACGGCCAGCTTGTAGGTCGCATCCGGGCGCTTCATGTGGCCCGGGAAATGCTGCAGCAGGTGCTGGAACGCATCGCGGCCCGCGACGGGGTCCGGCAGGACCATGAACACCTCGCCCAGCCAGTACCAGGCGTGGCCCGTGTACTCGCCGTTGGGGAACTTGCGGATGAAGGCCTGCAGGGTCACCGCGGCCTCGGGAAACTTGCGCGTGCGGATCAACTCGCGGGTGACATCGTAGGCGGCCTTCTCGCCATCAGGCAATGCCGCGGGCTGTACGCCTTCCAGTGACACCGCCTGAACGCCCGGGACCCCGGCCGGGGTCGGGGTCGGGACAGGCGCAACCACAGGTGGTGTCACGGCAGGCGCGGGTTCCGGTGTACCGGGGGCAACCGGCGGCGGCGACAGCCTGGCCACCCCGGAATCAACGGCAGCACCCGCTGCCGCGGAAACATCCGGAGCGGGGGCGGAGGGCGAAGTCGCGGTGGCGCCGGCCACGGCCGGCTGCGCAAGCTTGTCCAGCGCGTTCAGAACCCGCGGATCATCCAGCAGTTCCGGGTTTGCGAGGAGTGCAGCCGCATCGATCTGCGGTGTCGCCGGGCGGGCGCCCGCATCGGACATCGCCTTGCTCATTTCGGTCAGGCGGCGATCCAGGTCGAGATATCGTGTCCGGTTCTCTTCCCGCAGCAGCTTGACCGTACGCAGGTATTCCTCGACCTGGCCACGCAGGTTCTGGACCTCCTGCTGCATGAGCTCCAGCTGGTAGAGCATCTCGGTCTGGGAGTAGGAAAGGTTGCCCCGCGCGCCGATCGGCGCCTTGTCGGCGGGCGGCACGGAGGTCAGGGGCAATTCCTCGACCTGGCCCACCGGGTAGGACTCAACGACGGGTACCCGTTCCGCACTGGCGGCGATGCTGCAGGAAAGCAGCAGCGCCGCCAGGCCGGTCTTGGCGAAGACGGTATCCAGTCTCATCTACGAACCGGACCCCGCATCACTTCTGGTAGAGAAGCTCGACGCGACGGTTGCGACTCCACGCCGTTTCCGTTGCGCCGTAGGCGGCCGGTTTTTCCTCACCGTAGCTCACCGTTTCCAGCTGCCCGACGCGGACGCCATTGGCGACCAGGAAATTGCGCACCGCGATCGCCCGCTTCTCGCCCAGCGCCATGTTGTACTCGCGCGTACCGCGCTCGTCGGCATGGCCGGCAAGCAGTACGTTCAGGTGCGTGTTGCGCGCCAGGTAGTTCGCGTGTGCCAGCAGGGTCTCGCGGGAATCTTCACGCACGGACGCCTCGTCAAAATCGAAGTACACGACGTTCGCCTTGCGCAGCGCATCCGGACTCATCGACATACCATCGACGTAGCCCTCGGACTCAGCCACCGGAAGGGAAGAAATCTGCTTCGGCTTGCCGGAACTGTAGGTTCCCACATCGACGACCGGCGTGTCGCCCTGGGCCATCGGATCCTGCCCGGTCGGGACATCCTCGGTTTCACCGCCGCCAAACATGCTGCAACCTGAGAGCAGCATCGCGGCAGCCAGTGCCAGTAGCGGTTTACGGTTGACCTTGTGGTTCATGGTTAAATTCCTGTCCTGTTCATGGTTCCCCGGTCTCGTTCGGGGTGAACGCCGTGCCGATCCGGAAAGGGTTTCGACGCGGCAATTGTACAATGGAAACCGCTTCAATGGTGAAGCGGCGCCTCGCTGCGCAACTGCATGGCCGCCGCACTGTCCGGATGTTCCGTCGACAGGCGCGCCCGGTACCCTGCGGCCGCCTCGTGATCTCCCGCCGCCGCATGGATCACGGCAAGCCGGTACATTGCGTCGGGAACCGAGGGGTGCGAGGGGTAGGCCCGCAGCACATGCTCCAGGGCGCGCCGCGCAAGCACGTCTCGCCCCAGGCGCAGGTTCACTTCCCCGAGCCAGTACCACGCACCACCGGAAAGGCGGCCGGACGGGTAGCGCACAACGAACTCATCAAGCCGTTGCGCGGCCACGGCCAGGTTGCCGGCGAGAATGTCCTCGAAGGCAGTCCTGTAGTCGTCCGCCTCGCTCACCGCGACATGGACCGGTTCGGAAGCGGACAGATGATGCCCGGAACTTGCTGAACCGGTGCTGAATGCGGGGCGGGGCGCCGGGGCGGAATCCCGCAAGCCACGCAGGTAGGACAGGTCGCTGCGCGCCTTCTGCACCGCCTCGTCAAGCAGGCTGTATCGCGCGGTGAACTCGCCACGCAACGCCTCCACCTGGATACGGGTCTCGTCTACGAGACGCCGGATCTGGGGTATCTGGGTATCGGTGAGGTGCTGCAGGGCCCGCTGCAGTTCCGCGGAACGGTCCGGGTGCGCCGGTTGCGTGGCAGCGTATTCCGCCTGCGCTCCGGGTTCGGTTTCCGTTTCGCCGAACTGGTAGCGGCCACCCACCGAGGGGGCATACAGCGGTGGGGAAGTGCCTTCAGAAACGACTGCCGGGGCTGATTGCTCAGCCCCGGCAGGAAGGATGAAACACCCGCTGATGCAGAGAGTGACGGCCCAGCTATGCCGTGACGCCACTTCCCCGCGGGTTCAGGCGTTTACTCGTAACGCAGTTCGACGCGCCGGTTCTTGGCCCAGGCCTCTTCGGTACTGGCGGTTTCGGCCGGCTTTTCCTCGCCGAAGCTGACCGTTTCCAGTTGCGAATCGGACACACCCTGAACCGTCAGGAAACGCTTCACAGCGTTGGCACGGCGCTCGCCGAGGGCGATGTTGTACTCGCGCGTACCGCGCTCATCGCAATGGCCTTCCAGGACCACCTTCTGGTTCGGGTTGGCCTTCAGCCACTTCGCGTGCTCGGTGAGCAGGCGACGCCATTCAGGCGTGATCGTCGACTGGTCGAAGTCGAAGTACACGATCGCTTCGGAGGGACGGGTCGCAGCGACCGGGGTCGGCGAGGCAACCGCCGGCGTCGGCTTGGCGTCCCCTTCGGCCACCAGCGGACGGGTCTTGTGCGGCCCGTCATAGCTGTCCGCGCTGGTCGGATAGGTGGTGTCCGGCTTGGTGAAGCAGCCGCTCAGGAGACCCGACAGCATCAGCACGGCAATCGGTGTGGTTCTTACGAAGGACATAACGCACTCCTCAATAATGGGTCCGCGGGGACACGCGTTTTCATTAGAACTATATAGTCGATTTTCGCCAGCCGCGCAGCACGACAAACCCGCAATTCCCGGGATTGCACATACACTTGCGCGCCCTTCGGCACCTCCTGAACCAAATCAGTTCAGGAACGGAGACCAGGCCGGCTCACGCACGTCGCCAGTGCGGGCGGGGATATTGTATTTGATCCGCCCGTCGATCGACACCGCCGCGAGAATCCCGCGATTCCTGCGGTCCTGGGTCGCGTACAGCACCATGTGCCCGTTGGGGGCCACGGTCGGCGATTCGTCGAGACTGGTCTGGGTCAGCACCTGCAGCCCGCCCCGCTCGAGATCCTGCAGGCCGATATGGAACACTCCCGACCGGCGGTGTACCAGCACCAGGTGACGGCCATCCTGGGTCAGCCGGCCCCGCGCGTTGTAGGAGCCTTCGAAGGTCAGGCGCTCGACCTCGTTGGTGGCCAGGGTCAGGCGGTAGATCTGCGGCCGCCCGCCACGGTTGGAAGTGAAAATGATGGATTCGCCGTCAGCCGCCCAGAACGGCTCGGTATCGATTCCGAAATGGCGGGTGACGCGGCGCATTTCGCCGGACACGAGGTCCATGATGTAAATCTCGGGATTGCCGTCCCGCGACAGGACCAGCGCGATCCGGGTTCCGTCCGGCGACCAGGCCGGAGCACCGTTCAGGCCCTGGAAGTGCGGCAGTTTGCGGCGCACGCCCGTGGCCAGTTCCTGGATGTAGATGCCGGGCCGGCCGTCCTCGAAGGAGACGTAGGCAATGCGCCGGCCGTCGGGCGCCCAGCTCGGTGACATGATCGGCTCCCGGGACTGCAGGATGGTCCGGGTGCGGGC
>JBFGWM010000226.1:0-4442 GCA_041588495.1 Pseudomonadales bacterium | reverse complement strand
GTCATCGGAGAACAGGCCCCGGTAATAATTGCGCGGATCCTCGACCCAGGCCCTGGCAGCGAGCACGGCCGCCTCGTTGTAGTGTCCCGCCGCGTACTTTTCCTGCGCCTTTTTGAACAAGGCCAGGCCAAGATTGCGACGCGCCTCGGCATGTGCGGCCGTCGCGCGGTCCCGCTCGGTGCGGGCCACCTCCGCGGACGACTCCGCTGCGACGCGCGCGAGTTCCGCCTCTCCGCGCTCGTGCATGGCCAACACGCCCGCCAGCACGGCGACCAGCGCCAGAACCCCGAACACCGCGGCCAACGCACGCGTCCTGCGGAGCTTGCTCCGCGCGGCCGCCTCACGTTCCCTGCGGGCCGCATCGGCGGCGGCCACCGACGCGTCGATGTAGTCGGCAAGCAGCGAATCGAGTTCGTCGCGCCGCTCGAGCAACGCCCGGGCTTCCACCAGCGGACCGCCATCGCGCAGCAGGAAATCCTCACTCCGTGCTTCAAGCGCCCAGCGTTCGGCGGCCTCCTCGACCCTTCCCCTTGCGCGCAGGAAATCCCGGTCACGATCCAGCAATTCCGCGAGGCGGGGCCAATGCCGCAACAGCGCCTCGTGGGCGATGCGCACCTGCCCCCCACCCCCCATGTCGCCGACCACAAGCAGACGCGCCTCCACGAGTGCATCCAGCAACTGTCGCGATTCCAGACCCAGATGCATGGTGCCCATGGCTACGGATCGCGCCGCTGCCTGATCGCGGGTCACCGTCAAGAACTGTCGCATCAACTCAGGGAACGTTTCCCGAACTGATTCAGGCAACAATGCGAGGGTCTCCTCCGCGCGCCGCGCGAGCGCACCTTCCAACCCGCCCAGTTTCTCGTAAGCAGTGAACGTGAGGAGGCTTTCCTCGCGTAACCGGTACAGTTCTTCCAGCGTGAACTCAAGCAACGGCAATGCTTCAGGGCTCGCCCCAGCTGCCGCCAACAAGACGTCATCCAAGTGCTCGCTACCCTCGAGCCGTTCCTCAAACCGCAAACCGGCCGCGAGCGCCGGCAAACGGATCATCTGCCGAATCTCAGGCAGTTCGGGCGGCAACAGGTCATAGTGACCGTCCCCCTCCTTCAGGTGCAGGAGTTCCGGAAGTTCGGTGCAACGGCTGTAAAAGTCTGCGCGCAGGGTTGCGACACACCAGACCAGGCCGCTGTCTACCAGGGCCGCTAGCATGCGAACGAACGCATCGCGCGCCTGAGAATCAACCACGTCGCAGGTAAACAGTTCTTCCATCTGGTCGACAAGCAGAAACATGCGTGCCTGCGGCGGCCGGGGCAGATTCTCGGCCAGTTGCACGCGGGCTGCGGCCTTGTTCAGGCCCATTCGAAGGTGTGAAACAACACTCGCGGGGCTGTCGCGCAATTGCGTGGCAAGTTCTTCGACCTGAAGCCCCTCTTCCGCCAGTACCTCCAACGCATTAACACCCAGCAAACCCGTCGCGAGCCCTTTCGCGAGGTCGGCAGCATGTTCAGCGGGCCGTAAGATCGCCCACGTCCAGAGACCCACGCCTTCAACGACACCCGGCGTGGTCAGGTTCGGCAACACGCCGGCCCTGGCCAGTGAGGATTTCCCGCACCCACTCATCCCGGTGATCAGGACGAACGGCCGGCCCTCTGAAGCCTGCCTTTCCAGCGCCCGCCGCACCTCTACGATGGCCCGCGTGCGACCAAAAAATACCGGCGCATGCTCGACATCGAATGCGTTGAGTCCGCGGAATGGGGAGCCCTTGCGCCAGGCCACGGCTGCCGGCGGCGCCTCCCCCGCCGAATCCGTGTCCGGCAGCCTGGATTCCACCAGGCGGCGCAGGTGTGATTCCAGCAGGGATTCAAATTCCGCCTCCGAGACAAAAGCGTGGAAGGCCGCCTGGAAGGAATCCTCGGGGTTGCCAAACCAGCGATCGATGAAGCCATCGAGCGCCTTTTTCTGCTCGAGCTTGCGCAGCAACTCCTCTTCGTTGCTGAGACTGGTGACCGGCTCCGCAGTCTTGCGATAGACGAGAAGGTCAGGCGTTCCCGTCTTCCGAAATGCCTCCGCCGCGTCCTCGAACTCCCACTCTGTACCGGATGCGTAGGTCGTCCCGTCCTCGCGCACAAACTGGTCCGGCAGGCGCGTCCCAAGACGCGACCAGAGAATGCAGACCACGACATCGGCCTCGGAGGGCCGGGGGATCTGCTCCTGGAAATGGGCGGTGGCGCGGAGAGGTTCGTGTTCCCACAGGATCGGCTCAAGCTTCAGCCAACGCTGGAACTCCCCCTGCAGGCGTTCGACGACGCGGCGCGCGAGCAGCCGTTCCTGGCCCACATCGCCGGGGGAGGAAATAAATATACGCAGGCTTTCGCGGCTCAATTCCGGTCCTTGAAATGCAAACGGCGGATCCGGTCAGGATCCGCCGCTTAACAATCTCACCATGTGGCAGCCGAAGGAAAGCCGTCGGCCATCAATCCGGCAATGATCTCCGCCACATATCGGCCGTCGACCGGTGAATCAATCCGGCTCCGGGGCACAATCATTACAAGCGAGAAGCAGTGCCGGCGCTTTTGGCTTGTAACAGTCATCACAGGGTGCATCGTCATCGGGATCAGCAACCAGCATTTCCTGCACGATCGGCTTGTAGCAGTCGTTGCAGTCTTCATCGCCACCACGGGGATCGTCCGGGTCGGCCAGCGCCGATACGGACATGCTCATGATCAGCGCCGCGATCAACGCACTCAGGTGATTTTTCATCGCGAATCTCCTTGTGATTCTTCTTGGCCGGGCCCCAAGCCTGCGCGACGCGGCAAAAAAAGTAGTGAATGAAAAAACATATTTTAATCGGCAACAGGCACACAGACAATCGCGCCGACGAGAAAAACGCGATTTGCATCACTGCAAAAAATCGAACATTCGGTTCTTTAATCTGTGCTTCAGACTGGCGACGAGCGCTCGCGGGCATGGCGCGGGACACGCGTCGCTCAATCGCCCAGCCTAGCCTGCAGAAACCGCCCCGCCGCCCGCAATTGCTCCAGCACCAGGGCCCAGTTTTCTTTCCGGCGGTGTTCCGCGAGACAACGCCGCAACCGCGCCTGGCGCAGTCCATCCATCTCGGCCGCCAACAGGTTGAGCAGCGTGTCCTCCACGTTGTACACGCGCCCGCTGGCCAGGCATGCCGGAATCACCCGCTCGACCGGCACGCCGAGGTCGGTGGCCGCAGCGCGTACCGCACCGGCAATCGACACCGCCTTGGGATCCTCCGAGCCGAGATCGTAGGGTGGCGCCCACGCGCGCGCCGGAGGCAGGCGGTCCACCTGGCTCAGAACAACGAACAAGGGCGGCAGGCCGCGCTCGTGGGCCAGCTTACTGGCCCGCAGTTCGTCAAGCATCGCGCGCTCCCCCGCGCGGTCGGGACGCGTCGCCGGGGTGACGAACAACAGTGCATCACTGCGCGCCGCTTCCGCGAACACCTCCGCCACGCCAAACGAATCACTGTCGCAGCCTGGCGAATCCAGCACCAGGGCGGCGGGCCAGCCATCCCGCTCCAGCACGAAGGGCGTGAGGCCCGGCGTGGTGTCGGCCAGCACATCGGTTGCAGCCAGTTCCTCGCCGAACAGCGCATTGACCAGGCTCGATTTGCCGGCGCCGGAGCGCCCCATCACCAGCAGGCGCAGGGGCTCGTCATCCGCCGCGGCTTCCGCCGCACGACGCAGGTCCCGCATCGAGTCCGCGGTCGGCCCGCCCTTCGGCGCCGACAACACGGTGTGACCGCAGTACAGCGCCACGGCGTGGAACCCCACCTTGCGCACCCACTGCCGCATCAGCCACACCTGCAACGCCTCGCGGGTCATCTCGAAAGCCTGGGAACGCGCCGTGGACGCGGCCTCGGCGGCGATGGCCTGGATCGGAAACGCGGCAAAGCGGCCGGCGCGGTAAAGGTCGTTGAGGTTGGAGAGGATCGAGCCGAGGCTCTGCACGCGCTCAAAGTCAGCCAGGCGCACCTTGTGCGCGAACGGCACCACGGCCAGCACCTCGGTACGCAGGTCATGGGAGGCCGCCTCGATGACCAGCAAGGCATGGGGCAGGGACACCTCGGCCAGCGGCTGGCGGGCGTCCGGGTGCGCGTGGCGGGCGACCTCGGCAAGGGTGTCCCGGGCGAGATCGTAAAAACCACGCGCGGAATCGGGCCAGTCGGTAATGGTCAGGGTGTCCGCCTTCGCCGCCACCTTTTCCCAGGCTCCCGCCGCGATCGGTGGCCATGCAGGATCCGGATCCTGCCCGGGCAGGTCGGCCTCCAGGCGCCGGTTGGCGCCCGGCAGCATTTTCATTGCGGCATAACCACCGACCATCAGCGCCAGCAGCCAGATCAGCAGCCCGTCATGGTGAATCAACCAGACCACGCCACCAAACAGGAGCACGAGTAGCGGCAGTACTGC
>JBFGWM010000225.1:0-4470 GCA_041588495.1 Pseudomonadales bacterium | reverse complement strand
CGGCGCCCCAGCGGATCGCCCACACCATCTTCTCCACTTCCTCGCCGATGGAGGAGGTCACCGCGGAGTTACCGATGTTGGCGTTGATCTTCACCAGGAAGTTGCGGCCGATGATCATCGGCTCGATTTCCGGGTGATTGATATTGGCCGGGATGATCGCGCGCCCGCGCGCCACCTCGTCACGCACGAATTCCGGGGTGATCTCCTCGGGAATCTGCGCGCCAAGCGGATCACCCGCGTGGCGCGGGGTGCCCCCGGCGGCCGAGGCGGCCTCCGCGCGACGCAGGTTCTCGCGAATCGCGATGAATTCCATCTCCGGGGTGACGATGCCCCGGCGCGCGTAATGCAGCTGGGTGACATTGGCTCCGGCCCGGGCGCGTCGCGGCGCAGCCACGCCCGGGAACCGGATCGCGGCAAGAGCCGGGTCGCTTTCCCCGGCGCGGGTGTACGCGGAGGAACTGCCGTCCAGCAACTCCGTGTCCTCTCGGGCCGCGATCCATGCCTCGCGCAGGCGCGGCAGCCCGGCGCGGATATCGATGTCCACGGAGGGGTCGGTGTAGGGCCCGGAGGTGTCGTAGATGCGCAGGGGCGGGTTCGGTTCGCCGCCGAAGCTGTCCGGGGTGACGGCCTGGCAGATTTCACGCATCGGCACGCGAAGACCCGGCACCGAGCCCTCCACGTAGGTCTTGACCGCATTCTCGAACGGCTTGAGATTCTCCCCGGGAAGCGTTGCCGCGTCCCCCTGAAACGGGTGCTCGACTGCCGTCATGGTGGATGTACTCCGCAGAACGCCGTGGTCAAAAAGTCGCAGCAAGCATAAGCCAGCGACGCTCGGCGAGGCAACCGGCGCCGCTCTAGACCGCCCGTTCAGCGTCTATACTCAAGGCAGTTCAGTGAATTAGGCAGGATGCCGATGAAATCGGGCAGACCTCTCCGCGCCCTCGCCCTATCCGGCTTGACGCTGTTGCTCGCGAGCGGGCCGGCCCACGCCATCGATCTCGACGAGGCCTGGCGCCTGGCACTGCACCACGACCCGGAACTCGCCTCGGCGCGGATGACCCTGCGCGCCGATCTCGAGGCGCTGCCGCAGGCGCGTGCGACCCTGTTGCCCAGCGTGAACCTCTCGGCGAACACCTCCGACAACCAGCGCGACATCCAGGGCGCCTTCAGCGAGGGGTTCAACAACCACGGCTGGTCGGCCAGCCTGACCCAGCCGGTGTTCCGTCTCTCCGAGTACTTTCTCTTCCAGGAGGTACAGGCACTGAGCCGGCAACGGGAGGCGGAGTTCGCGGTCCTGCAGCAGGGGCTCATCACCCGCGTCGCAGAAGCCTATTTCGGCGTGCTCGAGGCTCGCGAGGAACTGCTTTCCGCCGGGGCGGAGGAAGAGGCGCTGGCCAGCCAGCTGAAACAGGCGCAGGAAAGCCACGAGGTCGGCCTGATATCGATGACTGACGTTCACGAGGCCCAGGCCGCCTACGACCTGGCGCGGGTCGCCCACGGCCAGCGCCAGGGCGAACTCGACATCGCAATCGAGATCCTGGAAACACTGGTCGGGAAGCCCGTGGCGGAAGTCGCCGAACTGTCCTCGGAACTCCCCGTCCGGGAGCCCGAGCCGAAGGATCGCGAGGCCTGGGTGGAAACCGCGCTCGCACAGAACCACACCCTGCAGGCCTCTTTACTGGCCAGCAATGTCGCGCGCAAGGAGCTGAAAGCGCGCAAGGCGGAACACCTGCCGACGGTGGACTTTGTCGCCTCCTACAACCGCAGCGTGCAGGGCGGACTGTCCTTCCTGGGCGGCAAGATCAACAACCGGACCTACAGCCTCGAATTCAACATGCCCCTGTTCGCCGGCGGCCGCACCCGGTCACGGGTCCGCGAGGCCGGCTATCGCATCGAGGCCGCCCGCGAGACCACCGAGCAGGTGCGCCAGCGTGTCGCCGAGGACATCCGCGTGCTGCACCGCCTGGTGACCCTGGACGTGTACAACATCCGGGCCCTGGAACAGGCCATCACCTCGGCGCGCAGCGCCCTGCAGGCCACCGAGGTGGGTTACGAGGTCGGCACCCGCAACTCGGTTGAAGTCCTGCAGGCCCGGCGCGCGGTCTTCGCGGCCGAGCGCGACCACGCCGCGGCCCGCTACCAGTACGTGATCAACACCTTCCGTCTCAAGGAAGTCGCCGGGACCCTGAGTCCGCAGGACGTGCAGGAACTCAGCGTGTGGCTGAAGGGTGCGACACGGATTCACTGATCCCTGCGCCCCGGCGTTCGTCAAACCGCACATTCTGTATACAATGGTCGGAAACACGCCGGGGCCGCCCGGCGCGCATAACAAGTAAGCACTCACATACGAGGGATATCCCGATGCGATACACACGCCGCGTAATCGGCTGCCTGCTCTTTCTGCTGGCGGCAGCCCCGCTTCGCGCCGAACCGGCGCCCGGCCTGTACCTGCCAACCTGTGACCCGGAGCGTGCCGACACGACGGTACGCCCCGGCCCCCACGCCCGCAGCTGGGAAAATCTCGGCCTGGTGATCTGTCCGGTCATGGACCCGGTTTTACCCCCGGAAATGCAGCCGGTCGCAGATCTGCCCCTGCCGGCCCTGAACGAGACCCTGCGGGGCATGCTGGTCACCGTGACCGACCCGGTGGCCTTCGGCATGACGTTCCAGGAAGGAACCGACCGCGAGATCGTCGAATTCCAGCTCGCGGCCATGCGCGCGCAGGGCGAGGACGGCTCCCGCGACCACGCGTTTCACTGGTATGGCCATCCGCACTTCAACCGCGCGGTGGTGCGGGCTCACACATTGCCGCGCACCGACATGGTCAGCACCGCGGATGACGGCCTGGTCACCGCCGCGGTCGATCGCGGTTTTTTCCTCAGCGCCAACGGTAAAGTCCAGTTGTACGGAGAGTTCCTGCTGCCCACGATTCCGGTTCCCGGCCGCGGAGGCGACAGCGAGGGTCCGGCGCGGCAACTGGCTCCCGCCAAGCGCGGGGGCTACCCGGCGATCCTCGCCATCGAGGGCCTGCAGGGGAACGTGGGCATGTACCGCTGGTGGCACCAGGCATTCGCCGATGCGGGGTACCTGGTGTTCGCCTTCGACTTCACCGGGCAGGGCATGTCGGGCGGCAGCGACGATGACACCTCGGCAACCCGCGTCAACGATGCCGAGCGCGCCCTGCGCTACATGCTCTACGAATCCCCGGTGCGCGACATGATTGACCACGATCGCGTCGGCATCATCGGCCACAGCATGGGCGCCATCACCACTCTGGAACTGCAGGACCGCCTGGAGCGGCAGTTCCGCGAGGCCCGCGCAACGAACCCGGATGCACCGCGCATCGTCCGCGCGGCGGTGCCGGCGGCGCCGATCAGCGAGGGGTCCAGCGTGTTCGAACTCGCCGAGATCCCGATGATGATCCAGACCGGCGACCACGACGGACCGATCGCGCCGATCCCCTTCGTCAATCCCGAGGTGGTGTGGCCGGTTTACCAGAAGCTCAATGGCGACCGCGCGATGATCGTGGGCGACGCGGCGAGCCATGCCCAGCACACCAACTACCCGCTGATGCCCACCGAATCCCATGGCCGGGAAATCGCCGCCCTGTACTCGGTGGCCTGGATGGATTATTTCCTGCGCGGGGATGCGGGGGCGAAAGCCGCGTTACTCGAGGCACACCCGAACCTGTCGCGACTGCACCGCAGCGAGGTGCGGCTGGACGGGGAGACCACGATCCTGGACCCCGGCG
Organism: Pseudomonadales bacterium; assembly: GCA_041588495.1. GTDB lineage: Bacteria > Pseudomonadota > Gammaproteobacteria > Pseudomonadales > JBFGWM01 > JBFGWM01. Next base: position 719 of record JBFGWM010000225.1, on the reverse strand, counting down.
CAGTGCCGCCCGGCTCCACCGGGGGTGTGCTGACGATTCCCGCACGCCCCTGAGCGTGCCTAGCCGGAGGTGCGCCAGCCCTCCAGCAGGCTCTCGGTCACCCGGTCCAGGGCGCCGCGGTTGGCGGTCACCACCTCGCGACCGGACTCGCCCATCAGGCGTCGCGCGGCCTCGTCGCCGAGCAGGCGTCGGGCCTCGTTGGCGAATGCCACCGGCCCGTCGACCACGGCCAGGGCGTCAGCCTGCTCCAGGGTGCGGCTGATCTCCAGGAAATTGAACACCGACGGGCCCGTGAGCACCGGCTTGCCGAGGGCCGCGGGCTCCAGCATGTTGTGTCCGCCGCTTGCCACCAGGCTGCCGCCGACGAAAGCGATGTCGCAGGCGGCAAACAGCATCATCAGTTCACCCATGGTGTCGCCGAGATAGATCTGGGTATCGGCACCACAGGTCTCGCCACGGGAACGGCGGGCGACGCTGAAGCCGGCCTTCGTGCACAGGGCGGCAACCCGGTCGAAGCGCTGCGGATGGCGCGGTACCAGCACCAGCAGCAATTGCGGGCAGGTCTCGCGGATTCGCCCGAGGGCCTCGAGCACCTGCTCGTCCTCTCCCTCGTGGGTGCTGGCGGCAACCAGTACCGGACGCTCCACGCCCCACTCGGCGCGCAGTTGCGCGGCCCTCGACTCCAGCTCATCGGCAGTCTGGATATCGAACTTGATGCT
>JBFGWM010000224.1:0-4536 GCA_041588495.1 Pseudomonadales bacterium | reverse complement strand
GGAAAGCGCAGGCTGCCGTCGATATCGACGTCGTAGAGGCCGTCCAGGTCCTCCAGCAGGTGTACCGCGACCCGCACCCGGTCACCCGGTGACAGGGGCGGCGCGGCCGGCAGCGGACGCGCGGGGGCCACCACGGAGTTCCGCAGGCTCGCCTTGCGCAGTCCCGCTTCCGGGCCGGGGGCCGCGGTAACGGGCACCACGGGGCCGCCGTGATCGGTCAGGGGCAGGTTGTGGCGCAACGGGTAGTCCCGCTCCGCCGCCAGGTCACTGCGCAGCCCGTGGGGCGTGCAGGCGGGAAGCAGGATGCAGGCAGTGACCAGCAGTGCGCCGAGGGCGGGCAGGCGTGTCATGCCGCCTCCCCTTCCTCGGCCTGGAACACCTCGAGGGCCGCATCAAGGCTGCGGCAGATCTCGAACATCTCGTGCATGCGGGTGAGCAGGATCAACGCCATGACCGGCTCGGTCGGATCCAGCAGCACCACGTCACCCTGTGCGGCGCGGGCCGCCTTGAGGGCCGATACCAGGACCGACAGGCCGCTGGAGTCCACGAACTCGACCCCGCTCATGTCCAGGACCACCCGCGGGCAGGCACCCTCGATGTGGTTACGGATCGTATTGCGCAGTTCGGCGGCGCCGGCCAGGACCATGCGTTGCGGCAGTTGCACGACACTCGCGCGTTCCACCTGTTGAATCGAAATTTCCATGTTGGCTTCCTCCGGTCAGTTGGGCGGCGCCCGCCGGGCCCCGCTGTTGATCCAGATAAAGCAATTCCAGTGCCAACTAATTTAATCTCGATTTTTCAATGCGTTAAAAAATTTTCCGCGGATTGCGGCAACGATATTCGCGAGTTGCAAAGCGGGATTTTTTGCGCGATGCGAATGGCGGGGGTCGGCAGTTGCGAGCTGCGAATCAGAAGTGGTTTTCAAGAATCCAGCAATTGCGCCGACCGGGCCGACGGACCTGCATGCGGTGCAGCCAGGCGTCGAGGATAAAGAGACCGCGGCCACTCTCGGCGTCTGCCTCCGGCAACCGGGGATCGGGAAGTTGCGCCATGCGGTTACTGTTCTCGAGCAGGGTGATGCGCCAGGAACCGGTGTTGAACCGGGCCTGCAGTTCCACCCAGTCACGACCGGGGACCGCGACATCGACGGCGCCATGCTCGTACAGGTTGTTGAGGACCTCGGCCAGGCACACCTGGAGACGGAACGCCTCGGCCTCCGGACAGCCCGCCTCGCGGCCAAGCGAGGCAACCCGTTCCGCCGCATCGGCGATGCTTGCAGGGTCACGCGGGAACGCCAGTCTTGGCGCCACGCACCCTGTCGCGAAGCGGGTTGTCACTCGGCAGCCGCCCGGGCAATCGCCAGCACGGAGATGTCGTCCTCGGGCACGCCACGCGAACGCTGCTCGCCGAGCACCTTCTCCATGACCCTGACCATTTCGGCGGCGGTGGAGCCGGCGGAATCGCCAAGCCGCCTGGTGAGCATCGGGTAAACGATGCTGCTGTCCTTGCCGGCCAGGTAATCCAGCACGCCGTCCGAGCAAATCATCAGCCGGTCGCCCGGCGCCAGGCGGAAATCGACGTTCTCGAATACCGCACCGGGAAACATGCCGGCCGGATGACCGCCGTCACCCAGGCATTCCCCCTCGCCATTTGCCCGCAGTACCAGTGGGTAAGGGTGCCCGGCCTGGCAGAAGCGGCCTGCACCGGTTCGCACGTTGATCACGCCGTAAACCATGGTGAAGAAGCGACCGCTGCCGTCGCGATCCTGGAACTGCTCGTTGAGCGCGGCGACGACTGACGCGGGCTCCGCGGGTCGCGGGCCGTCCGGACCATCCTCCATCAGCATCCGGTTCCCCGCGACATCGCCGTTGAACTGGTAGCTGATGCTGAATGCCAGCATGGCCGCGGCGACCCCGTGGCCGCTGACGTCCAGCAGGTAGAAACCCAGGTGTTCCGGGCCGAGGCGGAAGTAGTTGAAGAAATCCCCGCCGATTTCCTCGGCCGGCTGGAACAGGGTGCCCAGGGTGAAATCTTCGAGGCGCGCGGCAGCGGCAGGCAGCAGGCTGCGCTGCAGTTCCGCCGCCATGTCCAGGTCGCCACGCATGCGCTCCACGGTCTCCCGTTCGCGCTGCAGCATGTGCTCCATGGCCTCGTTGTTGTCCTCCAGTCGGGCACGCAGGCTCTGGATCCGCGCCCCTGCCTGCACCCGGACGCGCAGTTCTTCCGCGGCACAGGGCTTGGAGACGAAATCGTCCGCCCCGGCCTCCATGCCGGCCACCAGGTCGACCGGGTTGTTCATGGCGGTCAGCATCACGAAGAAGGGCTGGCCGTAAGCCGGATCGGATTTGAGCGTTCGGCACAGTTCGAGCCCGTCCATGCCGGGCATGCGCCAGTCGCTGACCACGATGTCCGCGCGCTCCAGGCTCTGCAGAACCAGCGCCTCGTTGCCGTTGGATGCGTCGACGACCCGGTATCCGAGCTTGCCGAGCATCGCCGTCAGGCGCCAGCGCTCCGATTCATTGTCCTCGACCACCAGCACGGTCTGGGGTGCCGGATAACCTTCCGTCGTGTCCATTGAACCTTGCACTCCTGTTCCGCGGATGGCTTCGTTTGCAACTGCGGCGTGGGCTGACTGCGTCATGGCCTGTTTCCTCTTGATGTCCTGATTCCAATCTCAGAATCTATCTAGCAAGCCATGTGCCAGTTTATTTTCCTTTTTAATTCAGTGTCTTCTGTAGGATGTTTGCGTCCGCCACGGTCCACTTCCGGATTGCGTCGCAACTTGCAATGCAGGGGAGGCGCTTTGCTCCGCCGTATCACTCCCCCGCGAGGAAAGCGGTCAGCGCGCGACGCGCATCCCCGGCCGCATGCTGCATCGCCTCGGCCCGGGTAGCGACCGTGTCGGCGTTTCCCCCGTCCGCAGTGGCCTCGAGCTCGGCGGCACTGGCGGCGAGGACCTCCAGCCCGAACGTCCGCGAGGCGGACTTCACGCTGTGGGCCTCGAGGCCGACACGCTCCATGTCGTTCGCCTCCAGGGCCGATACCAGGTTCGCGCAGCGCTGATCGAGTTCCCCGAGGAAGCGTTCAAGGATGACCGGGACCACTTCGGGAGAGGTGTCCCGTTCGAGTTGTTCGATCGCCTTGCGGTCAAGAATCTCCATGCGTGCTCTCCAGGTGGTGGGATGTTGATGTGATTGGGGTGTCATCCCCGCGCCCGTTGTCGAGGCGCCGCGCGGCCCATTTCCGCATGGTCGCCAGGAGGTCCCGCTTGTCGATGGGCTTGGGCAGGTAGTCGTCCATGCCGGCGGCGATAAAGCGCTCGCGGTCGCCTCGCATGGCATTGGCGGTCAGCGCGATTACCGGGATCTCGCGACAGGCGTCCAACTTGCGCAGGGCCTGGGTCGTTTGCAGCCCGTCCATGCCCGGCATGTAGACGTCCATCATGACCAGGTCGTAGGGCAGGTCCTGCAGGGCGTGCAGGGCCTCCTCCCCGCTGGCAGCGACATCGACCCGGTATCCCGTGCCCTCCATCATCGACTGGAACACGATCTGGTTGGTCGGCGAGTCCTCCACCAGGAGTACGCGGATATCGCGCCAGCCGAGTTCGGCCGGGGTCAGCGCGGCGTCTCCGGCCTCCGGCCCTGCATCTTGCGGAGCTGGCGTCGACGGCAGTTCCAGGGACAACGTGAAGCAGGCGCCCTCGCCCACTTTCCCGGTGCCCTCCAGGCTGCCACCCATGAGACTGACGAGCCGTTTGCAGATGGCCAGCCCCAGCCCGGTACCCTCGTAACGCCGGCTGGAGTGAGCCTCGAGCTGGGAGAATGGCTCGAACAACTGTTCCGCGGAGGCATCGTCGAAACCGATCCCGGTGTCCTGCACCGCGATCTTCAGTCCCAGGCCGCCGTCATCCGTTTCCACGCAATCGGCCCGCAACTCGACATGCCCGTGGTCGGTGAACTTGACCGCGTTGCTGACGATATTGAGCACGACCTGCCGGAAACGGCCCTCGTCACCAAGTACCCAGCGCCCTTCCAGTGGCGCCTGGGAAAGCTTCATTTCCAGCCCTTTCTTACGCGCGACGCCCTCGATCAGCCGGAACACGCTGTGAACGGTTTCCGCCGGGCAGAAAGGCCCCTCCTCCAGTTCCAGCCGGTTCTCTTCCATCTTGCTGATATCGAGAATCTCGTTGAGGATGATCAACAGGTGCTGCGCGGACTGGTGTGCCGTCTCGGCCCGCTCGCGCTCGCGCGCGGGTAACTCCTCCACGTCCTTGAGCAGCCCGATCAGGCCCAGCACGCTGTTCAGCGGCGTGCGGACCTCATGGCTGACGGTGGCCAGGAAGGCGCTCTTGGCCTGGTTGGCCACTTCCGCGCGCTGGCGGGCATCGATGAGTTCCTGTTCCTTGTTCTTCAGTTCGGTGATGTCGAGATGGAACGTGACCGTCCCGCCATCCCGCATGCGCCGTTCCACCACCTGTAACCAGCGGCCATCGCGCAGGTGCTCCTCGAAGCGGATTTCCGGGCGCCTGTGCAGGGC
>JBFGWM010000223.1:0-4622 GCA_041588495.1 Pseudomonadales bacterium | reverse complement strand
GTACGACATCAACGATTACAAGGAAAAGACCGAGCTCACCTCGACCAAGCTGTACACCGTCGTGTACACGGGCCTGAGAGCCTACCGCGACATGGTGGATCTCGACCGGACGCGGTCCGCGCTGGAAGCCAAGGTGGCGGCCCTGGAACGCGCCTACGCCGACATGGAGGCCTTCTCCCACGCTGCCAGTCATGACCTGCAGGCCCCGTTGCGCACCATCCGCATGTTTGCCCAGGACGTGCTGAACGAGGCGGGGGGCGCCCTTTCCGGTGAACACCGGAGCATGCTGGAGCGGGTCGTGGCAGGCGCCGGACGCATGCAGGAACTGATTCGCGGCATGCTCGCCCTGGCCGCGGTCGACGCGGAAAGCTTTCAGCCCGGGGCGGTGGACCTGGACAAGATCATGAATGAGGTCCTCGCCGGCGTCGAGGAAACGCTGCAGCGTACGCGCGCCGGCGTCGAGTACGACCGATTGCCGCTGGTGATGGGCAGCGACAGCCTGCTCGGCCAGTTGCTGCAGAACCTGGTGCTCAACGCCATCAAGTTCCAGCCCGAGGGCCAGGTCCCGACGGTACGGTTGCAGGCCCATCGCCAGCGCGGAATGTGGCGCATCTCGGTGGCCGACAACGGCATCGGCATCGCGCCCGAGTATGTGGAAACCGTGTTCGAACCGTTCCTGCGCCTGAACCCGCGTCACCACTACCCGGGGACCGGTCTCGGGCTCGCCACCTGCCGGCGCATCGTCGACCGGCACGGCGGACAGATCTGGGCGGAGTCCACGCCGGGTGAGGGTACGACGGTCTATTTCACGCTGCCTGCGGCACCCTGAAACCGCAGCTCAGCGCACCTGCGGAATGTCGATTTCGAAGCGCGTCCCCTGTCCGACCTCGCTGCTGACGTCGATGGTGCCGCCCAGGGACTGGGTGACCAGGTTGTACACGATGTGCAGGCCGAGGCCGCTACCGCCGCTACCCCGCCGGGTGGTGAAGAACGGGTCGTAGATGCGCCGCAGATCGGTTTCCGGCATACCGCGGCCGTTGTCCTCGTAGGTCATGCGCAGGCGGTCACCGGCCAACTGCACCGTGATCCGCATCACGCCCTCCATCGAGTCGTCGAAGGCATGCATCAGGCTGTTGATGACCAGGTTGGTGATCACCTGGGAGAGGGCGCCGGGATAGCTGTCGATCTCGACGCCCGGGTCGCACTCGATCTCCACCTGGTGAGGGGTCTGGCGCAATCGCGGGCGCAGACTCAACAGGACCTCCCAGATGTATTCGCGAACCTTGAAGCGGCGCCGTTCGCTACTCGACTGGTCGACCGCCACCTGCTTGAAGCTGTTGATGAGCTCGGCGGCCCGGCGCAGGTTGTTGAGGATCATTGCGGTGGACTGGCCGGAGACTTCCAGGTAACTCTCCAGGGTCGACTTCTTCATCCTGTCTGCCGCCATGCTGGCGCGGATCTCGTCGGTGGCCTCCTTCAGGTGCGAGGCCGCGGTGACGCCGATCCCCACCGGGGTGTTGATCTCGTGGGCGATACCGGCCACCAGGCCGCCCAGCGAGGCCATCTTCTCGGTCTGCACGAGCTGGGTCTGGGCCTGCTTGAGACGGTCCAGGGCCTCCTTCAGATCGTTGACCGCCTGGGTCCGCTCCTTCACGCGTTTTTCCAGGGCCTCGTTCAGGTAGCGCATGGAGTCCTCGGCCAGCTTGCGCTCGGTCATGTCGCGGATCACTCCCGCATACATGTGCCGGTCACCCAGGCGGATCTCTCCGACCGCGAGCTCGATGGGGAACACCGAGCCGTTCTTGCGGCGCGCCATCACCTCGCGGCCGGTGCCGATGATCTTGGCGTTGCCGGTCTTGTGGTACGACTCGATGTAATCGTCGTGTTCACTGTGGTAAGGCTCGGGCATGAGCAGCTTGACGTTCTGGCCGATGACCTCCGCGGCACTGAACCCGAACAGGCGTTCCGCGGCAGGATTGAAGGTCTCCACCGTTCCACTGCCGTCGATGGTGATGATGCCGTCGGGCACGGTCTCGACGATGGCACGTATGCGCTCGGCGGCGTCGTGCACCACGCGTTCCGCCTCCTTGCGCTCGGAGATGTCGCGGATCACGCCGGCGAAGAAGCGGTTGTCTCCGACCTTGAACTCGCCGACCGCGAGCTCGATCGGGAAATCCGTGCCGTCCTTCTTGCGTGCGGTGACCTCGCGCCCGATACCGATGATCTTGGCCTCGCCGGTTTCCTTGTAGGCGTCGAGGTAGCCGTCGTGCTCGCTGTGGTACGGCTCCGGCATCAGCATGTTGACGTTGCGCCCGGTCACCTCCTCGGTGGTGAAACCGAACATGCGCACCGCGGCCGGATTGAAGGTCTGGATGACCCCCATGTCATCGATGGTGATGATGCCGTCGGGCACGGTCTCGACGATGGCGCGGATGCGCTCCACGCTCTCACGCTGAATCCGCTCGGCATCCTTGCGCTCGGAGATGTCGCGGATCACGCCGGCGAAGTATTTCTGGCCGGCAACCTCGAACTCGCCGACGGCGAGTTCGATGGGAAAGTCCGTGCCATCTTTCTTGCGCGCGGTGACCTCGCGCCCGATGCCGATGATGCGTGCCTTGCCCGTGCGATGGTAGGCGGCAATGTAGCCGTCGTGCTCGCTGTGATAGGGCTCCGGCATCAGCACCTTCACGTTGCGGCCGCTGATCTCGCTGGCCGCGTAGCCGAACATGCGCTCCGCCGCCGGGTTGAAGGTCTCGATGATGCCCTGGGCGTTGATGGTGATGATGCCGTCGGGCACCGTCTCCAGGATCGCGCGGATGCGGTCGACATTCTCGCGCAGCGCCTGTTCCGGTTCGATCTGTTCGCTGACATCGCGGGCCACCACCGAGTACCCGATGGTGTCGCCGCCGCGGTTGCGCAGGCAGTCGATGCTGAGCAGCGCCCAGAAGCCCGTACCATCGGCGCGGACCTGGCGCACGCGTTGCGCGACATGCCCGTTGGCCGCTGCCTGTTGCAGCAGGCGGGCGGGGAGGCTGGCCGGCTCGGTGGGATCCGGAAACAGGAAGGCGAAGTTGCGACCGCGTGCGGTGGAAGCCGAATGCCCGTACATTTCCGCGGCGCCACGATTCCAGGAAACTACCTGCGCCGCGGCGTCGAGTGCGCAGATGGAATATTGCGAGACGTTCTCGAGCAGGGCCCGGAACGCTTCGTCTTCGATGGCGGGATCCGGAGAAACGGCCATTGCCTGAACGGCCTGCTGTGGCGATGGTTCCAGTATAGCGAAGGCGTGGGGGCGGGTTTGCGGCGGCGCTCAACCGGAGCGCGGGTGCTGGTCCCGCGGACCGTCCGCGGAACTGTCCGGGAGACCGGAAAGCAATGGCCGCTCAGGCGGCGCTGGCAGTTGCCGTGAGTCCCGCCAGTACCGGTTGCAGCATGCTGTGTGCGGCGTCCTGCCCGGCTGAGTGAGGATTCGCATCAACCATCACCACGATGGCATCGGCATCGCCGCATGGGTCCAGTACGTCATGCAACGCGCTGGGTTCGGGCAGCGGGATGCCGCTGCGCTGCATTTCCTCGACGTGGATCTGCACAGCCGCTTCGGCGAGCAGGCGTGCGACGCCCAGGTTGCAGGCCATGGCGCGGATCGCCGGAAAGTCCGGGCAGCGGATGTGGTAACGCTGCTCGGGATCGGGGCGCAGAACGGCGATGTAGTTCATTGCAGGTGCCCTCGCTGGGGTGGATTGCGCTTCCAGTATTGCGCGACTGGCGATTGCAAACTGTGACCGGGTTCATGTTTCCGGAAACAAAAAACGCCGCGGTTGCGGCGTCGGGGCAGGCAGGTTCGCCTCAGTGGGGATGGTTCGCGAATTCGTCGGTATCCAGCAGGAAGGTATCGTCCGAATCGATTTCCGGGTCGTCCAGCAACTGGCCGAGCGGGGTCGGTGTCGGTAGCGGTTCCCCGGTGCGTGAGCGGGAGCACATCTCGAAACGGAGCATTTCACGGGCGACCAGCCGGGTGCGGTCACGGTCGTCGCTGACCGCAAGTTGCAGGTCGATGTCCGGAATCCACAGGATCCGGCGCTTTCCGCGTCCGCGTCGCAGCACGGCGACGTAGGTGGTCATGATGGGGCTCCGCGTCATTTCACTAAGTACAGGCCGACTATGCCCCCTGGCCGGCCCGGGAACTGTGAACTGGGTCACGAAACGGAAAATAAGGGTGCCCGAAGGCGGGTTTACGGCGATGAGCGGCGCATCACTGTTCCGGAGGCACGGGGGCCAGGCAGCGGTTCTCCTCGTGCAGGCGGATGGTGACCAGGGTGCGCTGCTCGCGGCTGCTCCTGCGCAGGTCGTTGGTGCACTCGCGGGCCTGGTCGCGCAGGCTCTCGGTGTTCAGCGCGGCCCGGCTGCAGTCGTCGACGATGCCGCCACCGGACGCGCAGGTCACCAGGCGACTGGCGGCGCTGAGCATACGGCTGTAATCATTGCGGCGCGCACAGGACGCGAGGCGCGAGGCGGCATTGCCCAGCTGCCTGGCCTGCTGGTCGCCGAGGGTCTTCAGGGAGTCGCAATCGGCCCAGCCGAGGGCGGGCTCGGATGCGCCGCGGTCCAGGTAATCGAAGGTG
>JBFGWM010000222.1:0-4627 GCA_041588495.1 Pseudomonadales bacterium | reverse complement strand
GCATGACCGCACTGCGGCTGCGCGGGTTCGCCGCAACCTCTGCAGCGCCCGGACGGATCGCCTTGCCGACCAGCCGCAGGCGACGCGGCACCTGGGCATCGGTCACCGGCAGACGCCGGGGCAGTTCGCCCCCCGTGGCCTCGCCACGCATGAACTGCTTGACGATCCTGTCTTCCAGCGAGTGAAAGCTGATGACCACCAGTCGCCCCCCTGGCGCCAGTATGTCCATGGCCACGCGCAGGGCGTCGCCGAGTATTTCCAGTTCACGGTTGACCCGGATGCGCAGGGCCTGAAAAGTCCGTGTTGCCGGGTGCTTGCCAGGCTCCCGCGTCGGGCAGGCCGCGGCGACGATCTCCGCCAGGCGTGACGTGGTTGCCACCGGCGCCTCCTCGCGGGCGGCGACAATCGCGCGGGCGATCCGCCTGGCGAAACGCTCCTCACCGTATTCCTTCAATACCTTCGCGATATCCTGCTCCTTCGCCCGTGCCAGCCAGTCCGCGGCGGACATGCCGCTGTCCGGGTCCATGCGCATGTCCAGGGGCCCGTCGCGCATGAAACTGAAACCCCGCGACGGGTCATCGAGCTGTGGAGAGGAGACCCCCAGGTCCATAAGAATTCCATCGACTTCGGTGCTTGGCCCCCAGGCCTCGCGGACAAGGTCCGCCATCGCGGAGAACAGTCCCTGGCGCACGTGGAAGCGGGAATCCCCGCCGAACCGTTCGCGTGCTTCAGCAACTGCCGCCGGATCCCGGTCGATCGCCAACAAGCCGCCGTCCTCCCCCAAAAAGTTCAGCAACTGTCTGCTGTGTCCCCCGCGCCCGAACGTCGCATCGACGTACTTTCCCCCGGGCTTTATCGCCAGCGCCTGCACCGCTTCCCCAAGCAGTACGGGCGCGTGGGCCGCGTCATCCGTGTCGCTCACAGTACGAGCGACAGGAGTTCATCCGGCTGGTCCGTACCGGAACGCGCCTCGGCAAGCCACTGCTCATTGCGCGCCTGCCAGGTTTCGTCGTCCCACAACTCGAACTTGTTCCGCTGGCCGACCAGCACCACGTGTTTCTCAAGGCCCGCGTAATCACGCAGGGACTGGGGCAGCAGGACTCTTCCGTTGGCATCCATGTCCAGTTCCGCGGCGCGACCGATCAGCAACTGCTGGTACTGGCGGGTCTTCGGATTGAAGCTGGGGAGTGCACCGATTTTTTCCTCGATCTCCTCCCAGCGCGGCAGGGGGTAGACAAAGAGGAGGTTGTCCGTGGGATCAACGGTCGCGATGAGCCGTCCCTGGCAGCTTTCCATCAGTCCATCGCGATACTTCGAGGGAATCGCCATGCGCCCCTTGGCATCGAGGTTGATCCTGCTCTCTCCACGGAACACTTCCCAAAAACCCCACTTTGGCCCACTTCGACCCATATTAACCCACTTCTGGACACTATAGGTATCGGCAAATTCGGGTGTCAAGGCAACTTGCGGGCAAGTTGCGGGAACTGGCGCGGAATCTGCCAGAATTCGGTGTCGAACGTGCAGGGAATGTGCGTCGAAGGCCCTTCCAACGGGCGCGAAAATAGCGAACTAGGCCCGACTCTTAAAGTCGTTTCTAGGAGAGTAGACTATTTGGTTATAAAATGCGCAGGCAAGGCCCGGATCGGCTATATAGGAAGGCCGTGGAACAAGGTGGCGGGAATCACAGCCGCACTGGGCAGCCTCAAGGCACGGAATCGACGCCGTAGTGGCCGGAGAAACGACCGGTCCCCGATGGTCTGGCGGGGAAGGATGGAGGAAAGAGTCAGCCGGTAAGCCGGGTTCTGTCGCGGACGATCATTCATCTGGGACGCATGTCGCCATGCGCCTCAAGCAGCCTACCCGAATCCGGTACGGGCCGTACCAGCGGATTCCTATTTGGCCTTGCTCCGGGCGGGGTTTACCCTGCCACGTGTGTTGCCACACGCGCGGTGCGCTCTTACCGCACCATTTCACCCTTACCCCGCGAACGGGGCGGTATATTTTCTGTGGCACTTTCCGTAGGCTCGCGCCCCCCAGGCGTTACCTGGCGCCCTGCCCTGTGGAGCCCGGACTTTCCTCCCCGCGAACGGGGCGATCGCCTGGCCGACTCTCTCCGGCCGCAAGACTACTCCCACGTTGGCGAACAAACAACCGGATCAGCGCCGAATCTCGTCGACCAGCGCATAGACCTCGCGCTTGTGACACCCGGTAAAATGCGCCGTCACCTGGGCCGCGCGCGCCGGGGGCAGTTCCTCCAGCAACAGCTCCAGCAGCCGGCGCGCCTCGCCCAACCCGGCAGCGGCCTCCTCCGGCGCGCCCTCCACGATCAGCACGAACTCACCGCGCTGGCGGTCCGGGTCGGCAACGACCCATTCACGCAACGCAGCCAGGCTGTCGCGGCGGACGGTCTCAAACTTCTTGGTCAGTTCACGGGCCACCGCCGCCTGCCGGGTCTCACCGAACACCGCTGCCATGTCCTCCAGGCAAGCGACGACACGGCGTGGCGATTCATAAAACACCAGGGTGCGGGACTCATCCCGCAGGCGCTCCAGCGCATGGCGCCGGGCGCCGGACTTGGCCGGCAGGAATCCCTCGAATGCAAAGCGACTGCAGGGCAAACCGGCGACGCTCAGCGCGGTGGTCGCGGCACACGGGCCCGGCACGGGAACCACGGCGATTCCCTCGTCCCGCGCCATCCGCACCAGCGCGAAACCGGGATCGGAAATCAGCGGCGTGCCGGCGTCGGCAACCAGGGCCACGATTTCCCCGTCGCGCACCCGCTGCAGCAGCGCCGGCGCGCGCTGCGACTCGTTGAAATCGTGACAGGACTCGACGGCGGTGCGGATCCCGAGGTGGCTGAGCAGCTTCCTGCAGACCCGCGTGTCCTCCGCGGCAATCACGTCGGCCGCATCCAGTACGTCGCGGGCGCGCGCACTCAGATCGCCGAGGTTACCAATCGGTGTGGCGACCACATATAATGCTGCTTCGGGCTGCACGCTTTCGGCTCCTGTCGATGGCCCCGGACGCGGGGCAAGCCCTGCTTCCAGGCGGAGACAACATACCACGTCATGCACCACCGGGCATTGATTCTCACCTGCTTCTGCATCCTCACGAGCGCCTGCCTCGGACCCGCGCCGCGCTCCGGTTCCACGCTGCCCCCGCCCGACGGATCGCAACAAACTCCAGCGCAACCCGCCGACCCGACGGCCGGCACGGACGTGGCCGCCCTTCTGCTCCTCGCCCAGCAAAGCCCCCCCGGCCCTGCCGGGCGCTACCGCCTGCAGGCCGCAACACAACTCTTTGAGGACGGCGACCTGTTTCGCGCGCGCGCGGTGCTCAAGTATATCGATGAGCAGGCACTGGCCCCTGAATTGTCCGCGCGCTTCTACATGTTGCAGACGGAGATCGCGGTGCTGATGGCCAACGGCAGCGAGGCGCTCCGCTGGCTGGACCAGGCGCCTGCCGGGGCATTCGACCGCCTGCCCCGCGACGGCCACCTCCGCCTGAGCCAGTTGCGCGCGACTGCGCTCGGCCTGACCGGCGACCACCTTGCCGCCGCGGTTGAACGCATCCTCAACACCGCCGCGCTGACACCCCCGGAAAAGCAAGGGGACAACCACCAGGCCATCTGGAATTCCCTGATGCAGCTCTCCGGGGAAGAACTCGCGGAGCGCGCCCGCACCACGCCCATGCCGCTGCTCCGCGGATGGCTGGAACTGGCCGCGCTGAACCGAAACTTCCAGCACGATATCGACCAGCAGCTGGTCAGTCTCAACGACTGGCTGCTGCGCTGGCCGAACCACCCGGCGGCCCTGGATCTCCCGGGGGATCTGCAGATGCTGTCCCGCCTGGCCGATTCCCGCCCGGGAGTGGTTTACCTGCTACTCCCCCTCAGCGGCCCCTATGCCGGCAGTGTCGGCATGCCGGTCCGGGACGGCTTTCTGGCTTCCTACTACGATGCCATGCAGCGTGGCCGGGAGGTCCCCGAGGTACATATCCTCGACACCGGCAAGGTGCAGGACTTCGTCGCCGCCTACCGGGAAGCCGTGGCGGGCGGGGCCGGCTTCGTGATCGGCCCTTTCGAAAAGGAAGGTATCGCACAACTCGCGGCACTGCCGGAACTGTCGGTTCCGGTGCTGGCCCTGAACTACCTGCCGGATGTCAGCGAGCCGCCGCGGGGCCTGTACCAGTTCGGCCTCTCAGCTGAGGACGAGGCCCGCGCCGCGGCAGCCCGCGCCTGGCAGGACGGCTACCGGTTCGCGGTCGGCCTGGTTCCGGGTTCCGGCTGGGGCGAGCGCGTACTCGGCGCTTTCCGGGAGCACTGGACCTCGTTCGGGGGCACCCTGTCCGGCGCCGAGTTCTTTGACCAGGACAGCGATTACAAGGCGGTAGTGGCCCGCCTGCTCGACATTGACGAGAGCCGGCGCCGCGCGGCACGCATCGAACAGCTGATCGGCACCAAGGTCGAATTTGTTCCGCAACGCCGCAGCGACGCGGACTTCGTGTTTCTGGCTGCACTGCCGACCCCGGCGCGCCTGATCAAGCCCTCGCTGAACTACCACAACGCGCGCAACCTGCCCATCTACGCGACCTCGCACATCTACTCCGGGCGCCCCGCGCCCCGCCT
>JBFGWM010000221.1:0-4663 GCA_041588495.1 Pseudomonadales bacterium | reverse complement strand
CGCGCCTGGATGGTCTGGAACTTGCGCGCCATCGACTCCGCCTCGGAGAGCACCACCTGCCGCGCGGGCAGGGAGGTGGGGTCATCCGCGGCGACCTGCAGGCCGCTGAAGAATGAATCCAGGCTGCCCGAGATGCTGGAGGTCAGGTCCGACAACAGGTTGCTGAGCCGCCCCGCCTGGGTGGAAAGCGTGTCGAACTCGTTAAAAGTGGTTGTATCCAGGCGGATCTGGCGGGTCAGGAACTCGTCCGTGATCCGGCGAATGGCATCGATTTCCACACCGCTACCGATGAACCCGCCTCCGGTCTTGAAAGACGGCAGGGCCGAGAACTCCGCGCGCTGGCGCGAGTAGCCCGGGGTATTGGCATTGGAAATGTTGTTCCCGGTGGTGGCCAGTGCCGTCTGGTGGGAACGCAGGCCGGTCACCGCGATGTTGAGCACATCAACCATGACGACCTCCTGCCCGCACGAGGCCCGAGGTGCGCAACACGCACCCGGCCAGCCGCGAAAGCACCCGGTTCATGCCATTTTTATCGCCCGTGTGCACGCTCACTTGAGTTCCCCCAGCGCCGCGCCGAGCACGTCGCCATCCAGTATCCGCTTGATCTTGTTCGCATAATTCGGGTCCGTGGCGTAGCCGGCATCCTGCAGTGCGTCGGCGTAGGCCTTCGGGTCGGCGACCTGTTCCAGGGCCTGGCGATAACGCGGGTTGTCCTCGATAAATCGCACGTAGTCGAGGAAGCTCTGCGCGTAGGACTGGTAGGAACGGAACGCCGAGCGCACCTTCTCGGCGACGCCGTTGGTGAATTCGAGGCTGTCGACCGCCGCACTGGCGCCGTCCCAGCGGCTGTCGGCCTTGATGCCGAACAGGTTGAAGGTGGAACCACCCTCCCCGTCCGGGATCACGTGTTTGCCCCAGCCGGTTTCTAGCGCGGCCTGGGCCAGCAGGAAACGCGGGTTGAGGCCGATTTTCCCGGCGGCGTGTTCGGCCAGCGGGTACAGCTTGCTGACGAACTCGGCGGGGCTGCGGAAACTGTTGATGGCCGAGGCGGCCTGGTCAATGGCGCGCAGCATCCCGGGCAGCACACCGCCGTCATCCTGGTCTTCGGAATCCGTATCGCTTTCCTGAAAATGCGCATGCCCGAGACCCGGCAGGGTTTCGACAAAATCGAGAATCTCGGTGGTGGCCTCGTCACGCAGGGCCTCGACCGAGCGTACCGCGCCGTCAACCGTGCGCTGCCAGAGCGCCGCGGCCTCACCCTTTCCGGACTCGAGCGCATCATCGCCGTCCGCGGGCGGATCGGGCTCGTTGGCGGCATTGCCGGACTCCATCAGGCTGCGCGCGCCCCGGGACAGGGTGTCATTGACGCCGCCCTTGCCCGACAACTGCCGCACCAGCACTTCGGTCAGGCCGATGCCGCGTCCTTCCGCCATCTCCACGCTGATCTGGTTGTCGAACATCTCGCGGAAGAACTTGGTTTCGTTGGAGTTGAATAGGCTGCCTTCCTCGAACACCGCGTTGGCATCGCGCATGCTCTTCAGCATCATGTTGATCATCAGGGACTCGAACTGCTTCGCGACCGCGCGCAGGGTTTCCGGATCATTGGGATCACCGGAATTCTTCAGGCTCTGCAGCCCGTGCAGGTCCGTGTAGACCCCGCTGTGGGTCGCGATACTGCCGCTCATATCACCACCAGTTCCGCGCGCAGGGCGCCGGCCTGCTTGAGGGCCTCGAGGATCGCCATGAGATCCCCGGGCGCTGCGCCCACCTGGTTCACCGCGGACACAATTTCATCAAGCGAAACGCCGGGGTTGAACACGAACATGCGCGCGTTCTCCTGCTCCACGGCCACCTCGGATGCCGGCACCACCGCGGTCTGTCCCGCGGCGAGCGGATTCGGCTGGGTGACCTCATTACCCTCGCGGATGGTTACCGTGAGACTGCCGTGGGTGACCGCCGCGGGGTTCACCCGCACGTGCTGGCCGATGACGATGGTCCCGGTACGCGAATTGATAACCACCCGCGCCGGGGCCTCGCCGGGTTCGACCTCGAGGTTTTCCAGCACCGACATGAAGGTAACGCGCTGGGAGGGGTCCCGCGGCGCGTTGACGCGGATCGAGGAGCCGTCGCGGGCGCTGGCCATCTGCGGTCCGAGCAGGTCGTTGATGCGCTGGGCCACGCGTTTGGCCGTGGTGAAGTCCGCGCGATGCAGGTTGAACACCAGGTGGTCGCCCTGCATGAAGGTCGTCGGCACTTCACGCTCGACGGTCGCACCGTCCGGAATCCGCCCGACGCTGGGCACGTTGATGGTGATGCTGGAGCCGTCAGCCCCTTCCACGCCGAGTCCGCCGACCACCAGGTTGCCCTGGGTGATCGCGTACACCCGGCCATCCGCGCCTTTCAGTGGGGACAACAGCAGGGTGCCGCCACGCAGGCTCTTGGCGTTGCCGATGGACGACACGGTCACGTCGATGCGCTGCCCGGGCTTGGCGAACGCCGGCAGTTCCGCGGTCAGAGAAACCGCCGCCACGTTTTTCAGCTGCGGGTTCAGGTTCTCGGGAATCTTCACCCCGAACTGGGCCAGCATGCTCTTGAAGCTCTGGGTGGTGAACGGCGTCTGCGTGGTCTGGTCGCCCGTACCGTCCAGGCCGACCACCAGGCCGTAACCGAACAGCTGGTTGGAGCGCACCCCGGCCAGCGAGGCAATGTCCTTCAGCCGTTCCGCGTGCGCGGGAACCTGTACGCACAGCAAGCCAAGCACGAGAACGCAGGCACGCAGCAACTTGCGCTGCATCCGCGCCCGCGTTCCGATCATTCCTGTTTCCGGTTGCATACCGGTGGACCTCCAAATCCTGTTGCCGGAACCCGTCCGGCCTTCTTGTGGCGTCTGCGCGTGTCGCGCACGACGGCCTGGATAAAGGTGGAGGCGTCCATGCCTCTCATCAGTAAACCGGGTCGCACCTGCGGCCCGGAGTACCTCAAGGCGGGGGGCCTCCCTGGCCCCCCGTCACTCAAGGGGGAGATTCCCTTCCCCCGGTAAACGGAGAGAAATTCCATTTCTCTCCCTGCTCGGTTTCGGTCCCAAACCCTCGGCCGGATTCCTTCCCTGGATTCCGGCTTCGGAGCCGCCGCTGTTACCCCTATCATCCTGAATGGGGTCCCCGGGGACCGATCCGATCAGCCTGTTGCCGCGCTGCGCGCGACGTTTGTCCGTTTTCCTCCCTGTCCTGTGCCGTCCTCAGAAGAACCACATCGGGCTCAGGAAGAACCTCGCCAGCCAGCCCACCGCGTTGGCGTTCGCCACCGGGCCGGTGCCGCTGAACTCGATCCGCGCGTCCGCCATCTTGGTGGAGATCACCGTGTTGCCCGCCCCGATGTCCTCGGGACGCACAAGGCCGGCCACGCGGATGTATTCCTTGCTCTGGTTGATGGTCAGCCATTTCTCGCCGCGCACGTAGAGCAGCCCGTTGGGCATCACGTCGTGCACGGTGACGGTGATGGTGCCGGTCAATGCGTGGGTCTGGTCGGTGTCGCCGTCCCCGGAGAAGGTGTGATTCGAATCGAGATCCGTATCCAGGGAGTTGATCTCGCCACCGTCCAGGGGCAGCTTGTTGAGCAGCGACCCCACCACGCCCGGCAGTCCGCCGGCGTCCACCATCTGGCCGAGAATGGTCGGGTTGTCGACATCGATGGAGGTCGACTTGTTCAGGGAGGTCTCGGACTCGCTCTCGCCCTCGGCCTCTTCCATCAACACCACGGTGAGCACGTCCCCGATGCGACCCGCCTTGCGGTCCTCGAACAGGAACATCCCGTGACCCGCCTGGTAGATGGAGCCGTTGGACGGTTCCGGGGCCGCGGTGGATTTCGGCAGCACCGGCGCGTAGTAGGGATCGTTCATCTGCGCCGGCGGTGTCATGCACCCGCCCAGGGACGCCAGCATGGCGAAGCCGGTGAGTGCCAGGAAAATCCGCAGGGGCACGCTGTCCAGCGTGTTTCCGATCCTGCGAGCCGTGGTCCTTTTCATTGCGTTACGCCCCCGCCTACAGGGTCTGGCTCAGGAAGCCGAGCATCTGGTCCGCGGTGGAGACCACCTTGGAGTTCATTTCAAACGCGCGCTGGGTGGTGATCATGTCCACCAGTTCCTCGACCACGTTCACGTTGGAATTCTCGAGGGCGTCCTGGCGGATGATGCCGAGCCCGTTCTCCCCCGGCGTTCCGGCCTGGGGCGTGCCACTGGCCGCCGTTTCCAGGAACAGGTTGTCGCCGATCCCCTCGAGACCCGAGGGGTTGATGAAGTCGACCAGGGTCAGGTTACCGATCGTGGTGGGCTGCGCATTGGTGCCGACCACCGCGGTGACGGTGCCGTCACGGCCCACCGTAACAATGCGGGTCTGGTCCGGCAGCGTGATCGCCGGCTGCAGCGGGTTGCCGTCGACGTCGACGATGGCGCCCTCGGAGGTCAGGTGGAACTCACCGTTCCGGGTGTAGGCCATGGTGCCGTCGGGCAGCAGGATCTCGAAGAAGCCGCGTCCGTCGATGGCGAAGTCGAGGGCATTCTCGGTGATCTCGATGCTGCCCTGGTGGAACTGTTTCTGGGTGCCCGCGGTGCGCACACCGGTACCGAGCTGCAGCCCGCTGGGCAGCTGGGTGTCCTGGGAACTGG
>JBFGWM010000220.1:0-4664 GCA_041588495.1 Pseudomonadales bacterium | reverse complement strand
GAACCTGCAGTCCCGGCGCACGCACGCCGTCATCATTGCTGACCAGGATGTTCATGACTCGCCGCGCTCCCGGGTCACGTCTCGATACGACACCAGTTCGCGCAGCACGCTGGTGGCGTAAGCGCCCCGCGGCAGCGAGAACGAGAAAACCAGGCTGGCGTCCGCGTCGCGCTCCCAGGCCAGCGCCCGCGGCATCACGCGCAGGGCACGCCGTTCCTGGCGCAGGCCCGCACCCTCCAGCAGTTCACACCATTCGCGGTGGCTGTCGCGGAGCGCCAGCTCGCGGGACAGGGCCACGTCGCGCACCGGCGGATCGCCGGCGCCCCACAGCGGGCCGCTCACATGAGCGTCACCGCTGGAAAGGCGTTCGTCGCTCTCGGCATCGGGCAAATCCTGCACGTACCAGCTGCCCGACCCTTCAAACTGCAGGGCGTCGCCCGCGACGCAGGTAACCCAGGTGCCATCCGCGACACGGCTCTCCAGGTAGAGATTGAAGATCCAGCCGCGCAGGGCGGACAGGTGTATCCCGCGGCGAAAGTCGTGTTTCTTCCTGCGCGGCGCGGAAAGCACCTCGCGCGCCCGCGCCAGGTTTGAGCCGCCGTGTCCGAAGCGCTGCTCGCCGAAGTAGTTGGGTACGCCCGCGCCCGCGATGCGTTCACAGGCAGCATCGACATCGGCGTCCGGCACATCGACGTCGCGCACGCGGATCCGGAAACCGTTGCCGCGATGGGTCCCGACCCGCAGCTTGCGCTCGTGGCGGGCCACCTCGAGGATCTGCAGGGTATCGTCCTCCAGCGCCGCCCAGCGCGACCGCTCGTCGTCCGCCGGTTTGCCGGGCAGGTGAACGGAAAACCACTGGGTGGTGCAGCCGTGGCGGTCCTTGAGCCCGGACCACGACACCGCGCGCCGCGGGACCCCCGCCGCGGACCCGATACGCCGCGCCACGTCGTCTGTATTCAGGCCGCGCTTGCGCAGGCGGATCAGCACGTGCTCGCCGGCGCCACTGGGCTCGAAACCGAGTTCCTCGTCCACCTCGAAATCCTCGAGGGCGTTGCGCAGGGTGGCCGAGGTTGCCACCGGCGGCGTGCTGCGCGCGAAATCCAGGTGAAACCCGCTCACTTGTCGCTCTCCAGCAGGACCACCGCGTGGGCTGCGATGCCCTCCTCGCGGCCAATGAAACCCATGCGCTCGCTGGTGGTGGCCTTGACGTTGATCATGGCGGCGTGGATACCGAGGTCGGCGGCCAGGGCTGCGCGCATGGCATCGACGTAGGGCGCGAGGCGCGGCACCTGGGCCACCACCGTGGTGTCGGCATTGACGATGCGCAGTCCGTGTTCTGCCAGCATCTCGTGGACCCTGCGCAGGAAATCGCGGCTGTCGGCGCCCTGCCACTGGCGGTCCGTGTCGGGAAAATAGCGCCCGATGTCACCGAGTCCGGCGGCCCCCAGCAGCGCGTCGCACAGGGCATGGATCAGCACGTCACCGTCGGAATGCGCCTTGATCCCGTACGGGCAGCTGATGTGCACGCCACCGATGACCATGCCGTCACCGGGTACCAGGCGATGCACGTCGTATCCGTTGCCGATGCGCATCAGGAGACTGGACTCCGCCGGCCCGCCTGGAGGTCAAGAATGGATGCGGCCATGTGCAAATCCTCGGGATTGGTGATCTTGATGTTCAGGGGCGATCCCGGAACGATCCGCGGACGGTAGCCGGCGAACTCCACGGCCGAAGCCTCGTCGGTCACCGGTTGCCCCGCGGCTCGCGCCTGCGCCAGAGCACCACTCAGGATACCGTACTGGAAGACCTGCGGCGTCTGCGCCTGCCACAGGTGGCTGCGATCCACGGTGGTTTCCACCCGCATGGTATCGTCCACCCGCTTCAGGGTGTCCGCGACCGGGATCGCCAGCAGGCCGCCACAACAGTCCTCCGGCAGACGATCCACCAGGTTGCGCAGGTCGTCCATCGCGACGCAGGGTCGCGCCGCATCGTGCACCACCACCCAGTCACGCTCATCGGCACGCCCATCCAGGGCAGCCAGGGCATTGGCCACGGACGCGGCACGGTCAGCGCCGCCCTCAACGGACTCGACCCCGGGCTCACCCGCCACCGACAATGTCGGCCAGACGGTGTCCCCGGGGGCGATGGCAACCACCACCAGGCGCGGATTCAGGCCGCGGCGAAGACGGTCGATGGTGTGCTCCAGCACCCGTCGCCCACGGAGGTCATGGTATTGCTTGGGAAGTTCCGAGCCGAATCGCGCACCGCTGCCTGCCGCGGGAATGATGACCCAGGCTGTATGACTGACGATCGCCATGCCGCGTTACCGGTCCGGAAAACCCGTCATGATATCGGAACGCCCGTCCGGGTTGTACGCACCCCGGACCACAGCAGAGGGACAACGCGAAGCCCGAGGTGCCACCCGGCACAGAACGCCCCTCAACCCCCGGTATCCGCTTCACCCGGAACCAGGAGGAAGAAAGTCTCGCCGCGACGGATCATGCCCAGTTCGGCGCGCGCCCGTTCCTCGATGGAACCCACGCTGCCACGCAGGTCCTCGACCTCGGCCCGCAACAGGGTATTCCGCACCAGGAGACGCTCGTTCTCGGCCTCCTGCAGCGCGATCTGCCGCTCCAGCTGGTGCACCTCGGCCAAGCTGCCCTCGCCCGCCCACAGGCGCACCTGCAGCGCGATCAGCAGCAGCGAAAGCAGGGCGTAACAGGTCTTCATGCGCGCGGCGAATCCTTGCAGCGGGGTTTCACGGTCCCTGCTATGAGGATAGACCCGGGAACTCGGCCCTGCCCCGGTACGGGGCGCGTCCGCCAAGCTGCTCCTCGATACGCAGCAGGCGGTTGTACTTGGCGACGCGGTCGGAACGACACAGGGAACCGGTCTTGATCTGCCCGGCCGCGGTGGCCACCGCCAGATCAGCGATGAAGGTGTCCTCGGTCTCCCCGGAACGGTGCGAGATGACCGCGGTGTACCCGGCATCCCGGGCCATGGCGATCGCGTCGAGGGTCTCGGTCAGGGTGCCGATCTGGTTGAACTTGATCAGGATGGAGTTGGCGACGCCGCTCTCGATGCCCCGGGACAGGATCTTCGTGTTGGTGACGAACAGGTCGTCCCCGACCAGCTGGACCTTGTCGCCGATGCGCTGCGTGAGAACCGCCCAGCCGTCCCAGTCCTGCTCGTCCATGCCGTCCTCGATGGAAATGATCGGGTAGCGATCGCACAGGTCGGCCAGGAAACCGGCAAACCCATCGGCATCATACTCGCGACCCTCGCCGGCAAGGTTGTAACGCTTGTCCCGGTAGAACTCCGAAGACGCGCAGTCGAGGGCCAGGGTGATGTCCTCGCCGATGCGGAAGCCGGCGTCCTCGACCGCGCGCAGGATGGCTTCCAGGGCCGCCTCGTTGGAGGGCAGGTCCGGGGCGAAACCGCCTTCGTCCCCGACCGCCGTAGCCAGGCCCTGGTGGCGGAGCACCGACTTGAGCGCGTGGAACACCTCGGCGCCGTAGCGCAGGGCCTCCGCGAAGCTCGGCGCACCCACCGGCTGGATCATGAATTCCTGGATGTCGACATTATTGTCTGCATGCTCGCCGCCATTGATGATGTTCATCATCGGCACCGGCATGCTGTAGCCGCTGCCGCCATTCACCGCAGCCACGTGCTCGTACAGCGGAATGCCCTGTTCCTGCGCCGCGGCATTCGCTGCCGCCAGGCTGACCGCGAGAATCGCGTTGGCGCCGAGGCGCTCCTTGTTCTCGGTGCCGTCGAGGTCGAGCATCGCCTGGTCGATGGCGCGCTGGTCGGCGGCCTCCATCCCTTTCAGCTTTGCCGCAATCTCCCCGTTGACCCCGGCCACCGCGTTGAGAACGCCCTTGCCGAGATAACGCTTCGGATCCTTGTCACGCAGCTCAAGGGCTTCGCGGGTGCCTGTCGAAGCACCCGACGGCGCCACCCCGGTGCCGGTCGCCCCGGACGCCAGGGTGACATCCGCCTCGACCGTCGGGTTGCCCCGGGAATCGAGTATCTCGCGACCCTGAATACTGGTGATTTCCGACATGGTGCCGAAGCCTCCCCTGGTTGGTTTTTGTGATCGGCATGGAACCGGGCAGCGGTCCGCCGTGTTCTGCACTGAATCTTACCGGAAGCGGTGGTCGCGGTGCACCGGGCCTGGCGGCCCGGCCGAGGCCCCGGCATCAGCGCCGGGCGATCGCATCACCCGCGCACCCGGTCCGCGGGCCGGAAGCTACTGGGTGTCGATCTCCTCAAACCCCTTCACCAGGTCGTCCAGCTGCTTCAGCTGGCTGAGGAACACCTCGAGCTTGTTGAGTCGCAATGCGCAGGGTCCGTCGCATTTCGCCTGGTCGGGATCCGGATGCGCCTCCAGGAACAGTCCCGCGAGACCCTGGGACATCCCGGCCCGGGCCAGCTCGGTGACCGCGGCACGACGACCGCCAGCGGACTCCTCGCGACCACCCGGCATCTGCAGGGAATGGGTGACGTCGAAGATCACCGGGTAACCGGTATTCTTCATGATGCCGAAGCCGAGCATGTCGACCACCAGGTTGTTGTAGCCGAAACAACTGCCCCGCTCGCAGAGGATGATCCTGTCGTTGCCCGCCTCGTTGCACTTGCGGACGATGTGGGCCATTTCGTGG
>JBFGWM010000219.1:0-4682 GCA_041588495.1 Pseudomonadales bacterium | reverse complement strand
GGCGAGCGGGTCACCGACGGGGTGCCTGCCGGAGGGTTCTATGTCCGTCCGGCGCTCGCGCGCCTGCCCGCGGACGCGCCCCTGCTCCAGGAGGAGACCTTTGCGCCCCTGTTGTACCTGGTCCCGTATGCGGACTTCGGGGACGCCATCCGCATTCACAACGCGGTGCCGCAGGGACTTTCTTCCGCTGTGTTCACCCGCGACGTGGGGGAAGCGGAGCGCTTCCTGGCTGCCAGTGGGTCGGATTGCGGGATCGCCAACGTGAATATCGGCACCTCGGGCGCCGAGATCGGTGGCGCCTTCGGCGGCGAGAAAGACACCGGCGGCGGGCGCGAATCGGGGTCAGATGCGTGGAAGAATTACATGCGTCGTGCAACCAATACCGTTAACTACGGGGGCGAACTGCCCCTGGCCCAGGGGATCCGCTTCGACTGGTGATCCGGGACGCAAATTCAATAGATGCATCGAATCCGGTAGAATCCGCCGGGAGGACCGGCCTCCGGCCGGCCGATTGAGGGGCCTGTTGCCCCGTGATGCGAGGATCGCATATGAACATGCGCCTGATCAGCCTGTTGCTGGCACTCTCCCTGGGCACCCTGGCGGGGTCGGGGTGTTCCTCCAATGACACCAACGATGAAGAGGATCATTTCCAGTTCCAGCCGGTGTCTCCGGACGACCGTGGGTTCGTGGACTTCGTTGGTTTCGTTGTCTACAACCCTGCCGAGGGCGGTTTTTACGGCCTGAAGGCGGGCGAGCAGAAATATGATCCGCTGCAGCTGCCCAAGTCCTACCAGGTGGACGGGATGCAGGTCCGGGTGCGTGCCCGGTTGCGGGACTGGGTTTCGGGACGGAACTGGGGCCGCATGGTGCACGTGGTTTCCATCGAACCATGCTGTGATCCGGCCGAAGACGAAGACGATTGAAGCCGGCCACCACGATTAGCGCGGCGGGACACGACGCATGATGACAAGCGGGGACGAACCCGAAATCGGCGGCTCCGGCCTCGCCGCGGATCGCGATGACCTGGGCGCGATCCGGCGGGGCAGTGGCGCGGCGCGGCGCAAGGTGCAGCCGCGCGCCGCGGGAAGGCCGGCGGCGGCCGGCGGTGGTCGCGGCCTGGTCCTGCTGCTGGTGCTGGCCCTCGGCATGGCCGGCGGGGCCTGGGCATGGCGCTCCCACCAGGCCCAGGAGGACCTGCGCAGGCAGTTGCTCGCGGAACTCGAATCCGCGCGCGGCCGCATTGCGGCCCTGGAGGGTGAGGTCACCGAGACCGGCGCCACGCTCACCGAGGCGGGTTCGGAGACCGAGAAGCAGATCGGCTTCCTGGATCGCGAGATCCGCAAGCTCTGGGATGTTTCCAACAAGCGCAACAAGGACTGGATTCGCGAGAACCAGGCGGCCGCCGAGGCCTTGCGCAAGGACCTTGCCGGCACCGAGAAAAAGCTGGCGGCCGTGGGCGCCGACGTGGCAAAGGTTCTTGAGCGCAGCGACAGCGAGGCTGAAGCGGTGAAGAAACTGCGTGCGGATGTCGCCGTGTTGCGCAAGGAGCTGGACGCGCGCAAGGGCCGCGAGGCGGACCGCGATCTCGAACTGCAAACGCGTATCGACCAGGTCAGTGCACAGATGAACCAGGTCGGCGGAAGCCTGCGTCGCCTGGAAACCCGGATCGCGGAACTCGGCAAACTGGATGCCGAACTGGCCTCCCTGCGCGAGGGCTTGCGGGAAAATGACCGGGCGGTGGGGTCGATCGACGCATTCCGGCGCCAGACCGTCGGGTCAATCACCTCCCTGCAATCGGCGGTCAACCAGCTGCAGAAGGATGTCGAGGAAATGCGGCGGGTGTACTGACCGCGCTGCAGCAGGCAAGTCTCGGTTCAACGTCGCGCCCGTGGCGGAATTGGTAGACGCGCTGGATTTAGGTTCCAGTGTCCCAGGACGTGGGGGTTCAAGTCCCTCCGGGCGCACCATCCATGCAGGCGTCCCAGCCTGCAGCCAGGCTCAACCGGCTGTTTCCCAACCAATGGCGACGCTGCAGCCGTGACTTGCGGCGGCCGGTCCCGCTGGCGGCTCCCCGGCTTGGTTTGCAGTCGGTAGGGGTGGGGTTAAACTGTTTATAGTTCGCGGTTCGCCGATTCCGGTTGCCTTGCAAGGCGGTGCCCAGTCGCATGACGATAACCGACGTTTCACGGGTCGAAACAAGTAACCAGCTGGTGCTTGTCCACGGTGCGCGGTTTGCCGAGAGCAGCCTGGGGTCCACCCTTGCCGATCGCGGCATGCACATGATTGCTGCCTCGACCCCGTCCGACATCGACTGCGAGACGGTATCGCTGGTGCTCCTGGACGCGGAAATGCTGGAGAACGCCGGCTACGCGGAGTGGAAGGCCAGGGCGTCGGGGGCCCTGTTCCTTGCCGAGGAACACCTGGACGCCGATCCGGATTTCATCCTGCCCACCGGGATGCCGGAGCGCTTCACCGCGCGGGCGCTGGAGACCGCGGCCAGCATGTGGGTCACGCGCCGGGAACGCGAGGACATGCAGCTCGCCGCCAGTACCCAGCAGTTGCAGCTTCAGCAGCTCACCAACATCGGCATCGCGCTGTCCGCCGAGCGCAACCTGTCACGGCTGCTGCGCATGATTCTCGACCAGGCCAGCCTGCTGGCCACCTGTGACGCGGCATCGATGTTCCTGGTCGACAAGCGCGACGCGGACAACCCGAAACTGATTTTCAAGCTGACCAAGAACGACTCGGTCGACATCGACTTCAAGGAATTCGAACTGCCGCTTAACGAGCAGTCGCTGGCGGGTTACGTGGCCCTGTCCGGCGAGGTGCTCAATATCGACGACGCCTACGAGCTGCCGGCGGACCGCCCCTACGGATTCAACAAGTCCTTCGACGAGAGCGTGGGCTACCGGACCCGGAGCATGCTGGTGATCCCCATGGAGAATCACCGTGGCGAGGTGATCGGGGTGCTGCAGTTCATCAATCGCAAGGACGAATACGACCTCAAGCTGTCCTCTCCTGAGGTGGCACTGGCGCACACACTGCCGTTCGATTCGGTGATCCAGACCACCCTGCGCGCCCTGGCCAGCCAGGCCGCGGTGGCGATCCAGAATGCGTTCCTGCTGGAGAGCATCAACCAGTTGTTCGACGGTTTCGTGCAGGCGGCGGTGATGGCCATCGAGCAGCGCGACCCGACCACCAGTGGTCACTCGTTCCGGGTTGCCGACCTGACCACCGGGCTCGCCCAGGCGCTGCCACGCTCCAACCTTCCGGAGTTTCGTGGCGTGGAGTACGACGAAACGCGGCTTCGCGAGATCCGCTATGCGTCACTGCTGCACGATTTCGGCAAGGTCGGGGTCCGTGAGCACGTGCTGGTCAAGGCCAAGAAACTGCCCGCCAACCGGCTGGACATGATCCGCTACCGTATCGCCCTGGAGAAGGAACGCATCCGGGTGCAGGCCCTCCAGGACCAGCTGGACCTGTGGAACCGGCAGGACGACCCCGGGTTCGCGGACATGCGACGCAATATTCTCGAGCGCCTCGAGCGGGAGAGCCAGCGCCTGGACCAGTTTCTCGAGGCGGTGGAGCAGGCCGACGAACCGAGCATTCTTCCCGAGGGTACTTTCGAACACCTGCAGGACGTCTACGAGTACCGGTTCACGGACATCGACAACGCGGAGAAGGGCCTGTTGTCGGACGACGAGATGATCGCGCTTTCGGTGCGCAAGGGCAGCCTCACCGAGGCCGAGCGCAAGGAGATCGAATCCCACGTCACCCACACCTGGAATTTCCTCAAGCTGATCCCGTGGACGCCCGAGCTTTCCAGCGTGCCGGAGATCGCCGGCAAGCATCACGAGAAACTCGACGGCACCGGTTATCCGACGGGCAGTGCCTCGGCGGAGATTCCCCTGCAAAGCCGCATGATGACGGTGTCCGACATTTTCGACGCACTGACCGCCTCGGACCGCCCCTACAAGCCGGCCATGCCGGTCGAAAAGGCGCTCAACATCCTCGAGATGGAAGCCAAGAACGGCAAGATCGACGCCAACGCCGTCAAGGTCTTCATCGACGGCAAGGTCTACGAGGTGGTCCAGAACAAGGTCTACGGCAACGCGCTGGAGATCAATGACGGCATGGCCTATGCCCACCACGTCTGCGACGTGGACCTGCAGGAAGGTGCCTGACCCGCAGGTCTCCTCAGTTACCGGCCCGGGACAACTTCTCGCGAATCTTTCCGCCGAACGATATCTGTGGCAGTGACGGGTCGTGGCCGGCTTCGGTCTCCCAGTCGTTGACCAGCCTGCGTGCGTGGTCAAACGCTTCTTCGAAGTCCATGCCGGCACCGAGGCCCTCCTGCAGGAAGGCGCGTCCGAACCAGGTCATGGTGGCATCGCTGCTGCAGCCGAAGGACTGGCGTTCCGCGTGCGCCGCGGCGATCACAAGGGTGTGCGCGTCGGCGAGGGCCGGGATGAACCCGCCCGCATAACAGGCCGAGATCACCACCACCTTCCAGCGGATCGGCAGGTCGGCGAGCACCTCCGCGAGTTCCGTGGCATGGACCTGGTTGAGCGGCAGGTTCGCCATTTCCACGGAAAGGCTGTGGTATTCGCTGCCGTGGCTGGTGAGATAGAGGAACAGCACGTCGTCCTCGGGATCCATGCGGGTGCTGATGCCCTGTAACG
>JBFGWM010000218.1:0-4686 GCA_041588495.1 Pseudomonadales bacterium | reverse complement strand
GGTCGACATCACCCTGGATGCACTCTCGGAGTACCTGCGGACCCTGGAACTGGGGGCCTCCGCCGAGGTTTTTCTTTACCAGGAAACCGGCGAGGTGATCGCGTCGAATCGTGGCCGGGATACGGGTGCGAGTCTTCCTGAACTGCCGGCCCTGGCACTCGAGGACCGCCTCAGGGCAGCGGTGGAGGGTCTCGGGACCATCCGCGTATCCAACGAACTGGACTGGCCGCCCATCGACTACGCGGTCTCGGGTCAGCCGCGCGGCTACGCGATCGAACTGTTGCAGACCCTGGCCCGCATGACCGGGCTCGAGATCGAATTCATCAACGGCTACCCGTGGCCGGAATTCCTCGAACTGTTCCGCAACCGCAGACTCGAAGTCCTGCAGCCGGTGTTCCGCAACGCGGAAAATGAGAAGCTCGGAATCATGACGCGGGGCTTCCTCGACCTGCCCCATGCCATCGTCACGACAAAGGACCATGCGGAGGTCACCCGCCTGGACCAACTCGCGGAGCGCACCCTCGCGATCCCGAGCGGCTGGTCGATCATCCCGATCATTCGTGAGCATTACCCCGAGATCCGCATTCTGGAGACCGTCACCACCCGGGAAGCGCTGCTTGCGGTCAGCGAAGGGACCGCCGACGCCACCATCGATGTCTCGGTGATCCTCCACCACACGGTCAACCAGTATTTCATGGAGGGATTCCGCTTCCACGAGGATATCGTGTTTACGCGCGGCGAGTTCCCCCGGGAACTGACTTTCGTGGTGCGCAACGAGCTGCCGGAGCTGGCAGAGGTTCTCAATGTCGCCCTGGCGGCCCTGGATGAAACCTTCCTGGAGGCCCTCGCGGCGCGGTGGTTCGGCGGACCCGACGGGGCGGTACAGTCCGCGGACCAGTCGACAGTCCCCTACCGTGCGCTGATGCAGCTGCCCGGGAACGGAGCCGGCGCCGGCCGCATGAATGAGCAGATCGTCGGCGGTGAGAAACGGTTTGTGTTCGTCAGCCGCCTCGACGGCGACAGGCCCTCGCGCGAACTTTTCGGCGTCGTGGTTCCCGAGACCGAACTGCTCGGCCCCAGCCTTTCGCGGGTCAAGGTGTCGATTCTCATCACCGCGACCTGCCTTCTTTTTCTGGTGCCAATCTCCTGGCTGTTCGCGGTGCCCATCGTGCGACCCATCCGCCGTCTTGCGTTCGAAAACGAGAAGATCAAGAACCGCCGCTTCAACGAGGTCGCCCATCTGGAGACCTCTATCGTGGAGGTGCACGACCTGTCGCGGTCGATCGTCGACATGGCCGAGGCAATCCAGCAGTACGAGCGTCAGCAGCGCGAACTCATGGAGTCCCTGATCCAGCTCGTGGCCCGCGCGATCGACGAAAAGTCCCCCTACACGGCGGGCCACTGTGCCCGGGTGCCGGTGCTCGCCATCATGCTGGCCGAGGCCGCGTCGGCGTGCGACAAGCCGCCCTTCGACGGTTTCCGCTTCAACAACGACGACGAGTTCCGCGAGTTCAAGATCGCTGCCTGGCTGCACGACTGTGGCAAGATCACCACGCCCGAGCACATCGTGGACAAGGGCTCCAAGCTGGAAACGATCTATAACCGCATCCACGAGATCCGCATGCGTTTCGAGGTTCTCTGGCGTGACGCCGAGATCGACTTCCTGCGCCAGCTACAGGAAAACCCCGGCGAGGCAGACCGACTGGAAACCGAACTGTCTTCCCGCCGGCGAGAGTTGCAGGACGACTTCCAGTTCATCGCCAACACCAATGTCGGCGGCGAATCCCTTGCCGAGGAGGACATCGCACGGATCGAGTCGCTTGCCGGCATGACCTGGGAGCGGAACTTCGACGATCGCCTCGGGCTCTCCCCCGTTGAGGCCATGCGGGTCAGCGGAGATGCCCGCCCGTTGCCGGCGCGGGAGCCCTTGCTGGCCGACCGCCCGGAACACATCATCGTGCGTACCCGCGACGCCGAGCACGACCCCGGGTATGGCATCCGCATGGACATGCCGGAGCACCTGTACAACCTGGGCGAGGTTTATAACCTGCGGGTGTCGCGTGGCACCCTCAACCGCGAGGACCGCTTCAAGATCCAGGAACACATGATCAGCACCATCAAGATGCTGGAAAGCCTGCCGTTCCCGCCGGAGTTGTCACGGGTTCCACGTTACGCGTCGACCCACCACGAAACCCTGCGCGGCGACGGCTACCCGCGCAGGCTCGGCGCCGACGAGCTTTCCATCCCGGAACGGATCATTGCCGTGGCAGACATTTTCGAGGCCCTGACCGCCGCGGATCGTCCCTACAAGGACGCCAAGCCGGTCAGTGAATCGGTGGAGATCCTGCATCGCATGGTCGAGGCCAATCACATCGACCGCAACGTGTTCGAACTGTTTCTCACCAGCGGGGTGTACCTGGAGTTCGCGCGCCAGCACCTGGACCCGGGCCAGATCGACGAGGTGGATGTCAAACGATACCTGAAGCGCTGACTCGGCCACCGGGAGGCGGCAGGAACGGGACCGGGTCACCAGGTCCTCTGATACTCCAGGCCCGAGTGCCATCCGGTCGGCCCGTTGGCCTCATCGGTGGCCGTGAGACCGAGTGTTATATGGCCGGCCGGTCCGATGGGCATCCGCCACCGAAGCCCGGCACTGAGGTTGTCCCTGGCGACGA
The DNA here is from genome assembly GCA_041588495.1 of Pseudomonadales bacterium. Classification (GTDB taxonomy): domain Bacteria; phylum Pseudomonadota; class Gammaproteobacteria; order Pseudomonadales; family JBFGWM01; genus JBFGWM01. Next base: position 2,011 of record JBFGWM010000218.1, on the reverse strand, counting down.
AATTGCCCGCCGCTATCTGAATCTCCTCACGTGCGGCGCCCAGGCTGAGTTCGACGAAGGCCTCGTCGGTCGTATAACGCCGGACCCTGGCATTCAGGAAACCGGTTCCGCCCGCGCTACCTGAACTGCGACCCAATTGCGCGCCCATGTACCATTCGCGCAGATACCTGGCGATTCCAGCCATCACGATATCGATCCGGTTGCCGGGATAGCGAAGGTGACGGGCACCCAGCGATGCTTCCCACCCCTCGGGAAGGGTCCGCATCAGTTCCAGCGTTCCATCCCACCGCGGCACGATGTCCGCGTTCGGCGAAACAGCCAGGTTCGCGTGCAGCGTCCAGAGTCGTCGCGGCAGCCACAATTCCGTCCCCAACTGGTGATCGACAAGACCGAACTTTCGAACCCGCGCGACCGTGCCCAAAACCGTGGCGCCCGGGGTCCGGCGTTCCAACGTGGCGGCATGGCGGAGCCAGTGGTCCCTGCGACCGCTGAACGTGCTGTATTCGACACCCGCCCCGGCCCGCCATCTCCAGTCGCGAACTCCCACCGTCTCAGGACCCAGTACTTGCACTCCGGCCGCGGTCCGCGCAGCGTCAATGCGCCCGTCGATCCCTGGATACAATGGATCGCGCCGCGCCGCCTCGGCATAGGCTTGCTCTGCGGCCGAAAACTGCCCCAGTTCAGAGCGGGAGTCGCCCAGCAGAACCCACGCATCCACGTACCCGGGATGTGTCGCCAAAATTCGCTCAAAGTCCCCAGCCGCGGCCTGCGGGTCACCGGCCTTCAGCAGGCTGATACCGCGTCCCAGCAACGCATCGGGCGCGCCCGGAAAATCGGCCAACAGACGGTTCCAGGCCCTGAGGGCCTCCTCCGATGACCCCGCTTCGGACAGCCGTCTTGCATTTTTGTATCCGAGGTCCCAGTCCTGATGCGTTGCCGACTCGTCAGCCCATGCCAACCCCGGCGCCCAAGGGAGAAAGAACAGCCCAGCCAGGCAGAGCGTTACTCCCAATCGTAAAATCCTCATGTCGAAAATCCCTTTCTTTGCTGGCGCCCCCAACTGCGCGCGCCAAACAGTTTGCGCAGCATACCCCGCACGCGCCACAGGGTCGTGAGTTGCCGGTAACCGATATTCTCGAGCAGGGCGATCCAGTACAAATGCAGAAGATCCGTGACGCGCTTGTAACGCCGGGCGCCCATTTCCTCAAGACTGACCGCAATGAACGAGAGCGCAATGCCGGTGACCACGGCCAGTGAAAAGAAAACCAGTGCGTAAAAGGGCGTGACCCAACCCAGCACCAGCCCGACTGTGGCCAGCACATACCCGGCCAACTCGATAAACGGACCGAAGAGTTCAAAAAAAAGGAAAAACGGGTAAGCCAGCATGCCAACATTCCCGTAGCGTGGGTTGAGGCACATGGCGCGATGCCTGAACAGCGATTCCGCCAGCCCTCTCTGCCAACGGTCGCGCTGTCGGGCGAGCCCGCCGATGGTCTCAGGACATTCCGTCCACGCAACCGGGTCCGGGACGAAACCGATATGGTAAGCCTTGCCGGAGGCGCCGTGCATGTGATGCAACCGCATCACGAGTTCCATGTCCTCTCCAACGGTATTCGTGGAATAGCCTCCCGCCGCAACCACGTCATTGCGACGAAAGATTCCAAACGCACCCGATATGACCAGCATCGCGTTCAACGCACTCCAACCGATTCGGCCCGCGAGAAATGACCTCAGGTACTCCATGACCTGGAAGCGTGGCAGCAGTCGCCTGGACAGACGCACTTCCCTGACCTGCCCGTCCACGACCCTGCAGCCGTTGGCGACTCTGAGAATGCCGCTCGACGCAACGGTACGCTCGTCCTGAAGAAAAGGTCTTGCGACCCGCATCAGGGCCTCCCGTTCCAACAGGGTATCCGAGTCGACGGCACAAAAAAGCGGGGTCCTGCAGTGGTTGAGACCGGCATTCAGTGCATCTGCCTTGCCGCCATTCTCCTTGTCGATCACCAGGAGT
>JBFGWM010000217.1:0-4691 GCA_041588495.1 Pseudomonadales bacterium | reverse complement strand
CGCGTGGTCGAGGGCATCGATGTGGTGGACCGCATCGCGAAAATCCGCACCCGGCCGATGGGCCCGCACCAGAACGTGCCGGTGGACACCGTGGTCATCGAGCGCGTCCGCGTGCGCGAGGCCGCCGCGGCCGAGTAAGCCCACGAAAACGCCGCCGGCACCCGGGGGTGGCGGCGGCGCGATCCCGCGGTTCCCGGATCAGTCGATCAGGCCAAGCTCGGCAAGGAACTTGAAATGCGCCACGATGGCGGCGTGCCTGGGGAACGGGTGATCGAGGTTCGGTGACCCCATCCGCTGCATGACCGGGAAGGGTCCGTAGGACAGGTCCCAGTGATGCCCGCGGAGCATGGCGGCATCAGTTGCCAGGGGCAGCTTGATCTTGGCCTGGTCCTGGGTCACCTGCATGTCGTTGTTGGCGTCATACTTGCTCAGGCCCAGGTAATCCCGCATCTGGAAGTACGGCACCTCGAGGACACTCGTGGCACCGGTGAAGTTGAAGATCGGCACGTCCATCCCGTCGATGGTGGGGCCGTGCTCCTTCATGAAGGCCTCGCGCTGGTGGGTGGTGAGGTCGAGCATGGCGCCCTTCACGTCGTATTCCTCGAGGCGGCGCAGGGTCCCCTCCACGCGCAGTTCGGGGGCGATCATGTGCAACACCGCGTCGATGCGCTCGGTGATCGACTCGATCTGCATGTCCTTCACGTTTTCGTAGATGTCATTGGCCGTGTAGGAACCGCCGACCGCACCGGCCCAGGCCATCACCGCGCGTACGCGTCCCTTCAGTTCCGGATGGTGGGCAAGGTAGGTCAGCAGGTCGGCCACGCCCTTGCTGTACCCCATCAGGAAGAAATCACCCGGCGGCTTGGCGTCGCCCGCTTCGATCCGGGAAGTGTCCGGCGCCAGGCCGATGCCCTCGTTGATGGCCTTGTCGAGGTCCGCCATGTTCGCTTCGCAGCCGCGCATCGGGTGCAGGTCGGCGCGAATGATGTTCCAGCCGTATTCCTCGGAGATGCGCGCAAACTCGGCGGTGAACGCGCGTACGGGGAGGATCCCGTTGATCAGCCCGGGGCAGAATACGAAGGTGGTGTTTTTCAGGTCCGGGGTCTCGGCAGCGGGCATTTCCAGGTCCCACTCGCGGATGGCGTCACCCTTGAGGAAACGCTCGGCGATCTTCTGGGTGTCCGGACGCTTGTCCCTGCCCAGCTTGAGGCGCTTGGTGGCGGTTTTCACCGCGCTGGCGTCGGCCGCGGCCTCGTTGATGAAGATGTTGCGCCAGCGCCGTCCGCACCAGGCCTTGATGTACGGGTCGGCGAACAGGCGGCGGTCGTCCGCGGCCCGGTCACGCACCTCGCGAATCAGGGTCGCGTAATCCTTCTGCTCTTCAAGCTTCTCTAATTCTTCCATATTTTCATCCACTTATGGTTTTAACTTGACCTGGTTTCTTGTAAAAGGACGAACCGCTCTGGAGTGCCAGAGAAGTATAGTCACGAATTTGCGGCCCATCGGCCCGAGGGTGGTTCAGCCCTCGCTGGGCTATCCTTGGGCTTTTCCAACGCGACCAGGCGGACGGCATTCATGACCAGCACTGTTCTGATTACCGGCTCATCGAGCGGCATCGGCAAGGAGACCGCGCGCTACTTCCACGAGAAAGGCTGGAACGTGGTGGCGACCATGCGTACGCCGGAAAAGGAAACCGAGCTGCGCGAGGACGACCGCATGCTGCTGGCCCGCCTCGACGTGACCGACGAGGCCTCGATCCACGCTGCCATCGAGGCCGCAATCGCGAGGTTTGGGGGAATCGATGCCCTGGTGAACAACGCCGGCTACGGCCTGCTGGGCACCTTCGAATCCATGGACATCGAGCATATCCAGCGCCAGTTCGAAACCAACGTGTTCGGTGTGATGCGGGTGACCAAGGCGATCCTGCCCCATTTCCGCGAGCGCGGGGGCGGCGTCCTGATCAACGTGGCATCCATGGGCGGCCGCGTGACCTTTCCCCTCTACAGCCCTTATCACGGCACCAAGTGGGCCATCGACGGCTGGTCCGACTCGCTGCAGTTCGAACTGCGGCCGCAGAACATCCGCGTCAAGATCATCGAGCCGGGTGCCATCAAGACCGACTTCTATGACCGCTCCCAGGACCTGCAGCACGACCGCAGCCTGGCCGACTACAACGAGTTCGTGGATACCGCGACCACCAACATGAAGGCGGCCGGTACCAGGGGAGCGCCCGCACGCAAGGTCGCCGAGGTGATCTTCCGGGCGGCCACGGACGGCAGCTGGAAACTGCGCTACCCGGTGGGCTCGGATGCCAGGAGCCTGCTGTTCCTGCGCCGCCTGATCAGCGACCGGGTGTATCACAGGATTGTTTCCAGCCAGGTGCTGAAAAAGAGCGGATAGGTGGAGAGCGGATGCGCCAGCCGGCTCAGGGATTCAGCTTGCCGGCCATCATGACCAGGTTGCGACCGGATTCCTTCGCCGCGTAGAGGGCCTTGTCGGCCGCCTGCAGCGCGTATTCCAGGGAGATATCGAACTCCCACTCGACCACGCCGATACTGGCGGTGATGAAGATGGTTTCCTCGCCGACCTGCGTGCGCATGTTTTCGATCGCATTGCGCAGGCGCTCGCCGGTGGTCAGGGCGGCGGGCAGCGAGGTGCCCGGTAGCGCCACGCAGAACTCGTCGCCGCCCAGGCGGAGCACGATGTCGTGGTCCCGTGTCACCTCCAGCGCGCAGCGCACCACGCCGCGCAACACCTCGTCCCCGGCGTTATGGCCCCAGGTGTCGTTCACTTCCTTGAAATTGTCGAGGTCGAACACCAGGAGGCACACCGGGCGGTCATCCTGGCGGTTGCTGTCGTGGCGCTCGCGCACCAGTTCCATGCCCATGCGGTTGTAGGCGCCGGTCAGGGGATCGATGAGGGCCTTGCGCTCGACCGAGCGCGCCTGCTGGCGCAGTCCGGCGGTGGTGGTGTCGATGCGACGTTGCACGGTGGCGCCGAGAATGACCACGAACCCGTACAGCGAGAGACCCCAGGTGGCCAGGATCACCGTGTACCAGGCGAACTGGCCACCCGCCTCACCGAACATCCCGGCGAACGGGTCGATGTCGAACAGTTCGCGCCCCTGCAGCGCCAGGTGGCCGATTCCGAGGAGAAAGAAACCGCCCGCGATCCACGCCATGCCGCGGGCGACCTGGCGGCGATTGAGCACCGTGCTTTCCCGGGACAGGACGATGGAGATGTAGGCGGCGATCCCGACCGTGAGGAAGATGACCGGCATCTCGAGGAGCGCGAGGACACGGGCGCCCTGGCCCGACCCGTCACCCGATGCGGCGAAAGCCGGGGCGGCAAACCCTGCGAGCAGAAGCGTGCAGAGCCACGTCAGGCCACTCACAAACACCTTCACCCTGCCCTTCCACAGCACCGAAACATTCAAGAATCTGCTCCCCGAAACACGGGCAAGTGCCCGCAATACGGTTGATTTCCTTTACAAGCATAGTCGAATTAGCCCGATGCAACCCTTAGGAATGCCTGCTCGCGAAGTGCATGCACCCGGTCCCGCAAGCGTGCCGCCTCCTCGAACTCGAGATTGCGGGCGTGCTCGTACATCTGCTTTTCGAGTTTCTCGATGGCACGGGTGATTTCGGCGCTGTCGGCGTAATCAGGCTGCGGCTCGGCAACCCCGGACGCGGCATCGCGGCGCTGCCGCCGCTGGCCCTTGCCGCGCCCCGGAACCGGTGAACCGGCGCCTTCCATGATATCCGCGACATCCTTCTGAATCCCCCGCGGAACGATGCCGTTCTCTTCATTGAACTGCAGCTGCTTCTCGCGCCGCCGCGAGGTCTCCTCGAGGGCGCGCTGCATGGACCCGGTCACCTTGTCCGCGTAGAGGATCGCCCTGCCATTGAGGTTGCGGGCGGCGCGACCGATGGTCTGGATGAGCGAACGGTCGGAGCGCAGGAACCCCTCCTTGTCGGCATCGAGGATCGCCACCAGGGAGACCTCCGGCATGTCCAGGCCCTCACGGAGCAGGTTGATGCCCACCAGCACGTCGAACTTGCCGAGGCGCAGGTCCCGGATGATCTCGACCCGCTCCACGGTGTCGATGTCGGAGTGCAGGTAGCGCACGCGGATATCGTGGTCGTTGAGGTAGTCGGTGAGATCCTCGGCCATGCGCTTGGTCAGGGTGGTGACCAGCACCCGTTCCTCCTGGGCGACGCGGAGGCGGATTTCCGAGAGCAGGTCGTCGACCTGGCTGCCCGCCGGACGCACCTCGACCTCGGGATCGACCAGGCCGGTGGGACGCACCACCTGCTCGACCACCTGCCCCGCGTGTTCTTTCTCGTAGGGCCCCGGGGTCGCCGACACGAAGATCATCTGCGGGGCCAGGCGTTCCCACTCGTCGAAGCGCAGCGGGCGGTTGTCGAGGGCCGAGGGCAGCCGGAAGCCGTACTCGACCAGGGTCTCCTTGCGCGAGCGGTCACCCTTGTACATGCCGCCCAGCTGGGGGATGGTCACGTGGGACTCGTCCACCACCAGCAACGCGTCCGGCGGAAGGTAGTCGAACAGGGTCGGCGGCGCCTCTCCGGCCTCGCGGCCCGACAGGTAGCGGGAATAGTTCTCGATGCCGGTGCAGTAACCGAGCTCCTGCATCATCTCCAGGTCGAAGCGCGTGCGCTCGCCGAGGCGCT
>JBFGWM010000216.1:0-4728 GCA_041588495.1 Pseudomonadales bacterium | reverse complement strand
GCACCGCCGCCACGTTCTGCCCGATGTGCGCACCCGCCGGCAACTCCCCGATCGAGGAAAACTTCCGCGCACCCAGGACCCGGAAGAAGCGGTCGTGGGTCAGGTTGCTCTCCCGCGCCAGTGGCCAGATGACCTCGCGCAGGAACTCCTGATCCAGGGTGCGGGTGCGAATGTTCCCGCTGCGCCACTCGTTGATCACCTGTTGGACCGAGGGAATCACACCGCGGACGCCGCCCCACATGCCGGCCATGACCAGGTCGGTGTGGGAATACCAGTCGCGCATCAGGTGGAACCATTTGCCCGACTCCAGCCACTGGTCCACGGCGACCCGTTCTTTCACGTTGATCACCGCGTCGCAGTCGCGAACCAGGAAATGGGACACGGAGGGGTCGTCCATCACCAGGAAGCGCCAGAACAGTCCCTCGAACAGGGTCTTCTGCGGTTCCATCATCTGCACCTGGGCGCCGAGGTCCCGGAGGGCCCGCCGCACCGGTTCCGGAACCGTGTCGTCGCAGTAGAAACGACAGGTCCAGGCCGGGTAGATCACCTGCGCGTGGGTCGCGTTGGCAAGCGCCCCGTCAACGTAGCGCCGTGACTTGCCCCACAGGCTGAAAGCGATGATATTTTTCGACGGATCAGACGGGTCGAACTGCGGGGGCTTCTTTGCGGGAAAGGCGTACGGCGACTTCCGGTCATACTGCTTCGACTTGAGCAGGAGCGCGATCTCGCCGCATTTCACCGCCCGTGCGTGGTTGCCGGCAAGCCCGTAGGCATGGGCCAGCGCATCGTGCAGATTGGCGTCGTCCTTCCTGAGTGCCCGCGCCTCGAGGAGGACCTCGATTGCCTCGTCGTAGCGGGCGAGCAGGACCAGGTTGCACCCCAGGTCGCTGAGCACATGGAAATCGTCGGGCACCGCGTCCCGGGCCTGCTCGAGAATTGCGATGGCAGCGGAATAATCCCGGAAGGAAAACATGTACATCGCCAGCCGGCGGAAATCATCGAGGGGAAAGTCCGCCTCGTCCTTGCGTCCGTTGACCACCTGGATCTGCTTGTGGATCGCCTCCAGCAGGTCGCCCGATACGTAGCTGTGCTGCGCCTCGCGGCGCAACTGGTCGACGGGTTGTTCTTCCGCGGTGGTCATCGACAATCAGACTCCCTGCTGAATCAGCCCTGCACCAGCAGCGCCTTCAGATACTCCGTCTCCGCCATCGACGGATGCACCGGGTGGTCCGGGCCCTGGCCGCCCGCGCCGATCACCCGCACCTGGCGCTTTGCCTTCAAGCCCGCGCGGCGTACCGCATCCAACAGGTTAGACCGGCTGAAGTGATGGGAACAGGAGGCGGTGAACAGGAGTCCGCCCGGTGGCAGCAGGTCGAGGGCCATGCGGTTCAGGCGGAAATAGGCCTGCTCGCCCTCCTTGAGGTCCTTCTTGCGTTGGACCAGCGCCGGCGGGTCGAGGACGATGAAATCGTACTTCGCGCCGCGTTCGGCGAGGTCCTTGAGCAGCGTAAAGGCGTCGCCCTGCTCCACCCCGACTTTCTCTGCATGGCCCATGCGGGAGGCGTTGCGCTTCACGTACTCGAGGGCCTGGGCGGACTGGTCCACGCAGGTGACCGAACTCGCGCCGGCGGCGGCCGCGGCCAGCCCGAACCCGCCGAGATAGCTGAACACGTCGAGTACCGTGCGACCCTGCGCGTAGCGGGCGACGGTCTCGCGGTTGATTCGCTGGTCGTAGAACCAGCCGGTCTTCTGCCCGCCGCGCACGGGGACCATGCAGTCCAGGGCGCCCTCCTGCAGGGGCACTTCCTCGGGTGTTACGCCATGCGCCTGCTCGACGTAGGGTTCGAGTTCCTCCAGCTTGCGCGAACGTCCGTCACACTTGAGGAGGATGGACTCCGGGTCGATCACGCTGCGAATCGCCGCCACGATATCCTCGCGCAGGGCTTCCATCCCGGCGGTATTGATCTGCACCACGCAATGGGTGCCGTACAGGTCGATCACCAGTCCCGGCAGGCCGTCGCTCTCGCCGTAGACCCAGCGAAACCAGCGCCGACCGATGAGCGCGTCGCGCATCTCCAGCGCGCGCGCCATGCGGCGGGCGAGAAACTCCCGGTCGACCGCGAGGTCGGTCTTGGAACTCAGCATGCGCACCGATATCAGGCTGCCGGGATTGGCATACCCGGTCCCCATGGCCTGCTCGCGGTGATTCATCACGCGCACGATGGCGCCCGGCGGAAGCCCCTTGAGTGGCGTGCGGCCGGTGTCGATCTCGTTGCTGTAGATCCAGTTGTGACCGGCACGCAGGCGCCGCTCCTCGTTTTTCTTCAGGTACAGGACGGGGGTTTCCAATGCGGTTCTTCCGGTGCGGGAGGCCGTGGAGACGGCCTCAGCCATAGGTCGCGATGATTTCTTCGCGTCTGAAGCAGTCGACGACGTGGTCATTGACCATGCCCGTCGCCTGCATGTGTGCGTAACAGATCGTCGATCCGACGAACTTGAAGCCTCGTTGTTTCAGGTCGCGGCTGAGCGCGTCCGACTCGGGAGTGGTGGCCGCGTAATCCTCCATCGTGCGCAGTTCGTTGACGATCGGCCTGCCGTCGACGAAACGCCAGATGTAGGTGTCGAAACTGCCGAATTCATCCTGCACTTCAAGAAACCGCTGCGCGTTGTTGATCGCGGCGAGTATCTTGGCGCGATTGCGGATGATGCCGGCATCCTGCAGCAGAGCCTCCACCTTGCGCTCGCCGTAGCGGGCCATCTTCTCCGGTTCGAAGCCGTCGAATGCCTTGCGGTAGTTCTCGCGCTTGCGCAGGACGGTGTACCAGCTGAGACCGGCCTGGGCCGATTCCAGGGTCAGGAATTCGAACAGGGTGCGCTCGTCGTGCAGCGGCACGCCCCACTCCTCGTCGTGGTAGGCACGGTACAGTGGCTTGTCGAGGCCGAGCCAGGGGCAACGACAGCGACCGTCAGGATGCGGGGTTTCGGATCCGGCGCTCAAGGCGGACCTCCGCGAAGAATCAACCGGCGGCAATAATGCCAGAACGGGCGCTCAAAACACAGGCAATTCAGTGGTGGCCGGGCGCCAACCGGCCGTCCCGGTAGTCGCGGAGCGCCTGCTCGATCTCTTCCTGGGTGTTCATCACGAACGGGCCGTAATGGGCCACCGGTTCGCGCAGCGGCCGCCCGCCGAACAGCAGCAACCCGGCGCCCGTGTCGCCGGCAACCAGCCGCACCCGGTCGCCCTCTTCGCCAAATGCCGCCAGGTGGCCCGGCTGCACGCCGGGCTCCGTCAGCGCACCGCGATAGACGTAGGCGTACAGGCTGTGCCCGGGGCTCACCGGCAGTTCGCCGACGGCACCGGGCTCGACCCGCACGTCCCACAGAACCGCCTCCGTGGCGCCGGACTCGACCGGCCCTCGCGACACCGATCCACCCACCGCCAGTTCGCCGGCGATCACCCGCACCTGGACGCCCACCGCGAAGTCCTGCAGCGGGATTTCGCCGGCGGCGACGTCCCTCCAGCGTGGCTCCTGCATCTTGTCGCGGGCCGGCAGGTTCAGCCAGAACTGGAAGCCGTGCATCCCGTCCTCGGCGGACACCGGCATCTCCGAGTGCACGATGCCACGTCCGGCAGTCATCCACTGCACGCCCCCGGGACCGATATGCCCACGATTGCCGAGATGATCCCGGTGTTCGAGTTCGCCCTCCAGCATCAGGGTGAGGGTCTCGAAACCACGGTGCGGGTGCGGCGGAAATCCGCCTGCAACCTCCTCCGCGCTGGATGCCTTCAGTTCATCCAGCATCAGGAACGGGTCGAGGCTGCCGAAACCGGAGGGGCCGGTATTGCGCAGAATGCGGATGCCCGCGCCGTCCGTGGTGCGTTGTGCCGGGATGACGTGACGCGTGCTGCGTTGCATGACTTCACTCCCCGCCGAAGCGATTGCGATCGTGGCCCGCGAGCAGGTCCAGTTCGGGACCGGCGGGCACGATGCGGGTCGGGTTGATGGTCGCGTGACTGTAGTAATAATGGCGCTTGATGTGCGCCATGTTCACGGTCTCCGCGACGCCCGGAACCTGGTAGAGGTCGCGCAGGTAGTTCGACAGGTTCGGGTAATCGGCGATGCGGCGCAGGTTGCACTTGAAGTGCCCGAAATACACCGCGTCGAAACGCACCAGGGTGGTGAACAGGCGCCAGTCGGCCTCGGTCAGGCGGTTGCCGACCAGGTAGCGTTGACCGTCGAGGCGTTGTTCGAGTTCCCCGAGGGTGTCGAACAGGCGTACAAAAGCCTTCTCATAGGCGGCCTGGGTGGTCGCGAACCCGGCGCGGTACACGCCGTTGTTGACGTGTTCGTAGACGGTCGCGTTGATCGCATCGATGTCCCGGCGCAAATCTTCAGGGTAATAATCTGGCCCTTCGGCGCCGCAGCCGTCGAACGCCTCGTTGAGCATGCGGATGATGTCCGCCGACTCGTTGTTGACGATGGTTTCCGTCTCCCGGTCCCACAGCACGGGCACCGTGACCCGGCCGCTGTAGTCCGCACGGGCGCGGGTATACAACTCGTGCATATACCTCGACCCATACAGCCCGTCGCGGGTCTCCACACCGGCAAATCCCTCGTCCCGGAACTCCCAGCCGTTTTCCAGCATGTCCGGGTGAACGACGGACAGTCCGATCATGTCTTCCAGACCCTTCAGCCGGCGCAGGATCAGGGCCCGGCTCGCCCAGGG
>JBFGWM010000215.1:0-4738 GCA_041588495.1 Pseudomonadales bacterium | reverse complement strand
CGTCGAAGGCCGGGTTGCGGCACGCTGTTCCATCCGGGAGCACGCGCACCCCGACCATGGACCCTGCCTCACTGTATCGGCCGTACACCGTGTTTACTTCACTTGGACTGCGTTCCTCGATGGGAATTCCGCCACCATCGGTACAGTCGAAGTCGATGGTCGACACCGGCAGGGCGGCGTAAAACGGCACCCCGGAATCCTTCGCCGCCAGCGCCTTGAGGCGGGTGCCGATCTTGTTGCAGACATCGCCGCCGGCGGTCACGCGATCGGCCCCGACCAGGCACAGGTCGACCTCGCCGGATGCCAGCAGGTGGCCGCAGGCGTTGTCCGCCACAACCGTGCACGGCACCCCGCAGCGCTGCAGTTCCCAGGCGGTCAGCGCACCCTGGTTCCGCGGTCGTGTCTCGCTCACCCAGACATGGAGATCGATGCCCTTTTCCCGGGCGACGTACATGGGCGCGGTGGCCGTGCCCCACGCCGCGGTGGCCAGCAAGCCGGCATTGCAGTGGGTCATGACCCGGACCTGGCCGCCACGCCGCGCGGCCATCTCCTCCAGCATTCGCACCCCGTGTTCGCCGATCGCCCGGCAGGCGTCAGCCTCGGCGCGACACATCGCTCCCGCCAGTGTCCAGGCAGCATCGGCGCGGTCACCCGCGGCAAGCGCCCGGACCGCGGCGCACACCCGGTCCAGCGCCCAGCGTAGATTGACCGCCGTGGGGCGTGTCGAGAGAAGACGCTCCCGCGCCGCCGCAAGCGCGGCATCATCGGCGTTCTCCCGAAGCGCGGCCGCCAGCCCGAAGGCGGCGGTGGTACCGATCAGGGGCGCCCCGCGCACCTGCATCTCCGCAATCGCGATCGCGTAATCTTCGAGCACGACCAGTTCCCGCCACTCCTCCGCGTGGGGCAGGCGCGTCTGGTCAAGTATGCGCAGGACCCGACGCTCATCGTCGGGACGGGCGGCACGCAAGGTGCGCGGATCTTCCTCAGGCATTCTTGAACGCGGCCAGGGCCCTTTGCCGGGCTTCCTTGTGATCGACGATGGGTTCAGGGTAGTCGAGGTCCGGATACTTCTTGCGGTGCTTGTGGGGCGCGTGGATTTCACGGGCATCGAGGTCGGCGAGTTCCGGCAGGTAACGCCGGATGAAGTCGCCCTCGGGGTCGAACCGCTCTGACTGCGTGAACGGGTTGAAGATGCGGAAGTATGGAACCGCGTCGGTGCCGGTCGAAGCGCTCCACTGCCAGCCGCCATTATTGGAAGCGAAGTCGCCATCGACGAGTTTCTGCATGAAATACTGTTCACCGCGGCGCCAGTCGATGAGCAGGTGCTTGGCCAGGAACATCGCGGTAACCATGCGCAGGCGATTGTGCATCCAACCGGTCTCGTTGAGTTGCCGCATGCCCGCATCCACCAGCGGGTAGCCGGTGCTGCCCTCGCACCAGGCGCGGAACTGCTTGTCGTCGGAGCGCCAACTGATATTGTCGGTCTCGGCCCGGAACGGCATATTGCAGTTGACCTGCGGGAAGCCGACCAGCACATGACGGTAAAACTCGCGCCAGGTCAGCTCGCTGATCCAGCAGGAAATGCCCTTCTTGCCGCCGTCGGCGCGCCCGCGGTTGGCCTCGAGCGCCGCGCGCAGGCAGGCGCGCACCGAGATCACCCCGGCCGCCAGCCATGGCGACAGGCCGCTGGTGCCCTCGCGTCCGGGGAAATCCCGGTTTTCCTCGTAGTCCGCGACACGATCGGAGATGAACTCGCGCAGCCGCCCGCGAGCCTCCTTCTCGCCGGCCGGATACAGGTCGGCCACGGCATCGGACCCGTGCCGTGCACGCAACTTTTCCACCTGGTCCGGGTCGAGCGCGCCGCGCACCGGTCCCCCGACATCAAGGGGCTTCAACTTGCGCGCCGTACGTTCCGCGACAAGATCGCTGCCGAACCCCTCGAGCCACTTCTTGCGAAAGGCGGTGAACACCTTGTAGTACTCTCCGCTGCCATTCAGCAGCGTGCCGGGCGCATAAAGCACCTGGTCGGTACAGGTATGCAGCCGCAGGCCGGCCTTCTCCAGGGCGTCACGCGTCTTCGCATCGCGGACCCGTTCATTGAATCCGTACTCGAGGTTGCAGTACACATCACCGACGCCCAGCTCGCCGCACAGTTTCGCCAGGGCTGCCGGCACCTTGCCGAAATCTCCGCAGTCCAGCACCAGCAGCGGAATCGACTGTCTGTCCAGGGTCTTGCGCAGTTCGGCGAGATTACGGAACAGGAAGTCGGTGCGCACCGGCGCCACATCGTGGGCTTCCCACTGCCCGGCGCAGACCAGGAACACGGCGGCGAGCGGTGCCCCGTCGCGGGCAGCGGCGGCCAGCGCCGTGTTGTCCTCGACGCGCAGGTCGTTGCGGAACCAGACGAGGTTCCCGGACTGTTTTTCTTCGCTCATGGGTGATCCGGACCTCCACGCCGGGTTCGCGCCACCGGGCAGTTCCGGGCGGCGCGCCAGGGTCAGACTATAGCGTCTTTCCCACATTCCCCGGAAACCCGCCGGGCCGGTTCGCAAGCGGTTTCAAAGCGCGCTAACCTCAGTTGCTGACACACCGAGGGCCGCGCCATGAGCGACACCGTCACCCTGGAAACCCGGGAGCACCTGCTCCTGATCGGGCTCAACCGGCCAGACAAGCGCAACGCGTTCAATGCCGAGATGATCGGTGCCCTGTCTGCGGCCTATACCGAGCTCAGCGACAACCCGGAACTGCGCTGCGGCGTGGTGTTCGCCCACGGCAAGCACTTCACGGGTGGTCTGGATCTCATGGACACCCTGCCGCGCATCGTGAAGGACGGCATCGCCGGATTGTACGAGGAAGACCAGGTCGATCCGTGGCGCCTGTATACCCGCAACTGCACCAAGCCGGTGGTGGTGGCCACCCAGGGCATCTGCTTCACCGCGGGGCTGGAACTGGCGATGGCTGCGGACATCTGCATCGCCTCCTCCGACACCGTTTTCGGGCAGATGGAAGTCAGCCGCGGCATCTTCCCGTTCGGCGGCGCCACCTTCCGCATGCCGGCGCTGATCGGCTGGCACAACGCCATGCGCATCATGCTGACGGGAGACACCATCGACGCCGCCGAGGCGCACCGCCTGGGCCTGGTGCAGGAAGTCACCGAACCGGGAATGCAGGTGGAACGCGCCGTTGAGATCGCCGCTAAAATCGCCCGGCAGGCGCCACTGGCGGTGCAGGGTCTGCTCGCCAACGCGGCCCGGGTGCGCGACGCCCACAACCCGGACATGGCCGCGGACCTGCTGGAAAAGGGTCGCGCCATCATGCAGACGAAGGATGCCCAGGAAGGCGCAATGTCCCTGATGCAAAAACGGGAACCGCAGTTTCGCGGCGAGTGACCCGCCGCGGACCGGCCCGATCGAAACGGAGTACAACCCATGTCGGAAACCATCTTCAGCAAGATCATCGACCGCGAGATCGAGGCGGACATCGTCTACGAGGACGACGAATGCCTCGCGTTCCGCGACGTCAATCCGCAGGCGCCCACCCACGTCCTGCTGATTCCGAAGGACCCGATCCCCCGGCTGGCCGATGCCGAGGAGTCGAACATCCAGATGCTCGGCTACCTGATGGTCAAGGTGGGCGAGATCGCCCGCCTGCTGGATATCGAGGACGCGTTCCGGGTGGTGGTCAACAACGGCGCGAAAGCCGGGCAAACGGTTTTTCACCTGCATCTGCACATCCTCGCGGGACGCCCGTTCTCCTGGCCGCCGGGCTGAGCCCGGCGCGCGACCCGGTCGCGACTGCCGGTATACTGGAACCATGACCGGATCCCGGTTTGACCGCTGTTACCTGGAACGGACCGATGCCGCCTGGATCGGCGGGCTACGCGCCTCGCGCAACGCGCGCTACGTGCTGTTTCACGGTGAGCGCCTCGAGGTGGTCATCGATCCCGAACAGAACCGGCCCGCCATCGCGCATCATGACCAACTGCCGGAAGGCGTCGAGTCCGAATCGGGCGTCTTTCTCGGCCGTATCGGCGACCACCATTATTTTTCACTGCACCTCGCGGAGCGCCGCGAGGACTGCCCACCAGTTGCCAACCTGCGCCAGGTGGCGGCGGACCTCGATGCCGGCTGGCTGGAAATGCTCAGCATGGGACGCGCCCTGCTGGCCTGGCGTGAACTGCATCGTTTCTGCGGGCGCTGCGGCGCGCCGACGCGGCCACGCGCCAGCGGCCAGGCATTGGTATGCAGCTCCGGGGAATGTGGTCGCGAGATCTTCCCGCGCGTCGACCCCGCCATCATCGTGATGGTCACCCACGGCGAGCGCGCGCTGCTGGTCAACAAGCCCCAGTGGCCGGAGAGCCGGCGCTCGGTGATCGCCGGTTTTGTCGATGCCGGGGAAACCCTGGAGGACGCCGTGCGCCGCGAGGTCCACGAGGAAAGCGGCGTGCGCGTCGGCGCGGTGGATTACGTGTGCTCGCAACCGTGGCCGTTTCCCGGCTCACTGATGCTGGCCTGCCGCGCGGAGGCGACCACCACCGCGGTCGACACCAGCCACGAGGACGAACTCCGCCTCGCCGAGTGGTACACGCGCGATGAAATACGCGCGGGCGTGGACGCGGGGCGCTACACGCTCCCCGATGCCCACGCCGTTTCCCGGGTGCTGATCGACTCCTGGTTGGAGGCGTGAATTCAGCCAGCGTCACTCGCGGCTGAAGATTTCCGCGGCATCGGGAAGCGGG
>JBFGWM010000214.1:0-4748 GCA_041588495.1 Pseudomonadales bacterium | reverse complement strand
GCAGCCACCGCGGCAGGGCCATGGCCCTGCTGAGGGAGCGACTCGCAAGCCTGGGCTCGTGACTCCGCCCGCGAATATCCTCCGGCTGCCGCCAGTCAGCCTGTACGTGCACTTTCCCTGGTGCGTGCGCAAGTGTCCTTACTGCGACTTCAATTCCCACGCCGTGGGCGGCGGTATCCCGGATTCCGCCTACACTTCGGTGCTCCTCGACGATCTCGCGGCCGACCTGCCCCTGCTGCAGGGACGGACAGTGCACTCCGTGTTTTTCGGCGGCGGGACTCCCAGCCTGTTCGAACCCGCCAGTGTGGCCCGGGTGCTGGAGGCGGTGGCGCGCACTGCCGGCATCGAGACCGGTGCGGAAATCACCCTGGAAGCCAACCCGGGCACGCTGGAGCAGGGCCGCTTCCGCGCCTACCGTGCGGCCGGCGTCAACCGCCTGTCCATCGGCGTGCAGAGTTTCCAGGACAACCTGCTCCACGGGCTGGGGCGCATTCATGACGGAGAGGAGGCACGTGCCGCGATGCACGCCGCCCGGAAGGCGGGCTTCTCGCAGGTCAATCTCGACCTGATGCACGGACTCCCCGGCCAGGATGTGCACTCGGCACTCGCCGACCTCGACATGGCCGTGGGTCTCGAGCCCGAGCACCTGTCCTGGTACCAGCTGACGATCGAGCCGAACACCGAATTTTACCGACGGCCACCGAACCTGCCGGGGGAGGCCGTGATTGGTGGCATCGAGGAATCCGGCATTGCCATGCTGGACGCTGCCGGCTATCGCCGTTACGAGGTTTCCGCCTACGCGAGGCCCGGCTGCGAATCCCGGCACAACCTGAATTACTGGCATTTCGGCGACTACCTGGGCATCGGCGCCGGCGCCCACGGCAAGATCACCTGTGCGGATTCGGGTCGCGTCCTCAGGACGCGCAAGACCCGCAAACCCGCGGATTACCTGAATGCGCAATTCCCTCCGGAAAACCTTCGCGAGGCAGTCGACCCCGGGGAGCTGCCCGTCGAATTCCTGATGAACTGGTTTCGCACCGGGGAGGCACTGGATGTGGACCTGTTCAGCGCGCGAACCGGGTTGCAAGCGGGAGTGCTGGACCAGGGAATCGCGGACGCCCGCGCTGCAGGCCTGCTGGAGGCGGCGAGCGTCCGTCCCACGGCACGCGGAATGCGCTTCCTCAACGACCTGCTGGCCTGTTTCTGACTCAGGGCTTCCTGCGGTACAGCAGGTCCCAGACGCCGTGTCCGCGGTCAAGTCCGCGCTGCTCGAAGCGCGTCAGCGGGCGCCAGTCCGGTCTCGCGGCATAGCCACCGCCGGGCACCGTGTTTTCAAGATCCTCGTTGGCGTCCAGGACCTCGAGGACCTGTTCCGCGTAATTTTCCCAGTCGGTGGCCACGTGCAGAATCCCGCCGGGTCGCAGGCAGGTGGTCACCAGCCCGACGAAGGGCGCCTGCAACAGGCGACGCTTGTGATGGCGTTTCTTGGGCCAGGGGTCCGGAAAATAGACCTGCACCCGGTCCAGGGAATTCGCTGCAATGGCGTGACGCAGTACGTTCACCGCGTCCTCGCAGAGCACGCGCACGTTACCGACACCCTCGCGTTCCAGCATTGCCAGCAGACGGCCGACGCCGGGCCGATGCACCTCGATACCGAGAAAGCCGCGATCGGGATCGGCCCGGGCCATTTCCAGCAGCGACACGCCCATGCCGAAACCGATCTCCAGCGTCACCGGCACTCCCGCACCGAACAGGTCCGCGAGATCGATTCGCATCCCCTCAACGAAATCGACGCCAAATCGCGGCCAGAGCTGTTCCAGGGCGCGCTGCTGGGAGGGCGTCATACGCCCCTCGCGACGCACGAAGCTGCGGATCGGTCGTTGGGTTGAGTCGTTCATGGGTGCAATACCGGTTCATCCCGCCCCGCGCGGGAAACCCGAGTCAGCGGGTATCAGAAAAACGTGTGGTCTACGGGCGAGGATGCGCTCGCATACATCCGGCGTGGCATTCTGCCGGCCAGGTACGCCTCGCGCCCGGCCTCGATCGCCTTGCGCATCGCGGATGCCATCAACACCGGCTGGCGGGCCTCGGCGACCGCCGTGTTCATGAGTACCGCGTCGCAACCCATTTCCATGGCGATCGCCGCGTCGGATGCCGTGCCGACGCCGGCGTCGACGATCACCGGGACCCGGGCTTTCTCCAGGATCATGCGGATGTTCCAGGGATTACGGATGCCGAGACCGGAGCCGATGGGCGCCGCGAGCGGCATCACCGCAACGCAGCCGAGATCCTCGAGACGCGCCGCGATGACCGGATCGTCGCTGGTATAGACCATCACCTTGAAGCCGTCGCGAACGAGTTCCGTGGCAGCCTCGAGGGTCGCGGTGACATCCGGAAACAGCGTCTGCTCGTCACCGAGCACTTCCAGCTTGACCAGGTCGTGGCCGTCCAGCAGTTCACGCGCCAAGCGACAGGTGCGCACTGCGTCCCGCGCCGTGTAGCAACCCGCCGTGTTGGGCAGAATCGTGTAACGGTCGGGAGGCAGCACCTCCAGCAGGTTGGGCTGGTCCGGGTCCTGGCCGATATTGGTACGGCGCACGGCAACGGTGACGATCTCGGCGCCGCTCGCGGCAACCGCGGCAGCCGTCTCTTCGAGATCACGGTACTTGCCGGTGCCGATAAGCAGGCGGGAATTGTAGCTACGTCCCGCAATGACCAGTGGCGCCTCGGCGCTCACCCCGGGTTCGGCGTCACGGGTGCTCGGACTGCAGGTGGTCTCCATGCAACTGGGCTCCTGTCAGGATTGCTGTGTTTGCGGGCACCGTCGCCGGATGACGAAGTCAGCCGCCGCCGATGGCCTGCACGATCTCGAGACGGTCCGCGTCACCGAGCGGGGTTTCGGCATGCTTGCTGCGCGGCACAATTTCCTCGTTGAGTTCGACCGCGACACGACGCCCGCCAAGGTCCAGGGAATTCAGCAGGACCTGGACGGTACATCCCTCGTCCACGTCGAGCGTGGCCCCGTTGACCGTGATCCTCATTGCGCCGGGTAGTGCCTCCACAGGCTGATCGCCAGGACCAGCCAGCCCGCGAGAAAACAGGTTCCGCCGAAGGGCGTCACCGCGCCGAGCCATTTTACACCGCTGAGAGCCAGCACATACAGGCTTCCGGAAAACAGCAGGATCCCCGCCAGGAACAGGGCGCCGCTCCAGCGCAGCCCCGCCGATTCACCGAGCTGGACAGCCAGCAGTCCGGTCACCAGAAGGGCCAGACTATGGAAGAACTGGTATTGCACACCGGTCTGGAAAACTGCAAGCATCTCTGGGGCCAATCGCGAGCGGAGGCCATGGGCGGCGAACGCACCCAGCATGACGGAAAGAAACCCGCCGAGGGCACCGAGGACCAGCATCCAGCGCAGGGTCAAAGAGCGCTGCTCTGCATCGCGCCGGCGCCGAGGCGCATGCTTTCCGGATCGACGTACGTGAAGCGGATGGCTCGCTCCTCGAGGAAGATGACCACCAGGCCCTGCTTGGGATACACCCAGGTCACATCACCGCCGACCCGGTCCGTCTGGCTGGACATGGTCAGCACCGGACGGCCATAGGCCTTGATGACCCGGTCGTGGTCCACGGACTCCAGCGGCTCGACCACCACCTCGCGCACCACGTAGTCCAGCAGGGAGCGATCCTCGAGCACGGTAAAGCGCAGAGCGCCGGTCTCGAGTTCCTCCTCGCTGAACAGGCCGCTGGCGCGAACGTCCAGCATCAGGCGTTCCTGTCGCGAGGGCGGGGTGTCGCCCACCACCCGCAGGCGCACGACGTCATTGTCCAGTTCGCTTCCCGGGTAACGCAGTTCCACGTTGTAACCGACGCCCGAGGCGGCCAGCCAGAACTCGGGTTCACCGCGCCGCGCAATGACATCGCCCAGGGACGAGATTCCGGGCCGCACCCCGGCGATACCGGGTGCTCCACCTGCATCGACCCAGCCAAGGCGCTCGCCCTCCCAGGCGACATCGATCACCAGGTTACCGACCAGGAAAGCCGCCGCTGCCAGGGCCGCAATGCCGGTGAACAGCGCAAAAGGTTTCTTCATGACTGGTTTCCGTGCATTAAAAAGGCCGCCGGGTCGGAAACCGGGCGGCCTCTGTGATGACGCCGGGTCAGGCCTCGGACATCCTCACCCTGAGTTTCTTGAGCGCACTCGCTTCAAGCTGCCGGATTCTCTCCGCCGATACATTATATTTTGCGGCGAGTTCGTGCAATGTGGCCTTGCTCTCGGTCAGCCAGCGGCTCTGCACAATATCGCGGCTGCGCTCGTCGAGGCTGTCCAGGGCACCGACCAGGCCCGCGATCGACTTCTCGTTCCAGTCGTCCTGCTCGTGCAACGCGGCCGGATCGTACCGCTGGTCTTCCAGGTAGTGGACCGGCGCGTAGCCTTCCTCGTCGTCAGGACCGCCATCAAACGCGGCATCCTGGGCACTCAGGCGCCCCTCCATCTCGCGGACCACGGCGGGCTCGACGCTGAGATCACGCGCCACCGCGTCCACCTCTTCGTT
This sequence comes from Pseudomonadales bacterium, assembly GCA_041588495.1. Classification (GTDB taxonomy): domain Bacteria; phylum Pseudomonadota; class Gammaproteobacteria; order Pseudomonadales; family JBFGWM01; genus JBFGWM01. The sequence goes on along the minus strand of JBFGWM010000214.1, from coordinate 193 downwards.
GGTGAGCCAGCTGAGGCGCTTTTTCGCACTCCGCAGGTTGAAGAAGAGCTTGCGCTGGGCCTTGGTGGTCGCGACCTTCACAATCCGCCAGTTGCGCAGGATGAACTCGTGAATCTCGGCGCGGATCCAGTGCACGGCGAAAGACACCAGGCGAACCCCGACCTCGGGGTTGAACCGCTTGACCGCCTTCATG
>JBFGWM010000213.1:0-4796 GCA_041588495.1 Pseudomonadales bacterium | reverse complement strand
GCCGATATGGCAGAACTGGTGGATCCCGGTCAGCCCGCCGAGAATCACGTGATCGCCGATGTGCACGTGCCCCGCCACCGCCACGCTGTTGGCAAGGATGCAGTTGTCACCGATCACCACGTCATGGGCGACGTGGGCATACACCATGAAGAGATTGTTGCTGCCGACCTTGGTCAGGCTCTGGTCCTGCACCGTCCCGCGCTGCATGGTCACGCCTTCGCGGATGATGTTGTTGTCGCCGATTTCGAGGCGGGTCGGTTCGCCCTTGTATTTCTTGTCCTGGTTCTCCTCGCCGACGCTGGCGAACTGGAAGATCCGGTTGTTGCGGCCAATCGTCGTGGGCCCCTTGATGACCACGTGGGAGGCCACCTCGGTGCCGGCGCCGATGGTCACGTCGGGCCCGATAATGGTCCACGGGCCGATACTGACGTCCTCCGCAATTTCGGCTCCCGGATCGACAATGGCTCTTGGATCAATCATCCCTTTATTTCCCGTTCCGCGCAGATCAGCTTTGCCTCGCATGCCATGGCGCCATCCACGTTCGCCTCGCAGTCGAAGATTCCGATTCCCCTGCGCAGCTTGAGGAACCTGGCCTCCATGTGTAACTGGTCGCCTGGCCGCACGGGCCTCCGGAAACGCAGGTCATCGACGCCCGCAAGGTAGTAGATCAAACCGTCGGAGGGCTTCATGCCGCGGGTCTTGAAACCCAGGATTCCGGCCAGCTGGGCCATCGCCTCGACGATCATGACGCCCGGCATGACCGGATGATTGGGGAAGTGGCCCTGGAAAAACGGCTCGTTGATGGTGACGTTCTTGTAGCCCCGGATGAAATTACCCACGTCAATGGCGGTGATACGGTCCACCAGCAGGGCAGGATACCGGTGCGGCAGGTACTCGAGGATGTCCTCGATATCCATCACGAATTCCTCGGCCATGGTCATTCGCCTGCCTTCTTCTCCAACGCCTTCAGGCGGCGTGCAATGTCTTCCAGCTGGCGGAAGCGCACGACACACTTTTTCCACTGGGCCATGGGCAGCGACCCGGTGCCGGAGGCATACGCGCCCGGCTCACGGATATCGCCGATTACCATCGACATGCCGCCGACATGGACGTTATCCGCGATCTCCAGGTGTCCCGCGATGCCGCTTTGTCCACCGATGGTACAGTTCCGACCGATCCGGGCGGTACCCGCGATGGCGGTGTTACCGGCTACTGCAGTATAGGCTCCGATGCGCACGTTGTGCGCGATCTGGATCTGGTTGTCGAGGATCACGCCATCCTCGATGACGGTGTCATCGAGGGCACCGCGGTCCACGGTCGTATTGGCGCCGATCTCGACGTCGTCGCCCACGACCACGCTGCCGATCTGGGCGATCTTCTCCCATTTTCCGCCATCCGGCGCGAATCCGAATCCGTCGGAACCGATCACTGCTCCACTGTGGATGATCACGCGCGACCCGATACGCACGGCGTGGGCAATGGTGACCCGCGGATGGAAGTAGCAATCCTCTCCGACGCTGGAACGGTCGCCGATCACGGTACCCGCGCCGAGGACGGTTCGCGCGCCGACCACCGCGTCCGCACCCACGACGCAATTCGGCCCCACGCTGGCGGAAGGGTCCACCCGCGCACTGTCGGCAATGACGGCAGTCGCGTGCACACCGGCATCCGGCCAGGGACGGTCATCGAAAAGGCGGGTGACGCGGGCGAACCCGAGGTAGGGATTGTCGAGCACCAGCACGTTCACCGGGCAGTCCCCGGCGACCTGGGGCGCGACAATCACGGCCCCGGCCTGCGTGTCGGAGAGGTGCTTCCGGTATGCGGGGTTGGCGAGGAAGGAGAGGTCCGACCCGGTGGCGCCTTCCAGGGTCGCCAGTCCGCGAATCTCGGTACCGGGGTCGCCGCGCAGTTCAGCGCCCAGGTAATCGGCGATCTGCTGGAGGGTGTAGGAACCGACGCCCGCTACCAGGTCCGCGGCCATGTTACATGATCTCGTTCAGCTTCCGGGTCACTTCAGCGGTGATGTCATGGGCCGGATTGACGAACAGCACGGCCTGACCATCCACAACAAGATCATAGCCGCCCGTTTCGATGATTTCCTTCACCGCGCGTTCCAGGTCCGGGCGCATGGTCATCAGGATCTCCTGCTGCCGCTCGTTGACCTGTTTCTGCAGCTTGCCGCCCAGGTACTTGTAGTCGTTGAGGTTTTCCTCGAGCTTCTTGGCCAGCTTGACCTTTTCCTTGTCGCTCATCACGGCGCCATCCTGCTTGAGGCGCTTTTGCAGTTTTTCGACCTCCTGGGCAGCCCGCTTGACCTCGGACTCCTCGGTGGAAAACTCGCTCTTCAGGTTCTGGAACTTGTCCTGAACACCCTTCGTGGCCAGCAGGGCGCCCTGCCAGTGCAGGACCGCGATCTTGGGCCCGTCGTCGGCGGCAAGGGCCCCGGGTGCGATGAAGGGCAGGGACGCGGTGAACAGGATTACGCTCAGGGTCCTTTTCAGGTTCATTTTCGGTGACTCTCCAGTTGGATCGAAACTGGACCGGCCCCGCTGTCGGGGCCGGTCATGGGCAGGCTGAATCTTCGCATCTCGGGCCGTTACGGGGCAAATGCCGGGAATTCCCTGGAATACCGGGTCGCGCCGCGTCAGAAGGCCTGGCCGAAGGAGAACTGGAAGATCTGCGTATCGTCGCCGGACTCGTCGTTGAGCGGCTTGGCCAGGCTGAAGGTAAGCGGACCGAAACCGGTGATCCAGGTCAGGCCAATGCCCACCGAGTAGCGGAGGTCACTCAGGTTGACATCATCCTCCGGCCCGTCGGGAATGCCGCTCGAGCGCTCGGTCAGGAACACGTTGCCGGCGTCCAGGAACAGGGACGAGCGGATGGAACGCTGATCGCGGACAAACGGGGTCGGGAAGATGATCTCCGCACTACCCTCGATCAGCACGTTGCCGCCGAACGGTGCGGGATCCTGGTCGGGGTCCAATGGCGCCGGGTTGTTGCGGGGCCCCAGGGTATTGGCCTCGAAGCCGCGCACGGAGTTGAATCCGCCCGAGAAGTAATGCTCGAAGAACGGCATCACGCCGGACCCGCCGTAGGCATCCCCGTAACCGAGGTCCGTGCGCATGCGCAGGGTCAGGTTCTCGGAGAGGGGGAAGTACTTCTCGCCACTGTAGCTGAGCTTGTAGTACTTGAGATCACTGGGCGGCACGGCCACCTCCAGGCTCAGGCTCTGCCGCGAACCGCGGGTTGCGAGCACGCCCCGGTTCAGGCGGTTGCGACTCCAGCCGGCTTCCAGCGAGAAGGCGTCGAACTGGTCGCCCTCGTCGGCGAGGAACGCACTGATCTCCTGGGCGGGGATGACACCCTCGTTGACCTGCGTGTTGGTGTAGCCGAGGCGGAAGGTCAGCCGGTCCGAGAAGGTGATCGGGTAGCCGAACGTCACACCGCCACCGAAGGCGTCGGTGGTGAAGTCCTGGATGTTGCCCTCGTCGAAGTCCGTCTGCCGGTAGAAGAAGTTGAAGCCGCGGCTGATGCCGTCGAGGGTGAAGTACGGGTTCAGGTAGGAGAAGCTGTACAGGGTCCGGAACGAACTGGTGTTGACCGCGATGCTGACCTTGTTCCCCGTGCCGAGGAAGTTGTTCTGGCTCACGCTGGCGCCGAGGATGAGGCCGGATCCCTGGGCGAAGCCGACGCTGGCGGAGAGGCTGCCTGAAGGCTGCTCCTCGACCGCGTATTCGACGTCGACCTGGTCGGTGGTGCCCGGTACGGGGCGCGTTTCCACGTTCACCTCGCGGAAGAAGCCGAGGCGTTCGAGACGAACCTTGGACTGCTCGATCTTGTCGGTCGATGCCCAGCCGCCTTCCATCTGCACCATCTCCCGGCGCAGCACCTGGTCGGCGGTGCGGGTGTTGCCGCGGAAATTCACGCGACGCACGTAGGAGCGCTTGCCCGGATCGACGAAGAACGTCACGGTGACGGTGTCGTCCTCGTTGTGGACCTCGGGAATGCCGTTGACGTTGGCGAAGGTGTACCCCTCGTTGCCGAGACGCTTGGTCAGCAGTTCGGAGGTCAGGGTCAGCACGTTGCGGGAGAACGTCTGCCCGGGACGCATGACCATCAGCAGGCGCAGCTCCTCCTCGGGAACCACGAGGTCACCGGCGAGCTTGACCTCGCGCAGGGTGAACTGCTTGCCCTCGGAGACGTTGACCACCACGTACACGTGGGACTTGTCCGGGGTGATGGAGACCTGGGTCGACTCGATGCTGAAGTTGATGTAACCGCGGTCCAGGTACCAGGAGCGCAGCCGTTCCAGGTCGCCGGCGAATTTCTCGCGGGAATACTGGTCGTCCTTAGTGTAGAAGGACAGCCAGCCGGGGGTTTTCAATATTCACGGGCTTAGCAAACACTTTAACTAAATCGCATGATAAAGCTTATTCAAGTTATTGGAATTTATAGCTATTTATGGTTTGTCTAATTTTTAACCAATCTGTCAAAGGTGCCGTGGCACGGGCTTCAAAACGGGAACTGAACAATTTACCCACTGACTTATCCACAGATTCTGTGGAAAACAATAGCCAGCGCTCTTGTTACCCACGCACTACAGGGAGATGACCATGCCGCGCATTGCGAAGACGCCCGCCCCGCCCTATTACGCCGTCATTTTCACCAGTCTGTTTCTGGGCCTGACTGAGTCTGTCACGATAGCGTTTATTGTCCCGAAACTTGAGCATATCAACGGGTCTCAGATCAGCACCGATTTCTTCCATGCTGTCTTCGTCAAGAAAACCAATCAAGCG
>JBFGWM010000212.1:0-4800 GCA_041588495.1 Pseudomonadales bacterium | reverse complement strand
GGGAGAAGCGCGCGACCGACGCCAGCCTCGACAGCGATTTCTGCATGCTGGAGGGCCGTGACTTCTTTATCCGGACATTGTTGGAAGTCCCGGTCCACGGACTCCCCGATCGGTTTCTCTGGGGCGTCTGGATGTCCGTCAGTGACAGCAACTTCCGACGCTACCAGACGGGTTTCCGGCAACCGGGGTACCGGGACAGCTACCCGGGCTGGCTGTCAAACCGTATTCCAGGCTATCCCGACACGCTGCGAACCCGTTGTCGCGCCAGGGTCGAGCCCGGTGGCGACCGTCCCCTGCTGGAACTGGAACCCACCGAGCATCCCCTCAGCGTGGATTCCCGCCAGGGCATCGACTTGGAACGCGCCATCCGCCTGGCGAGCGAGGCGCTCCACGGTGGGGATTCGGGGCGCGCAGGATGAAGTGGCTTGTCGTCATCATTCTCGTCCTGGCCACCGGCGGGGTCCTGGTCGGTGTCTTCCTGTTCGGTGGCGCGGGGTCCGGCGTGGATCCGCGCCAGGCGGGTCCCACGTTGTATTTTTCCGCCAGTCTCTACATGGAGGCGGTGGAGCGCCGCGCGCGGGAGGCGGGGACGCTGCAGGAGTCCGGCCGCGGGCTGGAGGCCCTCGCCCTGGAACACGGGGATTATGGTGTCATCCGCGTGAGGGCGACCCCCGATGGCACGATCACCGCGGAAAATGCAGACCGAAGCCTGCGCGTGATCCTGGTGCCGGCTCTTGACGGGGGGACGGTGCGCTGGAGTTGTCGCTTCCAGCCACCGGACCATGCGCCGGCCTGGTGCCGACCCTGAGGCAGGGAGAGTCGATACGGCATGGAAGTGGTGTTTTTCTGGCTGTTCCTGGTGGTTCATGTGGCGCATGGAATCCGCGTACTGGTGTGGGCGGAGGAACTGGAACGCGCGAAACGCGCCTCCGCCGATGCCCGGCATGCGTTTACCGGCGCCACCAAGCTGATATTCGCCGGGGTCCTGTTCCTGCCGGGCTTTGTCTTCGCGGAGCTGCGCTGGTTGTGGCTGGGACTGGCCCTGTTCACCATCGTGGCCGGGTGCTTTGTATTGGTGCTGGCGATGGGATACGTTCGACAGGGCGCGCCGGGCGAGGAGCTCGTTCCCGAGGAGGAGATCGCCGACCGTGCACGTCAGCGACGGGCCGGGATACTGGTGCGAATCGCACTGCTGGGGGCGTGGATTTACGCCTGGCGCGGATACCTTTGAAACCGGCGACGGCGCGGACCACCGGGACATCAACCAACGGAGCAAGCCATGATCGGATATGTCACCCTCGGCACCAACGACCTGGACAGGTCCGCGCAATTCTATGACGCGCTGCTCGGCGAACTCGGCGGGCGGCGCTTCATGGAACTGGAGACCTTCATCGCCTGGGCCTTCGGCCCCGACAAGGCCGCGCTGTGCGTGTGCCGGCCATTCGACGGCAAACCGGCGAGCGTGGGCAACGGCGTCATGGTTGCCCTGGTTATGCAGTCCCGGGAGCAGGTCGATGCGCTGTACGCGAAGGCCCTGGAACTCGGCGCGTCGGACGAGGGCGCGCCCGGGGTGCGGGGAGAGGGATTCTACGCGGGCTATTTCCGCGACCCCGACGGCAACAAGCTGAACGCGTTTTTCATGGGTTGATCGCCCGGTGCCTGCCGGGCGTGCGCCGTATGGCCGGCGCCGCTGACGCGCGGATGCTGTTGGTCTGAGTGAGCCACCGGGGGAGGGGCCGCTGATGCCGTTGGGAAAACCGCGCGCGGTGCACATCGCCGGCTTGTTTCTCGTGGTCCTGGTTGCGGGTTGTGGCGGCGACCGGGAGCCCGTGGTCACGCCGCCGATGCGCGAAAAAGCACTGGCTGGGCCGGACACGGCGGCGATGATTCAGAGCCTCGAACGCATCCTGGCCTGGCATGAACGCAACGGGACCGGGATTCCGCAGCTGCTGAATCCGGGGCTCGATGACGCAACCATCGATGCCCGCTTCCGCGAACTGGGTTGCGAGCCACCCGCGGACCTGCGCGCCCTCTGGAAGTGGCGCAACGGCCATGCGGATAACGGGAGGGCCCAGTGGCTCACCTGGTACCACCAGTTCCTGCCGTTGGACGAGGCGGTCGCGGAGTACCATCGCCTGCGGGCAACGCCGTTCCTGGCCTGGGGACGCAACTGGATTCCCGTGCTGCAGTTCCAGACCGAGTGGTACTTCGTCGTGTGCGGGCCGATTGCACATCTGGCGAACCCGCTCCTGGTGTTCATGGCCGAGGACGGGGTCATGCACCCCTACACGAACCTGTCCAGTTACTTCGAAACCATGGCCCGTGCGATGGAATCGGGTGCGGTCTACGCTGAAGGAGACCCTCCGGACATGCGGGAGAACATTCGTGACCTTGCGGCAATTCACCGGACACAGAACCCGGGACTCGCATTCCCCTACCACGTTGGGGACTGAGCCGCGGGTCAACTGTCGTACCGGCTGCCCCGGCTGCGAAGGGTGATGGACCGGTTCGTGTCCAGGCATCGGGTGCTGCGATCGTGAAGAAAATCCTGGTGATCGGCGCCAGTGGGATGCTGGGCGCGCCAGTGGCCCGGGCCCTGCGCGCACACCGTTTCCAGGTCCGCCTGCTGGCGCGGAACCCGGAACGGATGCAGGACCTGCACGGCCCCGGGTTCGAGATCGTCCCGGGAGACGTGGGTGACGAGGCTTCCCTCGAGCGGGCGCTGGATGGCTGCGACGGGGTCCACGTCAACCTGATGGGCGGGCCGCGTGCGGAGGATTTCGATCGCATCGAGCATCACGGCACCGCGCGGGTCGCGCGGGTTGCGCAACGCCTCGGGCTGGCGCGGCTGACCTACCTCTCCGGCGCGCCGGTGTGCGCGGAAAATCTCCTCGACCCGGGCACCCGGGCCAAGTACGAGGCCGAGGAGGCGATCCGCCATACCGGCATTCCCCACACGATCTTTCGCGCCACCTGGATGATGGAGGCGCTGCCGCTGTTCATCCGCGGGTCGCGCGCGCTGCTTCCGGGCCGCCAGCCACACCCGGTGCGCTGGGTTGCCGCGGACGATTACGCGGCCATGGTGGCGCGGGCGTTCGTCACCCCCGAGACGATCAACCGCAACCTGTACGTGTTCGGTCCGGAGGCGCTCACCAAGGGCGAGGCGTTGCGAATCTACACCTCGAGCGTGTGCCCGGAGGTCAAGGTCACCCCGGTACCCCTGTGGCTGATGTCCGTGCTGGCGACCCTTTCATTCGACGCGGGGCTACGTAGTGACGTGCGCCGCATGCGGTTTTACGAGACCATTGGCGACGACTTCGGTGATGCCGGGATCGCCAATCGTTTGCTGGGCGCACCGCAGACCACCCTGAACGCCTGGTGCGAGGCGCGACGCGCCGCGGCCACCTGAACCACGGGAGAAATCCATGCGAATTTCGATCTCGACAACCCATGCAGTCCTTTGCGTGGTCTGCATGATGGCGATCGCCGGGTGCGCAGCCTTGCCGCTGCCGGTGAATATCAACATTCGCGAACAGGCTGACGTGGAAGGCGGCACGGCGCTCGAGGGGATGCTCGGCGGTTTCCAGTTCAGCCGCTTCGCGGCGCTGGACGTCACCCAGAGCCAGGAATTCCAGAACACCGGCGCCTCGCGCCAGCACATCCAGCGGGCCTCGGTGTCGGTGCTGGCCCTGACGGTGCTGTCTCCGGCGAACCAGGATTTCAATTTCATCGAGGAGATCGCGTTCTTTGCCGAGGCCCCGGGTCAGCCGCGGCAACGCATCGCGCGCAAGGTGGTGCCCCGCGGCGTGCGTCACTTTGATCTCGACCTCGACGGCATCGACCTGACGCCCTACGTGAAGGCTGAATCGATGCGCATCACCACCGAGGTGAAGGGCCGGCGTCCGGCCAGCGACACGCGCCTGCAGGTGCACATGGGGCTGTCCATGGGGGTCGCCCTGTTCTGAGCATTGCGCGATGCGGTGAGCCGCGGGAGGGAGCGCATTCATGAAGATTCTGCAACAGTCGTTTGCGATGTGCGCCGTGCTGCTTGCCACGGGGTGGCCCGCCGTTGTGCAGTGCGACGAGGAGTCCCTCGGCGACGGCCAGGTGCAGGTGCTCGACGACGGCAGCCTGCGGGCCTGGGATGCGGCCCGGGGGAACTGGGTGGAGCCACTGCAGTTCTGGCTGAATGTTGCCGAGCGTCGCGGGGGTCTGACCTGGGGGCGGCGTGCCGACTATCCGCCCTATGATGACGTCGAAGAATACGATCTGCTCCTCATCGAACTGGACACCGGTCCGTGCCTGATGGAGTTTTTCCACGGTCGCTGGCGGCGTGCCCAGGACGTCCGACGCTGGGATGAGCGTTTCAACGATTACGGCGGATGTCCCGACGTGTTCCGTTAGGCGTCCGTGATCGCGCTGTGGCGGCCGCGGGCGGCAGTCTTGAGCGTGCCCCGGCATCCGTGTGAACATGAATTTTCGTGACAAGGTTTGGAGAACAGTCATGCCGAGCACCTACCAGTCGATCGTCGTCAATGCGCCCGTGGACGAGGTCTGGCAACGCCTGCGCAATTTTCACGACTTTTCCTGGGCGCCCGAGGTGATCACCGCGTGCGAGCAGGTGGGTGAAGTCGGAGGCACCGAGGTCGGCGCGAAGCGCATCCTGAACGGCGCCTTCCACGAAACCCTGGTCTCCCTCGACGACAATGCCCGTCGCCTCGTCTACTCGATCGATAATGGGCCCAACCCGGTGTCGCCGGCTGACGTGCGCGATTACCTGGGGGCCATTCATGCGCTGCC
>JBFGWM010000211.1:0-4804 GCA_041588495.1 Pseudomonadales bacterium | reverse complement strand
CCGTGGCCGTCGGGGTCGGCCACCAGCCGGGCCACCGCGAGCAGCTTGGGCACGTAGGCAGTGGTTTCGCGGGGCAGCTTCAATGAGAAGAAATCGCCTGGCAGCCCCTGGGCGCGGTTCTTCGCGACCGCACGCTCGACGCGCCGTTCGCCGGCGTTGTAGGCGGCCAGGGCCAGCAGCCAGTCGCCGTCAAATCGACGGTTCAGCCGTTCCAGGTAGTCCATGGCGGCGCGCGTCGACTCGATCACGTCGCGGCGGCCGTCGTACCACCAGTCCTGGCGCAGACCGAACGCCCGGCCCGTCGAACCGATGAACTGCCACAGGCCACTGGTATGGCTCGGCGAGTAGGCGTAGGGATTGAACCCGCTCTCGACCATGGGAAGCATGGCCAGTTCGAGGGGCAGGCCGCGCTTCTCGAGTTCGCCGACGATGTAGTGCAGGTAGGGCGCGGCGCGGTCGGCGCAGCGGTCCAGGTACTCGTTGTGGCTGGCGAACCAGCGGGCCTCCGCGTCGATGCGCGGGTGGCTGATGGTGGGATCGAGCGCGAAACCGCCACGCATGCGGGCCCACAGGTCGGTTTCCACGCTCGCGTCTGCGGGGCGTTCCGTCCCGGCCGCTTCGGCCACGGACGCTGCTGCCACGCTTTGGTGGGGCTGTCCGTGGCTCGTGCCGGCTGTTTTAACCGGCGCTCGAGAGACGGCAGTGTGGTGGCGTGCGTGTTGCTGGGAACCGCGGTCCGCAATCGGACCGGACTGCCCGGTCAGGGCCTGGCAACCGGTGAGAAAGAGACTCGAAGCAAAAAGCAGAAGGGCGCTTCGCAGGCAGGTGCGATGGCGCGACAGTCCCTTGCGCTGCGGATTGGTCAAAAACGTTCCATGTTGTTGTTGTATGACCCTGCATGGATTCTAGTGAAATGCGCCGCGGCGGGTCAAGGCGCGGATCACGCGCGGTGCGAAATCAGAAGCTGTCCTTCCAGGCCCGGATGGCGCCGAATACCTCCGCTTCGGGTGCGTCGGCCGCCACGCCGCGCCCGATCGCTCCGGCCTGCACCTCGTGCGACCGCACGCGCAGGAAGGGGTTGGTTTCCAGTTCGATCCCGATGGTGGAGGGCAGGCTCGGCCGCCCGGCTTCGCGAAGCTTCCGGGTATCCCGGATGCGCTCGGTCACGGCGCGGTTTCCCGGTTCCACCGCGTGGGCGAACTGCAGGTTGGCCAGGGTGTATTCGTGGGTGCAGAAGACGCGGGTGTCGGCGGGCAGACTGGCGAGCCTGGAGAGGGAGGCGTGCATCTGCTGCGGGGTGCCCTCGAACAGGCGTCCGCAGCCGGCCGCGAACAGGGTGTCGCCACAGAACAGCAGGGGCGGTACATGCCCGGCGGCGTGGAACACGATGTGATCCAGTGTGTGGCCGGGCGTCTCCATGATGTCCATGCGCTCACCCAGTACCGTGCAGTGGTCCCCCTCGCCGTAGCGGTGGGTGATGCCGGAAATTTTCGGGTTGTGCGGACCGAACACCGGGATGTCGCGCGCCTGGAGAAGCTTGCCCAGGCCGCCGGTGTGATCCCAGTGGTGGTGGGTGATCAGGATGCCGGCGAGTTCCGCGCCGGCCGCATCCAGGGCGCCCTCCACGGGAGCGGCGTCACCCGGGTCGACCACCCACGCCTCGCGGCCGCCGGGAATGCGCAGCATCCAGATGTAGTTGTCCTGGAACGCGGGTATTGGTTCGACTTCGATCATGGCGGGGCAGGCGGCTGAAAGCTTAACCTCAAGTGTTGCATAATGAAAAAGCGAACCCAACAGGAATTCCGCGCGGGCGTCCTCGCACATGGATCAAGATCACGATCAGGATAAAGAGACAAAGGCGTTTGCCGGGCGGCGCCCGGAACTGGAGGCGTGGCTGCGCTCGCCCCTGGGTCGCGAGGTCCTGGAAATCGAACGGGGCATGATGGACCAGGTGCTGCCACGGCTGTTCGGTTACCGGCTGATGCAGATCGGGGTCAGCCCGCATCTGCCTCTCTACCATGCCAGTACCGCCGGACACCGCTTCGTCGCCTACCCGGTGCCCGAACCGGATCTCAACGACGGTCTCCTGTGTGCGGAGCCGGCTGCGCTGGCCCTGGACACCGAGAGCGTCGATATCGTGTTGTTGCACCACGTTCTCGATTTCGACGCCAATCCCCACCAGGTGTTGCGCGAGGCCGCGCGGGTGACGATTTCCGGCGGCACCCTGGTCATCGTCGGCTTCAACCCGTGGAGCCTGTTCGGGTTTCGCCGCGTGTTCGGGCGGCGACCGGTGCCGTGGTCCGGCGGGTTCATCAGTCCGCCCCGTTTGGGTGACTGGATGACCCTGCTGGACCTGCACCCCGAACGCGCTGCCTACGGTTTTTTCCGGCCGCCCTTGCAGCACGCCGGACTTCTCGGCAGCATGCGCTGGCTGGAACAGCCGGGACGCAAGCTGAACCTGCCGGTGGGCGGCGTCTACGTTTTGGTGGCCCGCAAGCAGCCGGTCGGCATGACGCCCCTGCGCCCGAGTTGGAAGAAAAAGCCCGCGATCGCGGTCACCGGCATCAAGCCGACCTTTGGAGAATCACTTTTTGACACGGACCGTTGAAATCTTCACCGACGGCGCCTGCCGCGGTAACCCGGGCCCCGGGGGATGGGGCGTCCTGCTGCGCTACGGCGACACCGAGAAAACCCTGTGTGGCGGTGAGGCCGAGACCACCAACAACCGCATGGAACTGCGCGCGGCGATCGAGGCCCTGGCTTCCCTGCGGCGCCGCTGCAACGTGGTGCTGACCACGGATTCGGAATACGTCCGCAAGGGCATCACCGAATGGATGCCCAACTGGAAGAAACGTGGCTGGAAGACGGCCAGCCGCAAGCCGGTGGCCAACGCCGACCTGTGGCGCAGGCTGGACGAACTCGCCGCCGGGCACGACATCGACTGGCGCTGGGTGCGCGGGCATACCGGGCACCGCGAGAACGAGATCGCCGACCAGCTCGCCAACCAGGGGATCGACGACATGCTGGCCACCGCGCGCTAGGTCCCCGGCGCCGCCCCCCGGTCGGGCCGGTGGCAGGGGCGCGGGTGGATCATTGCCCCGCGGGTTGGTTAAATGGATCATCGCCGCGTCGCCCGGCTCGAGAAACAAATCCGCGAACCCCTGGGAGCGAGCATGTCCAAGCGCCAGATCATCCTCGACACCGAGACCACCGGTCTCGAGCCCCAGCAGGGGCACCGCATCATCGAGATCGGCTGCGTGGAGATGGTGGACCGCAAGCTGACCGGCAACAATTACCACTGTTTCCTCAATCCCGAGCGCGAGATCGACGCCGGCGCGGTGCAGGTACACGGCATCACCCTGGATGACCTGCGCGAGAAACCGCGCTTTGGCGACGTGGTCGACGAGTTCCTGGACTACATCCGTGGCGCGGAACTGGTCATCCACAACGCGCCTTTCGATCGCGGCTTCCTCGACCACGAACTGACCCTGCTGGGTCGTGACCTGGGCTGTGTCGAGGATTACTGCAGCGTCACCTGTACCTACCAGATGGCCCGCCACAAGCACCCGGGGCAGAAGAACAGTCTGGACGCGCTGTGCAAACGCTACATGGTGGACAACGCCCACCGCACCCTGCACGGGGCGCTGCTGGATGCCGAGATCCTGGCGGACGTCTACCTGCGCATGACCGGGGGGCAGGCCACGCTTTCCCTGCCGGGGGAACGCGGGGCCGGTTTCAGCGAGGCGGCAGCCGCCGGGGCGCGCCTGCCGGAGGCGTTCCCGCGGCCGCCGGTGCGGCGGGCGACGGCGACGGAACTCGCCGCCCACGAACGCACGTTGGAACGGATCCGCAAGCGTGCAGGGGAATGCGCCTGGGACCGCCTGGACGCGATCGAGCCCGGTTGAGCCGGTCTACAGCTTGAGCGTGGTCATCACCGCGACGAAGCCGACGCTGCCCAGCACCAGGGTGTAGGGCAGGGCCATCCACACCATCTTCCCGTAGGACAGTCGCACCAGCGGCGCGATCGCCGAGGTCAGCAGGAACAGGAACGCCGCCTGCCCGTTCGGTGTGGCCACGCTGGGCAGATTGGCCCAGTCGTGATCAGTGCGGCGCAGGGTTTCCTCGGCGTCGAAGCCCTCGAGGATGCTACGCACCTCGGCAGGCAGCTGGTGCCCGTAATCAAACCACTTGATTCTCTCAAGCAGGGCGCAGGTCGCCACCCCGCAGATGGACTCCGGGATGGTGATGGGCGCCATGCGGAGGAAGAAATCGAAGAATTTCCAGCCGGCGGTTGCCGCGCGATTACAGTGGCTGTCCGGTGTCCGCACCGGCTTGCGGAGGGAGTTCCCTGAGAAACAAGGGATAGACAGTTGCGCCTGACCTGCCACAATTGGCATATAAGGAAGGCGGCGACGGCGACGGGTCATCTGCACGGGGCTCCGCCGTTCGCTAACCAGTCAGGAAAACGGATTTCCGGGGGCGGGTGACAGGACATGGTAGCGGTATCCAACACGACTTCTCTCAGCCTGGTGAAGGACGAGCTTGACGCCACCCTGGGCCAGGTCGAGGTGTACATCCAGACCTACATCGAGGACCGGGACAACCCCCAGCACGTCGAGAAAAGCATCGAACTTCTCGACCAGTTGCGCGGTGTCTTCAAGCTGATCGAAATGCCGGCTCCGCAACTGCTCTGCGAGGAGATGCTGGCCGCCGGGAAAGTGCTCGTGGAAGTTTCTGACGCTGCCGACGAGAAGGCGGCCCGGCGTCGCGACGCATGTTTGGGCGCCGTCAGCAGCGCCCTGTT
>JBFGWM010000210.1:0-4870 GCA_041588495.1 Pseudomonadales bacterium | reverse complement strand
TGGCGCAGGATCCGGCCGATCCCTGGGAGGGATTCAACCGCAAGGTGCACGCGTTCAATGATGTCCTCGACCGCAACATTCTGAAGCCGGTCGCCAAGGCCTACCAGGAAAACACGCCGGAGCGGGTCAACAAGAGCATCAGCAACTTCTACAGCAACCTCAACGACGTGAGCGTGATGGTCAACAACCTGCTGCAGGGCAAGGTGGTGGATGCCGGTTCCGACCTGGTCCGCATCATCCTCAACTCCACCCTGGGAGTCGCCGGGTTGTTCGATTTCGCGACCCCGTTCGGCTTCGTCAAGCACGAGGAGGATTTCGGTCAGACCCTGGGTGCCTGGGGCGTCAATCCCGGTCCCTACCTGGTGCTGCCGATCTTCGGTCCGCGCAACGTGCGCGACGGCATCTCGATCATCCCCGATGCGTTCCTCGACCCGGTCACCTACATGGAGGATCGCGAAAGCCAGCTGGCGGTGCGCGCCCTCGGCGCGGTGGATTTCCGTGCCGGACTGCTTTCCGGCGAGGAACTGATCATCGGCGATCGCTACGTGTTTATTCGTGACAGCTACCTGCAGCGTCGTGACTACCTGGTCAACGACGGCGTGGTCGACGATCCGTTCCTGGATTGAGCGCCGCCGGTCTGGCGGGAGAGTGCTACGGGGCGGGGTGATGCACGCGCGGACTGATTCGCGTGGCGCGATACAATCCCGCCCGCCCGGTTTTTCAGGGCGAAACAACCGGCCGGGCCCGGGGCCCGGTAGTGGGAGACCTGCCGTCGCGTGCGACGGCAGGTTGTCAGGTCCGGTGGGACGCGATCAGGGCTTGATGCCGCAGATCTTCATGCCCACTTCGAAGCCGTCCTCGCGGGGAATGACCCGGGTCACTTCCACAGAGGCTTCGAGGGAACCGAGGTCCAGGTCCGGGCGCGTGGCCGGCACCGAGACGTCGTAGCGAATCCCCTCGCAGGGTGCGACGCGCATCTCCACCAGCATTCCGGTGCCGCTCAGGTCGCGGCAGATGCCGGTGACCTGTTGGCCTGTCATGCTGTCCGTCAGGGTGACCGGAATGTCCATTTCCATGCGCAGGAAGTCACGCTTGTCCGCGTGCTTTGTTCGATCCAGAACCAGCATTGGCATCCTCTCCATGTGTCCTTACTGTGCGTGCCATCCTTGAATTGGCACCCTATCTTTATAAGCGGCATCGACAAATGTGTCAAAATTTAATCGACCCCTTGCCACACAATGTTGTGGCCCGTTCCGGGGCCGGGTCCATATGTGGTGGCCGGGTTCCCGCCGGCTGCGGCCCCGGCTGTGCGCGGGTGTGGCGCGCAGTCTTGCCCGATATGGGTTAGAATCGCCTCCTGAACCGACCCTGGCCGCCAATGGTCTTGGGTCCTTCCGAAGTCCCGGGCGAACCGCGTTATGCCGCAAGCCGCAGTCGAACCTAGCTCCGCCAGCGAGGCGCCGACCCGAATCCTGGTCATCGATGACGAGGATTTCGTTCGCGAGTCTCTGGCGACGTACCTTGCGGACAGCGGCTACGAAACCCTCGAGGCCGGCGACGGCGAGGCCGGGTTCCAGCGCTTCTGCGAGGAACGGCCGGACCTCATCCTGTGCGACCTGCGCATGCCGCGCATGGACGGACTCAACGTCCTCAAGAAGGTCCACGAGATTTCACCCGACACGCCGGTGATCGTGGTGTCCGGCGCGGGAGTCATCGGCGACGTGGTCGAGGCCCTGCGTCTCGGCGCGAGCGATTACCTGATCAAGCCTATCGTCGACCTCGAGGTGCTGGAGCACGCGGTGCTGCGCAGCCTGGAGCGTTCGCGCCTGCGCGAGGAAAACCGCGCCTACCGGGAAAAGCTCGAGGTCACCAACCGCGAGCTGGCCGAGAGCCTGCAGTTGCTGCGCCTCGACCAGGAGGCCGGTCGCGAGGTGCAGCTGAACATGCTGCCGGCGGCGGAGATGGATGCCGGCGAATATCGCTTCACCCATCACATCATCCCGTCGCTGTATCTCAGCGGCGATTTCGTGGATTATTTCCCGTTGTCTGAGCGTTACATCCTGTTCTACATCGCGGACGTGTCCGGCCACGGCGCCTCCTCGGCGTTCGTGACCGTGCTCCTGAAGAACCTCAGTTATGACCTCCTGCGGCGTGTCAGCATCGAAATCGATCCCGGAGAACTGCGACCGTCGCGGGTTCTTGCCCGGCTCAATCAGATTCTTCTTGAAGTGCGCATGGACAAGCACATGACCTGCTTCCTGGGCATTCTCGACGTCGAGGAACACCGCGTGGAATTCGCAGTGGGTGGGCATTTCCCGTACCCCGTGCTGCGCAAAGACGGCAAGGCGGAATTCATCGAGCACAAGGGTTTGCCGGTCGGGCTGTTTGAAGAAGCCGAGTATGAGGATAGAATCCTCGACTTGTCGGACGATTGTTCGCTGGTGTTGTTTTCGGACGGGGTACTCGAGATTCTTCCCGAGCCCACCCTGCAGGAAAAAGAGCAGCAATTGCTCAGGGTTATCGGCGAGCAGCAGCCGGACGCCCGGGAAATTGCCGCAGCGCTCGGCGTGGCCGAAATCACCGAAGCACCAGACGACATCGCGGTGCTCTCACTGAGCAGAAGGACGGATGGAAAATAGCGGACACATACTCGTAGCCAACGAGGGCGGCGCGCATATCATCAAGTTCACCGGCAATGTGCGCATGCCGCTCTGCTCGTCGCTCAACAGCTATATCGAGCGGATTCTTGCCGCGCCCGATGTCAACGCGGTGCTGGTGGACCTCTCCGAGAACGTGGCCATCGACAGCACCATGCTCGGTCTGCTGGCCAAGCTGTCCATCAAGGTCCGCAAGAAGTTTGGTATTCCCACCACCATTGTCTCCACCAACCCCGACATCACCCGCGTGCTCGACAGCATGGGCTTCGACCAGGTGTTTGTGATCATCGACGAATCCCGCGGCATTCCCCCCGACCTGGAAAAGCTCCCGGTCCTCGAGGCTTCCGAGGAGGAAACCCGCGAACACATCCTCGAAGCGCACCGCACCCTCGTGAATCTCAACGAGAGCAATGCCGGCGCGTTCCGCGAGGTCGTGGAAATGCTGGAAAGCTGAGTTTCCAGGACTCGCTTTTGTCCTGCGCCCCGCTCCGCAACGGTTTGACGGTATCGGACAGCCCGTCCCGGAGGTGCTTTCAGTGGCGCGCCTGCGCCTCTTCCTCGGCGAGCAGCTTGGTGCGGATGAACTCCGAGTGCGGCACGTAGGTCAGTTCCGCCACCTTGCGAATCAGGTGCTCCTCGTAGTGATGCAGTTTCCCGTCCGCGTAGGCGACCTGCCACATCGCACGGATCAGTTCTGATTTCCGGCCGGGATCGAAGTTGTCGTTGACCAGGCGGGTGAACTGGTAGAGGTCCGTGGCATCGCGCGCCTCCCGTTCCGCAAGGCGCAAGATTTCGTCGAGGTCCTGTTCGCCAATTCCGAACTGCTCGCGCAGCGCCCGCAGCACTGTGGCGGTTTCGCTGGCATCGGTGTCGTGGTCGGCGCGCGAGACCTCGATCATCAGCGTCGCGGCGGCGAGGTGCAGGCGGTCGACCGGGAGTTCGCCGCGGACGTCGTCGTCGCAGACGCGCTGCTCGAAGAACTCGCGGATGGCGTCGAGCATCAGGACGCGGTATCCCGGACCAGATTTTCCAGCTTCACCGCGTCGGCGGCGAAGTTGCGGATGCCCTCGGCGAGTTTCTCGGTGGCCATGGCGTCCGCGTTGAGGGCCCAGCGGAAACTCGATTCGTTGCACGCGGTGACTGGCTCCGCGATGCCCAGGTTTTCGGGATCGAGGCGGCGCGGCAGTTCGCCGTGATCGGCGTCGAGTGCCTCGAGCAGGGCAGGTCCGATGGTGAGGCGGTCGCAACCCGCGAGTTCCTCGATTTCACCCGTATTGCGGAAACTGGCGCCCATCACGATGGTGTCGTAGCCGTGACTCTTGTAGTAGTTGTAGATGCGCGTCACCGAGATCACGCCGGGATCCTCGCGGGACGGGTAGTGGTCGCGCCCGGTGGCCTGCTTGTGCCAGTCCAGAATACGGCCCACGAACGGCGAGATCAGGGTCACGCCCGCGTCGGCGCAGGCGACGGCCTGGCAGAACCCGAACAACAGGGTCAGGTTGCAGTGGATGCCTTCCTGCTCGAGCTGGCGGGCGGCATGGATGCCTTCCCAGGTGGAGGCGATCTTGATCAGCACGCGGTCGTTGTCGATTCCCGCCTCGTTGTACATGCGGATCAGCTTGCGCGCGCGCTCGATGGTGGCCCATGTATCGAAGGACAGGCGTGCGTCGACCTCGGTGGAAACGCGGCCGGGGATGAGTTCGAGAATGCGCATGCCGGTGTCGACGGCAAGCCGGTCCAACGCGTGATCCAGTTGTGTTTCGGAGCTGTCTCCCTGTTCACGCGCCCAGTCGATGGCCGTGCGGATGTGCGTATCGAAGCCGGGTTGTTGCGCGGCCTTGAGCAGCAGCGAGGGATTGGTGGTGGCGTCCACGGGACGGAAACGCTCGATCTGGCCGATCTCGCCGGTGTCGGCGACCACCACGGTCATCTCGCGCAGCTGTTCCAACTTGCTGGCCTGGGTACCCATGTTGTCTGTGTTCCGCTGCGGCGTGTGCTTCGATTCTAACACTCAGCCACCAGCCTGGCAGCGTCGTGGATCACGTCGATGTCGTCGCGGCGGCGCGGCAGGTTCTCGCTGATAAAACGGCGGAAACGTCGCGCGCCCGGTTGGCCCTGGTACAGGCCGAGCAGGTGCCGCGCCATGTGTTGCAGGGGCGTGCCGTGGCGCATCTCGGCCGCCATGTACTCCGCGTACGCGGCGAGAATCTCCG